>CAYHYK010000039.1:0-2137 GCA_964360985.1 Candidatus Woesearchaeota archaeon | reverse complement strand
TCTCTTTCAAAGCATCCGCTAGAATTTTATTGTATTTCTCTGGATGAATTGTTTTTATGGTATTCATATTATTGATTAAATGTGAGTGAAAAACAAGCCTTATAAAGATTTCCTTTGGAAATCTTTATCCCATTCAACTTGGTTTTGTAGACGTTATGAAGTTGAAGTTATAAAGATTTCTCCCTATTAGTTTTAGCTGATTGTTTTTTTAATTTGGCTGATGTTCTTTTAAGAATGATGGTAAAACCTATTATTTTGTACCTGCAGTGATAGTTTACTCTAGATAAAATATCTGTAGCCATTAATATCATTTTTTCCCTATTTCTTTCTAGGGATTTTAAGACAGTTATTCTTATTTGATCGTGAGTTTTCAGACTAAGATTGAGAGAGTCTATTACTCCTTGTGTTAATCCATTTTTGCCTATTTGAAACCTTGATTCTGAAATCATTTTTTTATTGATATACCTCCTGAGGGAATGGCATTTAATAATTCTTCCTGATTAATTGAATCTGACAAGGCTACTTGCAACTTAGGAATTATAATAGCCTTATCCAATTTACCGGGTATTATTTTTAGGAGTATATCTTTTTTTGACTTTACAGTAGGTCTTGGAACTGCTCTTAATTTGCCTTCCTGTCTAGTCAATACTAATTCTAATTCTACAAGAACTCTTTTTATTTCTCCTTTCACGCCCCATGTCCCTTCTTTCATTAAAGAGGATTTATGAAGTTGTGATAAATTGAATATATCTATAGAAACCTTTTTCTTTTTTGAACGCCAGGCTCTACTGAATGCACCTGTAAATATGGCACATTCATTAGTATCTTCATCGGTTATATCTTTTATATCTGAAAGAATTATAGTGAATGGGCTGCCAGGTTCAGTGGTATGCATTGCTAATCTATCTTTATTTTCACTTTTTACTTTTCTTAAGAGAGTTTCGTTTTGAGAAGCGTTTTTTCCACCTATAACTAATTTACCAGTTGAAGTGTAAAACCATCTATATTTTTGGTAGTCTTTAAATTCCATAAAAATATGAGAAAAATGGAGTTTTTAAGGGTATTTGTTTTTTTAAAACAAACCTTTAGCTTCTATCTTAACAAAGAAGCTTAAATCTTCATAGGGATTGGTTGCAGATTCACCTTTATCCGTTCTATAAATTAATATTCTATATTTTGTTTCACAAAGAGGAGCATCTTCTGGAATTACTACTTTTAACCTTTCTGCATCAACTTCTCCTGCTCTTGCGGATAATGTTCCTGAGCCAAATCTTATCCATTTCTCTGCTACTTCCTTTGTTACTCCGCAATTTGATTTTATATTTGGATCATCTAATATTGTAGAATATTGGAAATTTTGAGACCCTACCGCTCCTCTTTCCGTGTTTCTTACACCAAATGCTACTCCGAATTCAGATCCTTGTTCTACTTTAGCAGTACTTTCTGTCAATTTTAATATTGCTCTTTCGTCTTCATCGACAAATAGATTCTTTATTTCTTCCTTTACCTTTTCATTGATTTCATCTACATTATCTGTTGCTCCACTGAATATTCCTCTTATTAATATTAAACCTAGAATTAACATAGACATTGCTAGAACTATGATTACTATTGTGCCTATAGAAAGTTCGACTGCTGCTTTTTTACTGTGCATATTGTTGATTCCCTAGTTCATTAATTTGATTTAACTGATCTAATAAACCTGAGTCCTTAAGTTGCTGAGTTATTGTGGTTAGTATCCAGATAAAAACTGCTAAGTTGATAACTATTCCTGCAAGATTTAGAATTATTCCCCAGAAAGCCCAGTTGTTATTTGATTTGTTTCTTTGTATAAATGCAAATATTAGACCTATTAAGGCAAAGATTCCTCCGTGAAGATTTAGACCTAGTACGAATATTAGGCTAATAATTCCGAATATGACTGAAGCCAGACCGAAATTATTAGCTTGATTATTTATCCCCTCTTTTTGCATCCTAAAGATTAGACAAAGAGTTTTATAAATGTTATGCCGATTGTGATGTGAAAATTTGCATATTGTAAGTGAATCGAGTTCGATTCCAAAATGGGAGTGGAGGGAATCGAACCCCCGACAGCACGAGCTTCAGTCGTGTGCTCTCCCACTGAGCTACACTCCCA
>CAYHYK010000038.1:0-3848 GCA_964360985.1 Candidatus Woesearchaeota archaeon | reverse complement strand
TGGTTGGAGCAAGCATTAGCGGTGCACTTGCATTGGGGACTTTGAGCGATTATCCTTCACCTTTTATTAAAGAGGGGATGGCAAATAATTTATTAATCGCTGTAGGAAGTTCGGCTGCTGCATCAGATACAATTGGTCAGTCTATATTATTAGCTGATTTGCAGACAAAGGCAGTATCCTCAGCAGAAGAAACAACAGAAACATTAACAACAGCAGAAGGAAAGACTGAGGAGATATTCTTGGGGGGGAAGTTAAATTCTGAATTTGATGAGCTGATTTCAGATGCAACTGTAAAAACCTTAGAAGATTCTACTTTAAGTTTCAACAGTGGGGACTATGATTATGAAGAATTATTTGTTCTAGGCGATGGAGCAAAAGTAGAAACATCCCTAACTAGTGGCGATGTAGATTATGGAGATGATGTTGTTATTGAAGTTGCCAAAGATTCATTAAAATATTATTTCGCATTTAATGAAAACATAAAGGTCAATGAGACCTCAACATCAGACCCATTAGATATTAAGTTTCTTGGAAGGGATATAAAGATAACTAATGTCGGTAATGATGGCAAGTTTACAGCAAGAGTTGCTCAGGAATACTTTATGGATTCTGGAGATGATGTGGAAGTTTCAGGCAAAACGGTAAAGTTAGTGAAGGTTGGTAGTTCAGGAGCAGTAGTCGTTAATGTTGATGGAGTAACCGAGATAATAAGCGACGGTCAAACCAAAACAATAAACGGTATTGAAATAACTAATGATGCAACTTTTTATGACAGTAATCGACAGGAATTATCCGCAGCTAATTTAGTCATCGGAGAGGACGCAGTTGAAACCTACCAAGATGGAGATGCTTATATTGGAGAAGATGAAGACAATCCTAACTGGGTGTGGAATATTGGAAATCTGAATTCTGGTTTAAGTACAGATGTCACAAAAACAACAGAAGCAGGAGTTGTAATCGGAATTGAAAATGATTTTGTCTGGAATGACGACACAGATAACCCTCCTAAACCGGGAGATTGTATCGAACTTCCAAATAAATATCTGAATATCTGTTTTGAGGAGTTGACAGCAAGCAAGTATGCTGAATACACAATAGAATTTGAAGATAAAACAGATTTGAGCGATGCAGAAGCCTCATTAACATCCGTAAAGACCGTTCACTTAAAGACAAATGAAAATGAAGGACTAGAGGTTAATGGAGTTAAAACTAAGGAAGCATGGCTTTATGGAAGGAATGAAACTACTTTAGGAACTTTCTATAAAGATAAAGACAACAATAAAGTGAAGTTCTCTCAGGATATAGTGAATGATACAGAGACGAAGTTTGGGAATATTAACTTCGGGAATACCAAAGGAAATGACCTGGATTTGAAAGTAAACTTCAGTGATGTGGATGACAATCTTTATTTGAGCCTAAATGAGGGCATTGCGGATATAACTAATGACGACTTAATTACTGTTTGGAAGTTGAGCAGTGGAGCGATTCAGTCTCTGGGAAATACCGGTAGTTCGGAGGAAGCAGGAGAATTAATCCATAATGAAACAACAATAGGAACTAAAGATGAAGACCAAAGAATGAAGTATGGGGTTATCATAGACAATCCGAAATCAAATGGAGCTTCTGATGAGGTTGTATTAAGAATACCTGATAATGAAGTGAAAGCCAGAATCTCTATAGGCGGGCAGATAACAACAAAGCAAGTCTCTGGCGGAGGCGTGGTTGTAAATCCAATTTCAAGCAGTGCAGTAGCTTTAGCAGAGGAGATTTCAAGCATAGAAGGATACAATGTTATCGTCATTGGAGGACCCGCAGTAAATCCTTTAGCTAAAGAATTATTTGGAGTGGATAGGGAAGATTTCACTCCTAATGAAGCAATGATAAGGATTGTTGACAATGGAGGTAAAGTAGCTATGTTAGTTGCAGGTTATAGTGCAGTAGATACATTAAACGCCGCCGAAGCTATTGTTGCAAAAAAACTCAAAGACGTAAAGCAGACAGAACTGAAGGTCATTTCCACTACACAGGAAAGAGGGAAATATACCGTTGAAACAGGAGGCTCACCAGCCTCTTAATTTTTTCTTTTTTGAGCCAGATGGATGAATGCACAAAAAAGATATGACGATAAAGGAAAGTTAGTATATTTTGAATTACATGGAGTTGTTAATGAATGTTTTTCTGACGGTGTTGTTATTGTAATAAGTGATAGGAATTTACAAGGATTTTTTAAAGACATTGATATTAAAATGCAATTTAGAGGACACTTTAAAGACACAGATAATATTCCTGAATTTAAAAAGGGAGATAAAATCAAAATAATTCTACAGGTAAATCCTAAAGATTAAGGTCGTTTTTAGCTTTTCTTCTAGTATTAAGAATATCTTTCTTAATGAACAAATTATACAATATGAATCCTCCAATTAACGTGATAGTCGCTCCGAAAAATATTGGGTCTTGTGTCCCAGTATTTTTACCTACAAATAAAAATAATTCATTAAGCTTAACTATAATTGGGCTTATAAATGGAGCCTTGTTCAGATAATCGAAAATCTTTTCAGAATTGGAAGTAAATATTAAAAGAACCCCCATAAAAGAAACACTGTCAAATTTTCTTTTTCTTATTAATTTTGTACTAATTATCATGGCTAACCCTATAACCGAAAAGATAACTGGGTTTAGCTTTATTTTATTTTGAACCTCATCGAATGTTTCCACTGCTGTATTTATAACTGCCGGTTCTATGATTATTGCTGTCTCTATTGGAGGTTCTTCTTTCGTATCCGTTGAAGACTCTCCGCCTCCTTGTGCTCCTTGTCCTCCTTCTAATGCTACTGTAAATTGAATCGACTGGGTTCCTTCATTTAAATTTCTATCACGGACATAAAACCTAAAGACATGGATTCCTTCATTGGTAGATAAGGTTGTATTTCCATTGAGGGTAAGATTGTCTCTGCCATCTATATTATAGAAAATGTCTACCGCAGTTGAATCAGCAGTATATTTTACTGGGATAATCCCACTAGAATAGGTTTTAGCTTCTGGAGAATCTACTGTAAACGTTGGTGGCTCAGAATCAGCTTCAAAAAATACCGCCATTCTCTGCCATAATCTGCCAAAAAAACCTGATTGGAATTGACCTGAAACATACTCCCCGCTTCCGCTTACCGCCCCTAACTGGGTGGTTTCATTTTTAAAGGAGATTATATTTGTATTTATTCTCCAGCCATTATCTGAAGTAAAAGCAGAAGCTAAAGGCATCATTAAAAGTGCAATTAATAATAGGACTTTTAGTTTCATCTTTTAGATTAGCTCATCATTTTTTGAAGCATCGTATATCATAATTAATCCCTTACCATTATATATAAACTCTAAGTAGCTATATCTTGAATCAACTGCCCATTTTCTGTTTGATGCATTTCCTACAAGTTCAATTAGTTTTGTATTGGAGAAAGAAGGGTTTTCAGCTATAAAATTCTTGACTTTCGTCTGGTCTAAATCCCAGCTCTTGCTCCTATCAGGAATGTCAATTGGAATTTTTCCTATGGGAATTAAAGCTGAGACTTCCTTTAAATTATACATTTCTATTATTATTAAAACACTAAATATTATTAATAAAAACAATATTCCCCGTATTGGATATGCTATTAGTTTTCTCATTTTTATCTTCGCATATGTCTAAGCTCGAGTGCCAAATCCTTTTTCCTTGCTCCTCTATTATTTTTTGCAGCGTCGCACTTATTTCCATAAATCAGGATGTATATATCCCGGCTTTTCTTTATTTACTTCTGGGATGACTGGGTTTGCTAAAGCGAATCTGTCCTGTCTGACTCCTGATACCATATAATCAA
>CAYHYK010000037.1:0-3901 GCA_964360985.1 Candidatus Woesearchaeota archaeon | reverse complement strand
GAGGTTGAAGAAGAGTTGATTAAGACGGCACATGATATTTTAAACAGTTATGAGCAAGGGTTTAAACCTTGTAATGTTGAGGCAAACTGTGAATTTTGTAATGAATATGTCTGGAAATAGGATTTATATTGAAAATACTCTCTTTTTGGTTAGTTTTTAAGGAGGCGTAAGCTTTTTAAACCGATTTTATCTCATGCATTTAATTAAACTATTATAATAACGAAATAAGAAAAAAATGTTTTATTTATTGGAAGTAGAAGATCATGTTAGAGTTGAGCCTAGATTGTTTGGATTGACGACAAAAGATGCTATTGAGCAGCAACTTAATGAGAGTTATGTTAATAGAGTTAATAAGGAATTAGGATATGTTTTAGCTGTAATAAGTGTAGATCATATAGAAGATGGAATTTTGATTCCTGGGGATGGAGCTGCTTATTACAAGTCTAAATTTAAGATAGTTGTTTGGAGACCAGAATTACATGAACTTGTTTATGGAACTATACTTGATATTACTAATTTTGGGGCTTTTATGCAGATAGGTCCTGCACAAGGAATGATTCATATTTCACAGACGATGGATGATTATGTATCCCTGAGTAAAACTGGAACTTTAAGTGGAAAGAGTTCTAAAAGAAATTTAGCTAAGGGAGATAATTGTGTTGCTAGAATAGTTGCTGTAAGTTATAAGGGAGATAGTCCTAAAATAGGCTTAACGATGAGACAGCCTGGACTAGGAAAAGTAGAATGGTTAGATGAAGATAAAAGAAAGAAGAACTCTCCTGAGAAAAAGAATAAAAAAACTGATAAGCCTGAAAAGGGAGGAAAGTCTAAGAAATAATGGTAGAGAGATTTGTTAAAATGTTTGAGTTGACTGAAAGCGGTTTAGGTACTACTAAATTAGTGAATAAAGAAGAAGCGGAAAGTTTAAGAGGGAAGATAGTAGTTCTTAATCCTGAAGAATCCGAAATAGCTAAGAAATTAGATATTAAAGGAAAAGGTGTTTATGGAGCTAGGTTCAGATGAAACTCAAAAATGAATTTAAGAATAGTTTGCTTAAGAGGAAAGAAATTGTATTCTCTGTAGTTGAACATAGTAACCCTGGACTTGTAAAAATGCAAAATTTGTGTTCTGAACATTTTAAAGTTGGGGCTGAGAATGTGGTTGTGAAGAAATTATGGAATAATTTTGGAGATAATGAGTTTTTCTGTGAAGTTTTTATATATGAATCTCCTGGTGATAAAGAAAGAGTTGAACCTAAAGCTAAGCCAAAGAAGGAGGCCAAGAATTAGATGGCTACAAAAGTAGGAGGCGCAGAGGGCAAACGAAAAGGAAAGAGACCTCATAGAAATAAGCCTACTTCTAAGAAATATAGTCATTACACTATTGAAGATGGTAAAATAAAGAGAGATAAAACTTGTCCTAGATGTGGAGTCGGAGTCTTCTTAGCAGATCATAAAACTAGACTTTATTGTGGAAAGTGTAAGTATACGGAGTTTATTAGTTCTAAGTAAAATTATATAAAAATTTAAATAGAGTTATTTTATGTTATTTCAATGTCTAGTAGTTATAATTTTCCTGTAAGAGCCGAAATTAAAGGAAAGAAATATAGTTTTATTGAAGGACCTGATGCACCTAGATTTCTAGAGGAATATAATAGTGTAATTATGGATACTTTTGAATATATTCCTAATGAGCTTGGAAAATTATCTATTGAAGATGTTGATAGAGTTCCAACTGTGGTTGGTTGTGGATTGGTTTCCAGCGTTTTTGCAAATAGAATTCTGAAAATACATGGACATAGAACTGTAGATATATCTGATATACATAAAAAATTGGAAGGTGAAAATATATTTGATTATAGTTTACTGGAGGCTTTAGGAGTCAAGGGAGTATATTGTTTAGATTTAGGTGTTTTTTTGAGATCTAGAGATGGATCAAATAGTGATTTGGCTGATAAGCTGGTAGACCAAGTAGAGGAAAGAGGCTTTAATCTTGAAGTTCCATTATATATTCCTTCTTATAGTTTGGAAGTAATAAGATCAGATTTAGAAGTGGGTTGTTTGGAGTTAGAATTGGGAAAAAATCCTAGAATAGTAAAAGCCCCTGAATTAGCACATGAAAACAATCTAAAATACTTTGAAACTACAGATAGGAGAGGATTTCCGAGATTTAATAATAAAGATGAGTCTACAAGAAGAATATTTACTGAAGAGGGAGGTCTTACTGCATTTAGTTTAAATGAAAATGGAGACTTAGATTCTTCTATAGAATATTTGTCAGAATCAAATAATAACGGTAGGCTTGTTTTAGTTAATATTAAGTAAAGTTCTTCAGGGCAATTATTAGGCCTATACTTATTATGATACCAAAAAGAGATAACAATATCCCTATTATTGGAAGGAGATATTTTTTTGGTTTTTTGCTTATTTCATATATTGAAGAAATAAATAAGAGTGGGGAAATTAATAGTACGAGCATGAAACTTAAAGAAGGAAGGAAAGTGGTGGAGAAAATTCTGGTTGAGGAAAATAGCAAAACTAGGGAAAATATTAGTAATCCAAATAGAATATTGAATATTTTTGACATGTTAATCGACTGAATTTAATATGTCTTGAGGTATTTCAACCTGGATGTTTTTTAAGGATGATCCTTTTCTTGCGTTGTAGATGGCGTAACCTTTTATACTGCCTGTTTCTTTATCTATTCTTACAAAAGTGTCTTCTCCTATCTTTTCGTATGTGGAAGATGTTGAATCACCAAAACGTATTTCTAAGTAATCTGCCTCAGGATCATAATATATGTGCATTTTTTGTTTTTTCATTGTATTTTTGTTACATAATGAGATGTTATAATGAATGCTTTTCCGTTTAAATACTTTATCGAGACCATTAAATATTCTCTTTTGTTTTTATAATATTTATAGAACCATTTTACTGCAGGATCTCTATCACTTAAAGAAATCTTTGTTGGGAATAAGAGGGTATTTTCTATTTCTTGAAGGGAAACATCGAAATGCTCTTGTTGTATATGGCTCCAACGTTCTGGTGTTAGGTATATGATTTTTCCATTTTTATCTATTATCTCTAGAATATTATTCATTTGATTAATATAAGTTTTAGACTATAAATGTTTGGTTTTTATTGGTAGATTGTATCTTGAGGTTCCCAGCCATCTGGATGCCAGGTGATTCTATCTATAAGTTTACCTTCTTCAAATACATGGTGCTCTATTAAAACAACATTTCTTTTTTCTGCTTCATGGAGTGCAATATCTCTCATTTCTTCAGGAGATTTATCGTAACAAACACTTTGGACATCATACCATTCTCTTGTATTGGGAATATTGTTTACTTCGTTTTCACTTTCTGGTTGGGCTATTCCGTTTCCTTCATCAAACCTTTCATAAAAATAAATACCGTTATTTGTCCAATTAATTCGTATGTGGGGAGAAATTAATCCTCCATAGAAGTGTCTACTTGCCAATTTAACTTTATGTCCGATGTAGTTGGTCATTTTTGAATGGAAGATAGCAGATATTTAAAGATTTTTATTCTTCAGAATTGTCTGCAATAAGTATTAATTCACCTCCTCTTGATTCGGATAAGCTTTCCTGCCTTAACAAGGACTTTCTTGGAAAGCTTTGAAGAATCTTTTCTAGAATTATAAACCCTTGAAGAGGGGATTAAAACCCGCTGGTGTCACGTACAGGACACGCACAGGTACTTTTTGTGTCGTGTCCTTTTCGGCGGGCGCGTATGAATCCGTGGGGCACCTCCGTCGCCGCGCGTCCACGCCAGGCGACACTGACAAACAAAGCCAACTTTGCGCGGGGGGGGGCAGTTTAGTTGCGCAGGGGGCGGGGCAGTTTTGGTTAGTGCCATAGGCACGGAGTCGGGCTTGTA
>CAYHYK010000036.1:0-5006 GCA_964360985.1 Candidatus Woesearchaeota archaeon | reverse complement strand
AAGATGAAGAATCCAAATAACATATCGTTAGGAAATATTAACGGGATACTACACATTTGATAGTTTTTATTTCAAATATTCCATAAAATTTAAAAATACAAGATATAATTAATAATGATGGGTCTAGAAGGAAATTTTAAATTTAAAAAAGCAGAGATAATCGATTTAAGGAGAGAGTTGTGTGTAGATGAAAGTGGAAGAGATTTTTATGAGGCTGTTGAAAAAGATGTCATTACATATCTATCTTCAAATTATAAAGAAAGAAGAGATTTAGCTCTTTCTAGTTTGAGAAATTCTTTCAGTCCAGATTTAAAAGTGCATACATTGGAATCATCAATAACAGTCAAAGTGTATCTTTCAGTAACAGAAGAATCCGAGAATTTTTTATTTGTGGGAAATTATATAAGAAAAAGATGTAGTTTTGAGCTAGTCCCAGACGCACAAGAAGTAAAAAGCTGGGAAAAACCTAGAATTTAGTATTTAGCCTTTCAGAATTATATATCAAAACCTTGCATCCAGGATTATTCCACATTCGCTCTCCTGTTGAGCCGCGTTCTCTAAGTTCTTCATAACCTCTTTCTGACAATACCACATAAAATCTCTTAACTTCATTCACATAACCTTTAGGAAAAGCTCTTAACTCAGCATTTAATAAATTGCTATTAATTTTTCCAATGCCTATTTTTATCTTTCTAAAACCTAAGTTTTGTTTATCCATAATATCATATACTTTTATTCCTCCCTCCAGACGTACATTAGCAAGACGATCTATTTCCTCACTAGATAACTTAATTTCTAACTCCCATCCTATGCTGACTGCCCTCATCATAAAAGTTAAAATTAATATTTTATAAACACTCCTAGAAACCTTCTTAAACCCTCTATAACATCTATTTTTATGTCAGAACTAATAAAACTCAAAGAAGTACATAAGTACTATGAAATGGGAGATAACCTAGTCAAAGCCCTAAACGGCTTAAGTATAGAAATCAATAAAGGAGATTTTGTAGCTATTATGGGTCCATCAGGATCGGGAAAATCTACAGCAATGAATTTAGTAGGTAGTTTAGATACCCCTACCAAAGGCTCAATATATCTGGATAAATTAGATATATCAAGTATGGGCGAATCAGAATTAGCCCAATTTAGAGGAAAGAAAATAGGATTTATTTTTCAAAGCTTTAATTTAATTCCTAATCTAACTACTAAGGAAAATATAATGCTTCCAATGTTATTTCAGGGCAAAAATAAAGATGATAGAGAAGCAAAAGCTCATCAGCTTCTGAAATTAGTTGAGTTGGCAGATAGAGAAGATCATTATCCTAACCAGTTATCTGGTGGACAGCAGCAAAGAGTTGCAATTGCGAGAGCATTAGCAAACGATCCAGATGTAATTCTTGCAGATGAACCAACAGGAAACCTAGACACAACTACAGGACAGAAAGTAATGCATTTTCTAGGAGATCTAAATAAAAAAGGCAAGACAATAATCATAATTACTCACGATCCTAATTTGGCACAAACCTACGCAGAAAAAATATACTGGATTAAAGATGGCTCAATTGAAAAAATTACAAAAAAAGTAAGTGGCAAATGGGTTGTTTCTAAATAATATTTTCTACAATTAAAGAAAGTATTAAAAACTTATTCAGTATAGAATCTATATGAAAAAGACTCTTAAAATAGATGATATAAAAAAAATATTAAGTCCTCTGTTAAGAAATAATGGAGTTGACAAAGCAGATATTTTTGGGAGTTACGCTAGAGGGGAGCAAACAGATGATAGCGATGTAGACCTTTTAGTAAGAATAAATAAAGATTTTGGTTTAATAGAAATAATCAAACTTAAGAGAGCTTTAGAAGAAACTATAAACAAAAAGATCGACTTAGTAGAATGTGATACAATAAGACCAGAATTGAAAGAAAAAATATTAGGCGATGAAATTCCAATTTTATTATGGATAGATGTCCCAATTTAGAGATTTTATAGTCCATTCTTATTTTGAAGCAAGCCTAGAGAGAATTTGGAACACCTGTAAAAAGAGTATAAACAATATAAAAGAATCAATGAAAAACATCTCTCTAGTCTAAGGAAACCCTAATCTAATATTAACTATATAATAGTAACAAAAAGAAAGATTTAAATATCCTTAATTACTGAAAATTTCATGGCAAATCAAGAACAAAGACCAGAAGAATATATAGGAGAAGTTAGAAAGTACACGGCAAAAATTATAGATGCTGTGATAGTGGTAGGAGTTGCATTAAGTGCTTTAGGTAGTTATTATACCTGGGGTCTAAACAATGAAATGAAGAAAGGTTATAGAGAGATTCAGGAAACACAAAGAGTAGAATGTAGTAGATTAAATGAAAGACTTGGTAGAATTGAAGAAAGATTAAATGTTTATGAGCAAAGTTTAAAAGCAGAGGCAGAAGGTAAATAATATGACAAACAAAACATTATCCCTAAAAGTATTATTTTCTCTAGTTGTACTTGCTAGCTTATTATCTTTCACATCAGCTATAACAATATCTTCAGTAGACACAGTTTCATTAACTCCTGGTCAGACAGGAAGTATAAACATAGAATTAAGTAACGAATTAGAAGAAGACGCTACATCAGTTTCTCTAAGATTAGACCTTGCAAATTTACCATTTATCGCTGTAGGAAACTCTGAAGATTCTATTGATGAAATAGAAGAAGGAGATGAAGAAGATTTCACATTCACAATAAAAGCTGCAAACGACATTACTCCTGGAGATTATAAATTACCTTATGTACTTACTTACGCAGTAAATAATGTTTCAACTATAAGACAAGGGGCTATCGGAGTTACAATAAAAGCAAATGCAGACTTATCTTTTTCAGTAGAGACTGAAAATCCAGTAGTTGGATCTACTGGTAGTTTAACATTAAAGATAGTAAATAAAGGATTTGCAGATGCCAAATTCGTTTCATTAACAATAGAACCAAAAGGATTTACGCTAACTTCAGATAGAAGTATTTACATTGGAAGTATTGATTCAGATGATTTCGAAACAGTTACTTTTGATGTTATTTATAGAGATGAAAATCCAGAATTAGTTGGAAAACTAGAATATAGAGATTTTGATAATAAAGTAATTACAAAAGACATATTGCTTCCAATAACTGCATATACTCAAGAGAGAGCCTTGGAATTAGGTTTAATCCAAAAGAGTAACGCAGGTATTTACATAGGAATTATATTTATAATTATTCTAGCTATTATTCTATACAGAGTAATTAGAAATAGAAGAAGAAAAGCAAAGAGAAATAAATTGCAGGAATCCTAAACATGATAAGGGATTACATTACCCTCGCTCTGAAAAATATAAGAAAAAGAGGTCTAAGATCTTGGCTGACAATGCTTGGAATATTTATTGGAATCGCGGCTGTAGTTTCATTAATTTCTTTGGGAGATGCTCTCCAGCAAGCAATAACAGGTCAGTTTGCAACTCTAGACGCAGATAAATTAATAATTGAAAATTCAGGAACAGGTTTTGGCCCACCAGGGTCTACCGTTGTAAATAAACTCAAAGAACACGATCTAAGAGTCATACGTACCGTATCTGGTGTCAGGGAAGTTATACCCAGACTCATAAGAATAGTAAAAGTTGAATTCAATAAGCTATTGGATTTTAGCTACATTGCAAGCATTCCAGAAGATAAAGGGCAAACAGAAATTATTTACGATTCTCTTAATATAGAATTGGAAGAAGGCAGATTATTAGAATCAAATGATAATAGCAAAGTAGTTTTAGGAAATGATTTTACGGACAATCGTTACGGTAAAAAAGTAAGGATAGGTTCAGTATTAAATATTCAAGGCAAAGAATTCGAAGTTGTAGGGATATTGAAAAAGGCAAGTACTTTTACAATTAACTCAGTTGTATTAATGGTCGAGTCAGACTTGAAAGATATTTTAGATATAGATGACGAAATAGATTTAATAGTTGTTCAGGTTATGAATAAAGATGAGATTTCTACAGTTGCAGAAAAAATATCTCTGGCATTAAGAAGAGACAGGAACCTTAAAGAAGGAGAAGATGACTTCTCAGTACAAACTCCCGTTCAAAGTGTAGATACAATAAACACTATTTTAGGAGTTATAAGAATAGTAATAACAGGAATAGCATCCATTTCACTTTTAATTGGGGGAATAGGTATAGCTAATACAATGTTCACTTCAGTTCTAGAAAGGAGAAGAGAAATAGGAGTAATGAAAGCAATAGGCGCAAGAAATAGAGACATTTTATCCATTTTCTTATTTGAAGCAGCATTTTTAGGTCTTGTCGGAGGAATTGTAGGTGCAATAATAGGTCTAAGTCTTGCATTTATGGTTTCAGGAGCAGCAAGTTCATTTCTAGGAATAGAATTTAATGTCTCAGTTTCATTCCCCTTAATTCTATTTTCTCTTTCATTTTCATTATTAATCGGAATTTTATCAGGCATTATACCTGCCTATCAAGCTTCTAAATTAAATCCTATTGAGGCGTTAAGAAAATGACTGAAAAATATAAAGATTTTTTAGAAAAAAATCCAACAATGGAAAGCAGAATAGAAGCATTTACATCTGGAATTCTTAGTCCAGATACTAAGGCCATTACCCTCTGGGCAATGAAGCCAGGAACGTTTTACACAGAGAACGAGTTATATACCCAAGTGAGAGAATTTTCTGGAGGGCACTTTCCGATAACTAAAAAAGCTGTTTGGAAGTATTGTAATGGAACTCCATTAAGACATGAAGGTTCTCTTTATAATATTGGTGCTGTTGTAAAAGATAAATTAGAAGATGATCAAATTCTTTATGCAAAATCAGATGTAGGGGAAGATTTTGGAAATTGCTTGGCTGCAAGAGCTTTAATGCTTTCCCAGCAATTAAATTCAAAATATAAATCAATGCTAAGAATTTTTGGAGCTTCTAACAAACCGAAAAATGCAAAAACAAGAAAAGCTTATACTATTTATAAGATAGTAAAAGAAC
>CAYHYK010000035.1:0-5573 GCA_964360985.1 Candidatus Woesearchaeota archaeon | reverse complement strand
ATTGTGTATCTATTGAGTTTTTTAATGATCCTTGTTTTCTCCAACCAGATATAGAATCTATTTTGTTTAAAGCTATTAAAAAAGGAGTTTTATATGTCTTTAATATTTGCAATACTTCTGCCGTTTGTGGCTGTATTCCTTCTTTTATTGCTACAACTAAAATGGCTAAATCTGCCAGACTTCCTCCCCTTTTTCTTAAATTTGTAAATGCAGCATGTCCAGGAGTGTCAATAAATAAAAATCCAGGAATATCTAGTTTTACTCCTCTAGTTTCAAGTAAAGGACAGACTTCTTTTATTCTCGAAAGAGGATATTTTGAATATGATATTTTTTGAGTTATTCCTCCTGCTTCTTTTTCTTGATGAGAAGTTCCTCTAAAATGGTCTAGAATTGAAGTTTTACCGTGATCTACATGTCCTACTATGGTTACAATGGGTTGTCTTAATTTCTCTGTTTCTGTTTTCTTTTCCATTTTCGTCAACTCGCATGTTTAATATACTGTGAAGGTGTTTAAAAAGGTTTATAAGCCATTTCTATATAAAATTTTATGGAACAAACCCTACTTGAAAGAACATTAGAAGAATTTTTAGCAAAGATAGATATGCCCCTAGAAGAAAGATATTACTTAGATGCAATGCAAATGCAGGCTGAGTTAGAGGATGTAATGGATCCAAGATTAGAAAGATTAAAGGATTTGGATAAATTAAAAGCTGAAAGTGATGATGAAGCACTTAAAATAATTATTGAAAAAATTATATTAAGTAATGAGTGTGGGGAGTCTTCTGAGCATGAAAGTCTTAGAATGAATTTAGAACCCTCTTTCAAAAGAAGATCAGAGATATATAAAGGTCTTGGATTTCAATATACTTTAGATGCATGTTTAGAAGAAAGAGGGTATAAAATAGAAAAATTAGGCGATTTAATAAGAAGAAGAGATTTTACAGAAATAGGTGGAGAATTTATCTCTATTTATTATGATAAAGATTTTCAATGGCAAGAACCAATATCTTCAAGAGCAAGAGAACAATTTTATCATAGATTTTATAGTGTAGAAAGGCCAACAATTATGCATATAGCAATAGATGAAAAATGTATAGTTACTCTAATTGACAACTTCACTGAATGGGATGAAGAGGATAAATTTGCCTACAAAGTATTAGAACCTTCACTTCAGAGAATTCAGATATTTAAAGGTAAGTTAATTAATGAATCTAATATTTACGATTTAATGAACTGTGTAGAAGAAGTAAAAAAAGTGATTTAAGTAAATCTAAAATTCTTTTTCGCCAATAGATAACTAATTTTTTTAACGAAAACCTGAAGTGAGATCTCGCATTAATTCAAAACTAGGATTGCTTTCTTCACTCATGCCCCTCTTTATCTCTTCTCTGCCTACATATATTTTATAAGTTAGATCAATGATATCTCTTTTTGGAAAAACTACTTTTTCTTTTACATCATAAAGAGAGGGAACAAAAAAATGACTTCCGCCAATTTCGAGTTTTGTAAAATGGAAGTTTCCTCCAGAAAGAAAAACGTGAGGTTCATCTCCTCTGCCAGAATCAGTGGCTTCACAATTTTCCGTTAATTCATATCTTCCTAGGTATGCGTTTTTTTTTCCATGTAAGTAAATCCATGTGCCTTTGGTAAGTCTTTCAAATTTACTATCTGGATAAAGGGACATTTTAGAATTCTTCTTCGCCAATATCGTTATCTTCTATTTTAGGCTTGGCTTTGCCTTTTCCTTTGTCTTGTGGAGGAGATTTATCATGTGCAGGTTTTGCTTCAACGTGATGTGCTGATGGAGTATGAGAAGGGAATTTTTGTTGTCCTCCATCTACTGGGGCTTCCATTAATTCTTTTTCATTTATGGAGTTTATTGCTGCTTTAAAGACTTTAAAATGTTCTGCAGGAATTCTTGTTCCAGCTTTTGTAAAACCAGTATATCTTTCTCCGCGAACAAATTCTCTTATAGTTACTCCTCTTTTTCCACCGAAATCGTCAACTCTGATTAGGATATCGGTATCTGCATTTTTAGGTATTCTGTCTATATCTTTTTCCATAATTTTATTGAGAGTAATCAATATATAAATATTCTTGTTTCTAATTATTACTCTAAATAGATGAACAATAAACTATTTAAATAAAAGAAAATTAATTATATTATGAAAAGAAGTTTAGTTTTAGGATTATTTATGGTTTTTGTTTTGACCAGCGGAGTTTTTGTTATTGCTCAGAGTGATAATGAAGCAACAGTTGAGATAGATGTTGAAACTGAAGCGGAAGTCGAAGTAATGACTGAATCTCACGGTGCGGAAATGCGTCTTTTACAACTTGAGAGAAGAATAAATAGGGCTATATTACATATGGAAGAAATTATTCAATTCTTAAAGGATAAAAATAAGACAATTACAGAATTAGAGCCTATTGTAGCAGAAATGAATATTCTTCTTGAAGAGGTTAAGGCTGCACCTAAGACAAAATCTGAAGAATCAGTTAAGGTTTTTGTTGAAATAAAGGCTGATGCCAAGGATCTTATTAAGCAATTTAGAGATATATCTAAAGCTCTTCTTTCTGAAGAAGATAAGAGGGAGTTAAAAATGAAGTTTGATAATATTGATAAGACTAAATTAGAAGAGGTTAAGAGGAGAATTGAAGAGAAGAGAAGAATGTTAAACGCTGATAGAGCAAAGAAAGTTTTAGATAGAATGAATGTTAGTGATGAGGAATTGATAGCTAAAATAAGAAGTGGTGAAGTGGGTTCTTCTCAATTGAAACTTAGACTTCTAGAGAGATATGATGGTCTTGATGTATCTGCTAAGGAATCTATAAGAATAAGAATGAAGGAACAGTTTGAACAAAGAAGGGATACAGTAGTGGATCATGTTAAGCGAGTTAAGGAAGAACATTTGGAGAGACAAAGTGATAGACTTAAAGAGAGAGCGGATAAATTAAGGAGAGAAGGATACAGAGTTGCAAGCGAGAAAGTAAGTGTGGCTGCTGAGAAATTAAAGATCAGGGCAACTACTAAGGTTGATGCAGAAGTAAATGCAGGAGTTACTGGATAAAAATGGGAATGTTAAATAAAATAATTATGATCCTAGTTTTGGTAGTGGTTGTAGTTGGAGTGTTCTACATGATGAGTGATTCTGATGGGACAGAGAAAACCAGTAATGATCAGAAATATGGCTCTGGTGTGGCTGATACTGGTAGTCAGGATGTAGAGAACGAGATTGTAGCTGATGAAGACGATATAGATTTAGGTGAAGTTTATTCTTAATTCTTAATAATAAGATGAGAACTTTTAAGATAGGGAATATTAGGCTGAAAAATCCTTTATTTCTTGCTCCAATGGTGGATGTTACAGATTTGCCTTATAGATTAATATGTAGAAAATCAGGAGCAGCGATGGCATACACAGAAATGCTTTATATTTCACAGATTTTACATGAAAATAAAAAAAAGAATGATTTAATGAAAACTTCTTCTGGGGATAAACCCTTAGGAATACAAATAACTGGAAATTCAAGAGAGGAATTTGAAAAAGTTATTCCATTTGTAAGAAATTATGACTTAGTGGATATTAACTGTGGTTGTCCATCGATAAGAATTACTGGAAATCAGGCAGGTTCTTATTTACTTAAAAATCCTTCTAAAATTTCTGATATGATAAAAATTTTGAAGAATGCAGATATTCCTGTGACTGCAAAAATTAGACTTGGTTTTAAAACAAATAACGTTTTGAAAGTTGCAAAAAAAATAGAAAATGCAGGGGCAGACGCTTTAACGATTCATGCAAGATTAGCAACTGATGGAAAGAATGTTCCTGCTAATTGGAAATGGATAAAAAAAGTTAAAGATAAAATAGGAATTCCAGTTATTGGAAATGGAGATGTTTTAGACGGAAAAGATGCAGAAAAAATGCTGGAAATTGCAGATGGGGTAATGATTGCAAGGGCAGCAATAGGAGATCCTTTAATATTTAATAGGATTTTAAAATATCTTAAAACTGGAAAAGAAGGAGAATTTAATTATAGAAAAAATATTAAAGAATTTAAAAATTATATTTCTTTGGCTAAAAAATATTCTTTAGTTGACTTGCCAAGAATAAAATATTTAGGTGCTAATTTTATAAGAAATATAGAGGGAGCTTCTAGAATGAGAACAGAGTTAATGGGTCTAAAAACTCTTGAGGAAATTGAAAATTTTACTAGAAATACTCGTTAAACTCTGGAACTAAATTTTACTATTGCTCGGCAACAGATTTTCTCGGTAGTCACCCCATTCAATTCATATGAATTGAAGGAAACCACTACCCGAAGGGTTTTGTGGCTATATAAATTATTATAAACCTAAAAATATTCTTTTTGTAATGGTAGTCATATATGAATTTAATAGAGCATTAGAAGGAAAGAAACCTTATTTTGAGGCAATAGAGATTGCAAAAATGTCTCCTGGACAAAGAATGAGATATTTTATGCAGGAAGAGACAATGAAAGGAGAATATTTAGGTGCTTGTTTAGATTTTTGCAGATGGGGAGGACAAACAACTGTAAAATATGATACGGATATAAAAGGATTGATGGGTCTTATTGAACGTTGGAAGACTTTGAATGATAGTAATCCTTCATTATATCATGAAAGAGAAATTAGAGAATTGTATCATCGATTTGAATTGCCTCGTGTTAATCATGAGGGATGTCCTAGAAATCAAGAACATAAGGGAATGGTAAAGGATGGGGCAGGAAGAGTAAGATGTGCTCATGTTTCTACTAAATTTCTAAAGCCAAGTTTTACTGAGGTCTATCGAGACTATGATTCACTAGCTCAAATGAATGTGAATGGATTTTGTGAGAATGAACCTTGGGATCCAACTCCTAATTACGAGCAATTGAAAATAGACAATGACTGTCCGGAACTTGAGGGAGTGAAATATATCCCTGTAGAAGAAACAGAAGAATATAGCCAATATTTGATAGATAAGAGAAGATATGATGAAGAAGAGCCTGTAGAAATAAAGGATCATTGTTATGCAGTTATTTCTGAGAGGGATCAGATATTGACATTAGAGAGTATTTTAGGACGATTAAATCTTTCAAATAAAACTCATGAAGTTGTTTTTGGTTTTGATGGATGGGATTTGGCTTATTATGTTCAAAGGTGGGAAGAACAATTTCCTGATAGACAAACAGTGGCCGTTATATGATTAATAAAAAATTTCTATTTTACTAATTTCAATTCTTTGCTCTGAGTTTCATCTAAAACCTCTTGAGCATTTCTTCTTTTGTTGATGTAAGGATGTTTATTAACTCCAACCTTTTTTCTATATTTTCCTATTACGTATATTTTGGGTCTTCCATTTATACCATAAGACTCTATAGCATCCATTAATCTGTAGTTTTGTAAAACTAAATCGTTAGAATTTGCCAATATTAAGAAGATATTATAGTTCTCTAATTTTTCTACCGGTTTAGTAAGACCCATTTCTTGGACTATTAATTCTAAACTGCAATTGTTTCTTTTATTCTTTCGTAATACCCTATAGCTTGCTTTAGGGATAAAGCTATAAGTTT
>CAYHYK010000034.1:0-6200 GCA_964360985.1 Candidatus Woesearchaeota archaeon | reverse complement strand
TTAGCTGGGAGCAAACTGCCCCATCTTAAAAGATGGAGATATCTTCTTAATTATCAATTAGTCCTTGATTTACGCATTTTCCAGAAACACAGACATTACTATTGCATTCAAAATTATTTTCACATAAAAAATTACCTTCTTTCTGTTCCTGCCAAGTCTTATCAGAAGTGCAATATTTTCCATCATTTCTCAATCCAATATTCTCACATCCTTCGAAAGAAGAACAAACTAGGAACTCGCAATTTGGAAGTTCTCTTCCTACTGCACTTCCATCAGGACAAGTTTTCAAATCGTCTGGACAAATGCCAGAGTTATTAAATTCCTCTTCTCCCCAATAAACTAGTTTATATCTTGATACATTAGGATAAGCTGAACCAAAGAGATGAATCATGCTCCCTTTCTCCAGTCCAGCTATTTTGTCTAAACCAAACTCCAGAGTATTATGCCAAAGTCTATCACAATTTGAATCATTTGCCGCAAGAATAAGATATAACTTAACCTGTGGAGGATTTGATTTCAAATAACTTCCATCCCAAATAACATTAAAATTTTCTTTTTCATCATTACATCCCCCATAACTAACATCGAACTTTAAAATATTTCCACTAATTTTTATATCATATATCCCCTCACCATAAGCGACATAATCTTGATAATTTCCCACTATTATATCCGAAGTAGAACTCACAAAAGAAAAAGCTAAAATTATAACAAAAATTAATATCGCTCCCCTCTTCATATATATATATATCCCGTGTGAGTTTTAAATCTTTCTAATGTATTTTTTAGACAAATTAATTATAATCCAAGCACCGCTTCCTCTACAATTCTAGAAACTGCTTTTTTCTTCTCTTTACTTAGTTCTTTCAACTTTTTAATGATTTTTCTATCCAGAGTCAAATCAATCCTTGCCCTTCCCCAAGATTTCTCACGAGTCAGATCATAGTTTTCTAAATCTTCAAATTCTTTTCTATACTGATTCATAATTTCTCTTATTTTTTTTTCACTTAATGGCATTTTTTAGCCTCCATTCTATATTTCTTATCTCGACTATATTTTTTTTGGCTATTGATAATATGTGATGCTTAATTAAATCTAGGTCTATCTCCTTTTTATATTCATCAGCAAAAACAAAAGCAAGAAACATCGCTGTTCTTTTATTTCCATCAGAAAAAGGATGATCTACCAAAATTGCTCTCCATAAGTAGCCTAATTTCTTATATTTTCCAAGCTTTTTATTATCCTGTATCTTCAAAGCAAATTCCAAGCTAGCGCTATTTCTCAAATTTCCACCAAATCCTCTATTAATTCTTTGGATATCTTTTATACCAATTTTCATACACATAAATAGTAGTAATTAATATATAAACCTTTCTAATACTCCTTATTTATCTCCTCCTCAACTCCAAAACCCAAAGCTTCACTAAGTGAGGGTCTCAGGGTTGAAT
The DNA here is from genome assembly GCA_964360985.1 of Candidatus Woesearchaeota archaeon. Classification (GTDB taxonomy): domain Archaea; phylum Nanobdellota; class Nanobdellia; order Pacearchaeales; family GW2011-AR1; genus JAUSIK01. The sequence continues at coordinate 4,752 of CAYHYK010000034.1, read as the reverse complement.
TGCTAATACTCCCTATTAATTTCTTCTTCATCCCCAAAGTCATATATTTTTAATTCTCCACTCTTTAAATTAAATACAGGAAATTTAGCAGGATCTGGTATGTTTCCCACTTTTTCTTCGAAAGGAGTTTGCGCCTGCCAACAACTTCCAGTTATTATCAAAGAACCATTATAATTTTCTATATCTAATCTCTGTACTTCACCTGTACATAAAATATTTGGTACTTCCTGAATAACTAATGGATCCACATCTGCATTAGGAATATATACAACATCACCATGAACAGGTGCTAAATGTCTTCTTTTTAACATATGCCTTACAGCTTTTGCAGGGCACTTATGTGCCTTCATATCTCTTAGTTCTTTAATCTCATTAATAAAACTGTGAATACTTGCCCCATGATACATTAATACCTTAAACTCCTTATCGATTCCATTTTTTCCTTCAATTAATTTAATTAGAGTAGGATTTGTAACCAGTATTAAATTTTCAATAGAATAAAGTTCCTCTGCATATTGTTTTCCTATAATGGGTTGAGGTTCAGCAACGCGTACAGCATCGTGTTGCCCAGGACACATAAACATGGTTATCCTTTTAGGCATTCTCCTTAAATAAGAAGCTAGTAAAGAGTACTGCTCTTTCATACTCTTTAGTTTCAAAACATTTTCCTGTCCCGGAAAAATTCCTACTCCGTCTACATTATCTCCAACAAAGAATATATATTTTATTTTATTGGCATCTTCGTCATCGCTATTAATCCAATCTAAAAATTTCTCAAAACTTTTTCCTAAGTGTCTATCACTTCCGCAATGCATATCAGATAAAAATCCTATAGATACATCCTCTTCAAACCTTATTTTATCCAAAACAAAAGAGTCAGGAAAGAATATATCATGTATAAAAAGTAAATCTCTATTGCCGCTAGCCTTTACTCCAACGATATCATCAAGCTGTAATTCATTTGCCTTTACAAATAATTCCTCTTTTTCTAATTTTACTAACCCTGATATTTCTCCTGTCAAATCTTCAAATTTTATAATCAAATTTCTATTCTTTGTCAATCTTTTTTCAGTAACAATACCTATAATACTCAGACTTTGCCTATCACTAGAAATTTTACTTATACTTATTAAATTATTTAGTTCAGGTCTATGAAGCAAAATCCTCTGTAAACTTTGATATCTTGCTCTAAAATGATTTGTAAAATCTTTAACATCTATTTTCTTATCCGGTTTAGTATTTGCATAAAAAATCTTATATTTTTGTGATTCTGACCTAATCTCCTCCTTTTTTTCAACTATTTTACTTTCTTTTCTTACTTCTAAACTTATTCCAAGTTTAACAAATGTACTTTCTACTATCTCTTTTTTATCACTCTCTAAATTCTTCACAACACTATTAACAAATTCAACATTTTTATTAAGCAAACTCATAGTAATCATCTTCTCACCTGAAAATTTCTCAATTTCTATTAAAAAATCTTTAGCCACCTTAAAATTAGGAAAACTACCAAGTAAATCAATTACACTTTTTTCCAGTAAAAGTCCTCTTTCTCTAATTAAGTCTATTATTTCCTCTTTCATAAAAAATAAATACCCTTAAACTATAAAAAACTAAGCCACTCATTAAAAATAACAACAGTTTCTAGTCACTTTAATAGGATAAAATAATTTTTAGATTACCCTGCCAGATGGAATCTTAAGAATCCAAAAGCCTGCAAGACATTCAGGATGATCAGGAAACCTAACACCAAGTGGATAATGAAGTATTGTCTCTGTTCCTCGAATCGCGTAATGTATGAAAACAATATGCTCGTAATAAATAAAGACGCTATCGCCGGGACACCAAGAACTAGTGTGAATATTGCTTCATCCCCCCATAAGAAAACAGCTCCGAGTAGAATAAGCAGCGATAAAAGTGTAAATCCCCAAACATATCGCATATTCCTTCTCCTTTCTATACCTATGGAGAAACTTAATCCTACAAAGAATGGGAATGCAACTATTAAGACATAAAGGATTATAACCAAAGGGAGAATTTCCCCGCTAAATGGTAGCCCTAAGTGTTGCGACAAGATCAGGGAAAAATTACTCCTGCGCTCATTCGAGATAAGATTCCAAATGAAAACAGTACTTAGCAACGGCAAAGCTGAAGCCTGAATTCCTAACAGAATTGTTCTTATTATCTTTTTCACCACCTATAAAATATCCTGATTATTATAAATCTTTACAATCCTAAAGATTTTCCTAAAATTTCCCTAGCTTTCTCTTTTATTGTTGGAGAAAGCATTAATTTTATTTCTCTAGTTCTTCCATGTCTTCCTTTGCTCAATACTCTTGCATTAATAATTCCAAGCATATCAAATTCTCCTAGTATATCTCCCACTCTTCTCTGTGTTAAAACTTCATTTTTAGTTTTTTCACAGATTTCCTGATATGCATTATAAACATCACCAGTAAACATTCGGTCATCTATCATCTCCTCTTTCCCTTTCTTTCTTCTATTTTCACGTTTATCATCCAAATTCATTATTGCATTCAAAACAAGTTGAAATTGAGTAGGTTCAGACTCTATAACATCTAACATTTTATCTTTCTCTATCTTTTGATTTGCTGAGTCTATATGCTTTAAGCTTATTTTTTTCCCTCCTTCTCTTTCTGCTAGTTCTCCAGCAACTCTAAGTAAATCTAAAGCCCTCCTTGCATCACCATGTTCACGAGCAGCATAAGCAGAACACTTAGCAATAACTCCATCATCTAAAACTCCAGGCTTAAACGCACTCTCAGATCTCTCTCTTAATATATCCTGTAATTGTAGCGCATTATAAGGGGGAAATACAAGTTCCTCTTCCCCTAAACTACTTTTAACTCTTGGATCTATATTTTCCATAAAAGTTAAACTATTGCTGATTCCTACTAAACTTATTTGAGCATTCTTTAGTTCAGAATTTATTCTTGTTAAAGTATAAATGAAGTTATCACTTATTTTTTTAACAGCTTGATCTATTTCATCTAAGACAAGAATAATTACCTGTTTTTTATTATCTATCATTTCAATAAATCTTGAATATACTGCATCAGTAGGTAAACCCGTAGCAGGAACCTTTCCACCTAAAGAATTTATTAGTTCTGCTATAATTCTATATTCCGTATCTGCAACTTTTTTTAATTTACAATTAATATATAAAAATCTCAGGTTATCCTGTCCCATTTTTTTCATTTTCTCCTTAAGTTTATTTCCAACATGCTGGACACTTAGTGTCTTCCCACTTCCAGTCTTACCAAAAACAAATAAATTACTTACTCTCTCTCCTCTTAAAGAAGGAGCAAGTATAGATGCTACAGCTTCTATCTGTTCATTTCTATGAGGAATAGTATCAGGAGAATAATTAGATTGTAATACAGTCTTATTATTAAAAAGATTATTAATGCTAAAACTGTCAAATATCTTATCTACGTTATCCATTTTCACCCCTATTTCCTTATTAATATAAAATTAGCCAAAGTTGTATATAAATTTAACTGCATTCCAACCATCGTTTCCACTGAAAAATCTACCTTTCACGAAGAAACCAATAAAAATAAAACACAAAACACCCACACCCTCATTTCTCATGGAGAAATAAAAATACAAAACTAAATCTAACTCTCACTAAAATTATACGAACTAAACATATCTATATAATATATATCTTATAATAATATATAATATATAATATAAATATTTATAAATATAATATAATATATATGTATATATTTCTTTATATTATACTGTTTCATATTTATCATTCTCATTTTTTATATTTCCTTTCCATTTTATTTTCACTTATCGTTTTTGTTTATTTATCACTTCACTACTTCCTTCATAAATCTCAAATTGCTATTTGTTCATTTAATCCCATTTGTTACCACTTGTTCGTTTAATTCCATTTTATCTTTATTTACTCATATAATTTCTACTCTTTTACTTTCATTCACATCCATTAATCACATTTCACTCTAAATTTCTTTTTCACTAACCCATTTTCCTTCTTTAAATTTCTCCTTCACTCCCCTTTTTCTCCACACGAACTCAAGGGGACAGACAGTCAACTCAATATCTATCTCTCAATATGGAAAAATTTAAATATCAATCAACTTTAGCTCACTCATGCCTATTGAAAAAAAGCCTCTTAAAGGTGTGATTGGAAAATTAGTAGTTACAAAAGAAGGTAAAAGACTAGGAATGGTAAAAGATATCACTTTTGAAACAAGAACAGGAGAATTAATCCAATTAATATTAAAAGATCCCACTCCATATACAAGAAATCTCAATCTTGAAGTTTCTTCAGCCAAAGATGTTTTAGTTCCATATAATACTATTATAGCTATAGGAGATTTTGTTGTAATCTCTGAAGAAGATTTACTTTAATTATCAGTTCTACACATGGAAAGCAAAAAGTCTAAAGTATTAGAGTTTATACGTAATAAACATTTAATGGTAATTTCTTCAACCACTGTTAATAATTTCTCTCAAAGTGCACTAGTTGCTTTTTCTGAAAATAATGAGTTAGAGATTATTTTCGGTACTTTTTGTACAACTAGAAAATACAAAAATATTAAACATCAATCTAAAGTTTCTTTAGTTATAGGATGGAATGAAGAAAAGAAAATTACTGTACAATATGAGGGAAAAGCTCATGAGTTAGAAGGTGAAGAAATGACATCCTCCCCACCCTAAAGGTTTGTCCTTCGGACAAATCGCCTTCGGCGA
>CAYHYK010000033.1:0-6892 GCA_964360985.1 Candidatus Woesearchaeota archaeon | reverse complement strand
TTTCATAGAGCTGTCTATGACAGCCTTATGAAATAATTTCGGGATAACACAAAAAACTATCAAATGCAAACTTTTAAAAACCTAGATTAAGGAATATAATTATGATAATTCCAGTTAGATGTTGGTCATGCGGAAAGCCTATTGGTCAACTATATGAAGAATATAAGAAGAGAGTAGAGTCTGGAGAGGATTCTGGAAAAGTTTTAGATGAGCTTGGACTAGAGAGATATTGCTGTAGAGGAACAATGCTTGGACATGCTGATATGTTGCCTGAAATAACTAAGTTCAAGAAAGCTTAAATCTATTTTTATAACTGCATTTTTCACAGATTATTGTCTTATGTGTCTTTGAAATTCTGGTTTTTCCCTTTAGTTGAGAAAGACAGGATTTACAGAATTTTTTCCTATACCCTCCAAGTTTAATTTTATATTTCATTGCTAGACGCTTTATCTTTCTTGCCTCTTCGCTTGAGAAGAATTCTTTTTTGAAGAATAGGTTTATTTTTTCTTCTGCTTCTTTTTTTGTTAGACTGAATTTCATTATTTTACGAAGAGAGTAAAGCTTAAATACCTTAATTTTGATATGAAAATGAAGACAGTCATAGTAATCTGGAAACGCCTGATCTCTTTCCGAACTCAGAAGCTAAGCAGATTACGTCTTTTGTGTTAGTCTCCGTCAAGAGGCGAAGCAAGGATGCTGTCTTCATCTCTTTTTAATAGATTTTTATTATGTTATTATATTCTTGCAGAGGCGAAGCTTTAAAATAGTGTTTATTCTTAATTTTATTATGCGGGGATGCCGGAGTGGTCAAACGGGATGCGCTCAAGACGCATTAGCTCAGTGCTTTCGGAGGTTCGAATCCTCCTTCCCGCATAGGCCCCGTAGCTCAGCCTGGATTCAGAGCATCAGGGTCCTAACCTGAGGGTCGCAGGTTCAAATCCTGTCGGGGCCGTTTAGGGATTGCAAATCCCTCCATGATTTGAATCTAGTGTTTAACTTAAATTAAATAAATGTTGCAGCTAAGAAAAGGAAAGTTGAACATCAAGGAAACCTTGGTTTCCTTATGCTGTCGGAGCCAGTCATAGAATCTTCTTTTACAAAGTCGCCTTCAATAGCATCGACTTCTTTAAACACAACACGCATTTCTTCAGTTTTTATTTTAACAGAATTTGTCCTTAAACCTATATTGAAAGCGCTTTCTTTATTATTGTAAATTTTTGTATCAACTAATATCTTAATCTTTTCTTTATGTCCAAATGGAGGAACAGCACCTATCTTGCATCCTGTTTTTTCCATAACTTCATTTTCATTAGCCATTCTAATTTTATTTTTAGACCAATTCATTGTATTAGCTAATTTCCTAGAATCGACCTTTCTATCAGCAGGAACATCAACAATAACATAATCCTCTCCATTAGTAAAAAGAAGAGCCTTAATTCCTTGTTTCAATGCAAATCCTCTTGTTTTAGCAGCATCTTCGCTAGTTATTACTTCCTCATGTTCTAAGTAATGAGGATGTAATTTTAATTTCTCGAATATTTTCTTTATCCTATCTATTTCTTCAATTCCCATACATCTTAAAAGTAATTTGCAGAACTATTTCTTTTTATTCATGGCTCTGGCAACTTTACTTTTTTTCCATCCACGTCTGAGCATTTTACCAATACTCAATCTTTCGTTTTTCATATGTCTACTCATATTTTTATCAAATTTTGAAGGTATTTAAATTGTTAGGTTTACTTGGATGTAATCAACTTCCAAAGATACTCTGGGCAAAATCTTTTACGCCCTATCAAGGGCGTTAGCCCAAAATGTGATTTCTTAGGGTTTTTTATTTCTGTATAAAAAAATAGCATTCGCCTTTAAAAGTAAACTACTAAAAGACCATGAAAATAGACCCTCACAAACATAAAGAGATATACACTATTACTATTCCAAGCAATAAAACAATAGTAATCAAGATAGCCCCTTTCATGATAATAATTCATTTTCATTAATATAAACCTTTGATAAATACTTTTGATATGTATTTTTTATCAGCTAATTTTCGGTTAAAAGGTCTTTAATAAGAGTAAAGATTTATATATTAGTTTTATTAAAACAGTTTATGAAGAGAGGTAAAAAAGGAGTAAGTGTAAAATTAGGAATACTAATTTTTTTGTTTGTATTTGTTATTGCAGGGAGTTTTGTTTTGGCTCTAAAACCAAGCGTTGGCGTAAGTCCTTCGTTTAGAGGAAAGGTAATAACTCAATGCAACGATCATTTAGATAATGATGGTGATGGAAGATGTGATTATTCTTGGAGAAAGGCTTATTGCAGTGATAGGTCGATATTGGGAGATTCTGATTGTGTAAGCAAGGATGATAACAATGAAGGTTTAAGTTGTAGTGTTGTTTGCACATCAAATAGCAATTGCGGTAGCGATGGATATATTAATAATAATTATTGTGGAACTGATGGAAATGTATATCGAGATTATAAGATGTTTACCTGTCAGAATGCAGGCACTTGCAACTCTGCTTGCACTAGTAGTTTAAACAATTCTTTAGTTAGTGACTGTGGTGGACTAGGATGTACTGATGGACAATGCAACAGTCCCCCAACTTCGCAGGAAGTAAAAATAGCTTTCATTGGAGATCAAGATATAAATGCTAATGCTAAAGCTGTTTTACAATTAATCAAAGATGAGGGTGCTGAACTCGTTTTGCATATGGGGGATCTCGGATATGGTGATGAAAGTAGTTCACAGAGAGTTATTGATTGGGATAATCAGATAAATAATATTTTGGGGGTCAATTTCCCTTATATTGCAACTATAGGAAACCACGATGTAACTTCATGGAGCGGATATAGACAAAAATTAACAGAGAGATTATCTAGAACTTCCACCGTTAGCTGCACAGGAGATTATGGAGTTAAATCATCATGTTATTATAAGGGACTGTTTTTCATTTTGTCGGGCGTTGGAACAATGGGTACAGGACATACTCAATATATTCAACAAGAACTTACAAGAGACAATTCTATCTGGAGCATTTGTTCTTGGCATAAGAATCAACAGGCGATGCAGATTGGTGGGAAGACTGATGAAGTTGGATGGGAAGCTTACGAAGAATGCAGGAAAGGAGGAGCTATAATTGCAACAGCACATGAACACTCTTATTCCAGAACCAAGAACTTGATTAATACACAATTACAGACGGTTGATCCTGTGTGGAACAGTTCTAATTCAACTAGGGTAGCACTAGGTTCTACATTTGCTTTCGTGTCAGGATTAGGTGGAAGTAGTATAAGGCCTCAACTTCGGTGCCTTCCAACTAACTATCCTTATGGATGCAATAATGAATGGGCTTCTATTTACACTTCTAATCAAGGAGCTAATTTTGGAGCATTATTCTGTACTTTCAATATTGGAAACGATCCTAAAAAAGGTGAATGCTACTTTAAAGATATTAGTGGAAGAATACCAGATAGATTTACAATCGTGAGTGAACTACAGTAAAAAACTATCAACGAATTAATTTTTTTCATATATAATATCTTTCGTTTCTCAATCAAGAAACCTTAAATACCTATTTCACTTCTAAACTCCATGTCCAAAAATAAAAGAGAGGCTAATAAAAATTCTAGAAAATTAAAGAGATGGGGAATTTTACTCCTAATATTGGGAATAGTTTTTGGGATATTAGGATTTATACTTTTTATAGGGGCTACTTATTTTCTTAGAGATAATTTCAATTTAGCTGTAGGTGTTCCAACTGTCTTTGCAGGTTTTGCTATAATGTTCATAGGGGGTGCTTTACTCATAGTGGGAGCAGTAATGTGGTTATACTCTGCTATTAGTAAAACAAGTAAATATGTTACAGAAGAAACAGCTTCAGCAACTGAAAGAGGTTCGGAGGCATGGGCAAAAGGTCTGGCGAAAGGACTAAAAAAAGGATTTAGTGAAAAATAAAACTAATTAACAATAAACTCAAAGGCTTTATTCATATAATTTATTGCCCAGTTTCTTAAGAAAAGTGCACTATGATAATGATCTATATTATGAGAACCATAAATGTGAACTTTAACCACTTTTTCATCACCTAATTCAAGTTCTTCAAATCCGAATTCTTTAGCTTTTTCTGCTGAAAATCTTATATATCCTCTATTTTCGCTTGAAAGAGAAAGAATATCTTCACATTCCCCATGAGAGCTTGGAAAATAAAGAGATCCTCCAAAATCTCTGCTTATACTAAAACAACGTGCAAATCCATTTTCTTGAGTAATATATTTATCCATCCATTGACAAGGCATTAATACTTGATGATTTCCCTGCCTCTCTATTTTTGTCTTTTCCTTTAACCAATAATTTTCATACCATTTTCTCTTTGTAGGCTTCAAATTTTCTTTATTTACATAATTCCTTAGATCTTCATACCAATCATCAATTGTTTCTCTAAAAGTTTCTGATGCCAAGTCATGTGGAAGAGTTAAATTACTTTCTAGTAATCTTGGATGTATTGGAATTTCAAAACAAGACTCATGTAATATAGGCAATTCTTCTTTTTTTAGCTTTAATTCTCCTAGGTTCATAGTTTTATAATTTAATTTGCAATTATAAACATTATTAATTTATGTTCTATAATTCCCAACAATCTAAATCAAAGAACTAGCCGCTTCAGCAATACTCTTAGCATTTATTCTATATTTCTCAAGTAATTCTTCCACCTTACCAGAATGAGGAATTTCAGAAATATATAGATGTTTTATCTCAGTGTTTGTATTTCCTAAAGCCAATTCAGAAGATATTAATTCTCCTATTCCTCCTTCTTTATAATGATCTTCACTAATTACTATTTTATTTCCATGTTGTTTTATAAATAAAATAAGTTTCTTTATATCTAAAGGCTTTATAGAGTATAAATCAATAACCACAGTCACTTTTTTATTTTTATTCAATATTTCGTGAGCCTTCAAAGATTCATGAAGAGTTATTCCAGATCCTATTAAGACAACTTTAGCCCCAGGCGATTGTCTTAAAATTTTAAAATCCCCTAAATTGAATTTATCTTCATTAGAATAAATTATAGGAGTTTTAGGTCTAGTTGTACGAATATATTTTAAACCTTTAGTGTTTGCAGCTAAATGTACTAATTTCTCTGTTGAAATAGCGTCAGAAGGATAAAGTATAATTGATTTAGGAATAGACCTAAACATAGCTATATCTTCTAGTCCCATCTGAGAAGCACCATCTTCTCCAATAGAAACACCAGAATGTGAACCACATACACTGAAATTAGCGTTAGACAAAGCAGACATTCTTAGTTGGTCATGTGCACGAGTAAGAAACGCCGAGAATGTCGAAGCAAAAACATTAAATCCTTTCTTTGATAATCCTAAAGACATACCAATCATATTTTGTTCAGCAATATAAGCCTCAACAAACTGTTTAGGTTTTATCTTTTTTACCTCTTCAGAATATGTGGAATTACTTACTTCAGCGTCAACTGCCAAAATATTTGGGTCTATTTTTGCTAAAGCTACAAGGGCGTTTCCATAAGCCTGCCGTGTAGCAATCAAATCAGAACGTTTGTATTTAGTCAATTGAGGAACTTTATTGTTTTTTTCTTTAATATTCTTTTTATTATTAAATTCAGACATAATAGATCTCCTAAATTGAATCTGAGGCATTCTTAATTCTTTTTTGAATTTAACTTTTTCAAGCTCTCTTTTAGATAAAACTTTCCCATGCCAGTTATTTTTATCTTCAATAAATTTAACTCCCTTTCCTTTAATTGTTTTAGCAATAATAACTGAAGGTCTTTGGGATTTGCGCGCCTTCTCAAATGCAGATATAAGTTGAGGAATATTGTGTCCATTAACAGAAATAGTTTCCCATCCAAAATCATTAAATCTTAAAGCGTAAGATTTTACATCATTTCCTAGTATTGTCTGACCTGTTTGTCCAAGCCTATTAACATCCATAATTAAAGTTAAGTTATTTAGATTGTAATAAGGTGCGAGTTGTAGTGCCTCATATATAGATCCTTCAGAAGATTCACTATCCCCTATCAAAACATATGTTCTTGCAGATTTCTTATTTAATTTAGCAGCTAAAGAATATCCTAAAGCAATAGATAATCCCTGTCCGAGAGATCCAGTAGCCACTTTCACCCAAGGCAAAAGAGAAGAAGGAATAGGATGTCCTTCAAGAGGACTGCTAAGTTTTCTTAAATTCATTAAATCTTGATTAATACATCCCGCCCTATAAAGTGCAGAATAAAGAATCGGAGCAGCATGTCCCTTGCTTAAAATAAACTCATCATTCTCATCATTCTCAGGGTTTTTTGGGTCATATAACATTTCATTAAAAAATAAAGTAGACATAATTTCAGCACATGAAAGCGCCGAAGACATATGTCCAGAACCAGCCTCACTAGTCATCTCTAAAACATCTCTTCTTAATATCTCCGCTACTTCCTCTAATTGAGTCTTAATATCACTCTTCATAATTCCTCTTTTATATTTAATATAGGAATGATTGATATAAAAAGATGGTGGGAGTATTTTTTTATAAAGTATTATTATGTAGTGGTGATATTAATTATCTTTTTTTAGCTATTTTCCACAAAAGCTCAAAATATTTCCTGTAACCTTCTGTAATTTCAGGATGTTTAATTACAATCGCTAGGGGTTCTTTCGCCCAGAGAATAATGGCAGTCTTCTCTCCATAAACATTAACTGCCAAAGGAGATGAATATTCCTTAGGAAGATAACGAATTTGAGATAATGGCACTCTCTTTATTTTACTTTCCTGAGTTATTATTCTTACTCTAATACCTCTATCTTTTCTTTTTTTATTCTTTCGTAATACCCTATAGCTTGCTTTAGGGATAAAGCTATAAGTTTG
>CAYHYK010000032.1:0-6896 GCA_964360985.1 Candidatus Woesearchaeota archaeon | reverse complement strand
CCTCTCTATTATAATGAATAAAAATCATAAGAAAAATATGGTTTATCTATTAATGCCATTGTTTACAACATTAGTTATTGGAATGGTTATAAATCTTTATTTTTTTACTCCCGTAGAAAATATCGAGGGTAAAAGAATAGATTGTACTCCAGAGGCTAGAGAAGGAGACGTATGCGTAAAAATATATATGCCTGTTTGTGCATGGTTTAATCCAGAAAAAATACAGTGTATAAAATATCCCTGTGCAAACACCTATTCAAACAGCTGTTTAGCCTGTCAAAACGAAGATGTTTTGTATTACACCCAGGGAATGCCCTCAGTAAAATAAATAAGTAAAATAAAAAATAAAATTGATTAAACAAATAGCTTTAAGCTGCTTGTCTATCTTGGCTGTCTTGCTGTTCTTTCCAGCAGTTCTTACAATATACAGGTCTGCCTTCAGTTGGTTTGAACGGAACTTCGCATTCTTGCTTACATTTGGCACAAGTTGCCTTATGCATTTCTCTAGGTCCAAAAGATCGAGAACCAAAATCGCGTCGAGACCGATTAAATCGCCTTTCCATAACTATCCTCCTTACCGTTATTTAATCTAAGGGATGAATTATATCGTTTCATATTATACTGTAAAAAAAGCAGATTTTTGTCATATTTAAGTCTTTGTATCTTCTCATAATTATTTTGGAGGGGTAAGATTATCCCAATTTTCAATCCATTCAGATACAGGAGGAAGAGTTTTTTTAAGTTTTCTCTTTTCAATATAAATTTTTGCTAGTAAGTAGAAAATCATTCCTAAACTCTTAGCGCTTTTGTTATTTCCAGGTAAAATTTGAGTAACTCCCTGAGTATAGTTGTTAGTATCACAAATAGAAAGAACAGGTAATTTCACTCTTTTTGCATCTTCAAGAGCGTTTCTATCAATCCAAGGATCACAAATAACTACTAGATCTGTTTCCATAAAGTCTTCAAGTACAGGGTTAGTCAAAATTCCTGCAGGATATTGTTTAGTAAATGCTTTAATTCCAGTTACTTCTGAAAATAGTTCTAGTGCCCTCCATCCAGCCTCTCTTTTACAAACTACTATAACATCTTCAGGAGCATATTTAGCCAAGAAGTCAGCAGATTCTCTTATCTTTTTATCTAAAAGGACAGTATTGAACACTGCTAATCCATCAGCTCTTCTTTTATATACGAAAGATTTCATATCAGGAGTTATAACTCTAGTTCCCAAATGAACTGAAGATTTCAAGTAATCTTCTATAGGTACAAGAGTGTCGGCACCTTCAACGTTTTCATCATCTGTTTTTTTTATCTCTAATTTTTTTTCAGATACATCGGAAACTTTCTTTTCAAGTTCTTTAGCTTTTTCCTTTAATTTAGCAAGTTTGTCTTTCTTATCAGAATCTTTTTTGGAAGTTTTTTTACCCTCTACCATTTTCTCAATACCTTCTTCAATTTCTTCAGCTACTTCGCTAACTGTCTCTTCAATTTTATGAATAGTCTTCTTAACTCCCTCTCCTATTTCACTTGCTATCTCCTTTACTGCTTTTTCAGCGCTTTCTAAGATATTAGTTTCCTTCTCAGCTTTCTTTCTAGGCATTGTTTAAGAAGAAATAGAGGGTTTTTAAAGATTGCTAGACCTTAAGTTTAATGAGACTCTATTTTGTCAGACACGGACAATCTAGTTATAATGTTAAAAAGAGATTTAATTCAGATCCTAAGAAAAAGGTACTCTTAACAAAATTAGGTGTAAAACAAATAAATAAGGTTAAAAGTAATCTAAAAAACAAAAAAATAGAAGTTATTTTTGTTTCAGAGTTTCCAAGGACAATACAAACTGCTAAAATCATTAATGAAAGTCACGCAGTTCCAATAAAGATAGATAAAAGGATAAATGAAAGGAGAACAGGTTTTGAAGGAAAGACTTTTCATGAATATATAAAATTTATAGATAAAAATAAATTCCATATAAAACCTAAAGGTGGAGAATCTTTCCAAGAAGAAAAGAAAAGAGTCTTTAGCTTTCTAAAAGATTTAATTAAAATGCCTTGCAAAGAGGTTTTAATTGTCTCACACGAAGAAATAATGAAAGTAATCAAAGGTTATTTTAATAAATTAACAGACGAAGAAATGTGGGCTCTCTCAATTCCCAATGCTCATTTAATGAAATTTAATGTTTAATTGGATTTTTTAAAAAGATTTATTGCTGAAATAATAACTGCAATTAGAGGTAAAAGATAAGATAATCTTACTATCAAACCTCCTATGAGAAATATACCTGATTCTTGAAGAGTATAAACTTTATCAATAATAAAGAATATTGATGTAATAATTAAAAAGATAAACATTAACTTAGCTCCAATTTTATTTTCATTATTTCTTATACCGTGCAAAGCAAAAACATATACTCCGAATAAACTAGTTAGAAGAGGAATAATCACATAAACCATGAGAATAAATATATTTCCTATAAAAACTTCATATCCTGAGATAGAAATCTCCTCAAAAACAAGATATACCAAATAAAATAATCCTATTAAGAATACAATAGCTGAAACAAAATTAATAGTTCTATAGAAATAATTTGAATCACCCATTTTCAATAATAAATTTAGGACTTAATAAATCTAATGTCTAATTTTTCTAGATATCTGAATTAATCTTTTCAGTTTGGCTTCTCTATACTTAGTAGAAATTCCACATTTTATGAAATCTGCACCAAATCCGACTGCATAATCTGCTAAAGCATCATCCAAAGTTTCTCCAGATCTATGAGAAATTATAGTATTTATATTATATTTTTTACACATTTTAAATATTTCCGCTAATTCAATTAAAGAACCGTTTTGATTTGGTTTTATTATCATTGCATTTATTGCTTTTTTTCTAATTGCTTTTTTTAATCTAGAAATATGTGTAGCAGTCAAATCATCTCCTACAATTAAATTCGTTTTATCAATTTTAGAAAATCCTCTAAAATCTTCTTCCTCCATTGGATCCTCAAGATAGAAAAGGTCATATCTTTTTATCAAAGAATTAATATAATGTATTTGTACTTCTCTAGATAAAATCTTATTAGTATAGACATACCCTCCTCTTCTATAAAAACTAGATGCAGCAGCATCTATTCCTATTTTTACATTTTTGAATTTAGACAATATTTCTAAAGTTTCTTCATTAGAAAGAGAAGTTTGCCAAGCGCCCTCATCATTTTTTGAGTTAGCTTTAACTATTTTTTTTAATTTTGAATATACAGAATTCATAATTTTTACATTATCTCCTATATTTTTACCTTTAGGAATTAAAAGAAATTCTTGAAATTCAGGGTGATTTTTATTATGAGAATGTAATCCTCCTCCAACAGCATTTCCAACAGGTACTGCAATTTTTCCAGCATGAGGATTAATAATTTGCCAAAGTTCTTTTCCACTAGATTTAGCAAGAGCCTTAAGAATTGCAGATTCTAATGCAAAAAGTGCATTTGCTCCAAACTGATTTACATCTCTAAATTTAAATCTATTTTTTATTAATGACTCAATTTTTCTCAAATCTAAAAAATTATTTATTTCAAAATTAATTTTCAAATTATTTATTGCCTTAATATTCCAATCCAGAGAAATATGGTATGAAGGAGTTTCATATTTCCCAGTAGATTTCCCACTCGGAGACGACGCCCTCTGCCCATTGACATTAACTTCAATGGTGTATTCCCCCCTAGAATCCTTTATCTTTTTCGCATGCAACTCTTTTATTAACATTATAATAACAATGCAAGGAAGTTTTTAAAAGATTACTTTTTCATGTTTAGAAATCTATTTATTGTGTCTCTTCACTACCTGCGGAAGGTTCTGCTTCTTTTTCTTCCTCTTCCTCAGCAAGACTATACTCTTCAGGGTTTTCCACTATTTCTTGCTCTAGTTCTTTTTCTTTCTCAGCTAATTCTTCATCAGTTACAGAATCTTCCTTAAGTGCAACAAGCTTATCCTTTCCTCTTCTTGGTGTAGGACGATGAATAGATATAGGTAAAACCCCTTGTTCTAACTCATACTCAGCTATTTTCAAAGCATCATATCTCATTTCTTCTAATTTTTCTTTAGAAATTTTAGCCAAAAGTGGAGCATCCATTGCTATTTGCAAAGCTCTCGCTCCAATTATACGTGCTATTTCGTATTTTGTAAATTGTTCGTTTATTGATTGATCCATAATAGTAAAATTTTAAAGGAACTTTTTAAGCTTTTCGCTTAGTTCCTCAACCTTATCGGGGATTATATCCATGATTTTTGCTAGCTCCTCGCTGCTAAAAGTAAGGTCTCCTACTTTCTGACAAGAATTAATCATATAATGTTTATTCCACTTGGAAATTCCAAAGTTTATTCTTGATTCACAAGCTCCTTCTTCCTCCGCGTTTGGATCTAATATTATGGAATCTTCTAATTTAAAGAAACTTAAAGAAATAGGGAAAGTCTCTTTTGACAAAGGCAAACTTCCTTTTCTAACACTATAATCTATTTTTCCATCTTCATCTAGTTTAGGAAGTTTTGCATTCTTTAATGCAGCAACTGCAGCTAAAGTAGCAGCATCTATTAAGTTTCCATCAGCATTTATAGGATAAATATCTAAATAAATATTCCATACTTTATCCTTACTTATTGAAAGTTTTGAAAAATCAATCATTCCAGATTCTCTTATTGCTCTATCTACTAATCTTCCTAGTTCTATAGCTTGAAATGCTGGAGGACCAGATTCAAATTTTGAAGAAGCCATTGGAAGTAATTCAGCAGTACAAATAAGGTTTCCATCTTCAGGAGAATCAGGATAAGGTTCACCCACAGATAATTTAACTCCTACAATTATATCTGTCTTTCCTATTTTAACACGCGCACTTCCTTCAGACTTATTTGATACATCATAAGATAAATCAATATCTCTAAATTCAAGTAATTTTCTTCCATCAAATCTCATTCCCTGAGAAAACAGTTTCGCCATATATTCTTTAGTTACGTTTGATATTTCCATTTTATTGTTGAGACACAGCCTCCTTTAATGCTTTTTTCTGAACTTCATAAATCTGTTCACAAACTTCAGTTGCCATTTTCAAAACTTCTTTTACTTCTTCAGGTCTTATTTTTCCATCCATTTGTAATAAAGAAAATTCATCAGATTTTGCTACCTTAGCGATTGCAAAATCACTCGCACCCTCTCCTTCTTTATAATCTTCTTCCTCTTTGGTTAAATCTGCTATAATATTTTTATCATTCTTTCCAATTGCCACAGAACAAACTAAATCTCTCATTGGAATACCTGCATGTGCTAAAGCCATTGAAGCAGCATTTATTCCAGCAGTTCTTGTTCCAGCATCTGCCTGTAATATGTATATTTGTACATCGATTACAGTATTGGGAAATGCACCTAAATCAACAACAGGTTCTAGTGCCTGTCCTGCAACTTTAGAAATTTCCTGGGATCTTCTTGATGGTCCAGGTTTTTTTCTATCATCAACAGAAAAACTTAGTAAATCATAATTACATCTTAAAACACTTGTAGAAGGATCTTGCATATGTTGTGGATGTAATTTTCTAGGACCATAAACCGCAGCAATAGCTACTGTTTTTCCAAATGCAAAAAGAGCAGAACCATCAGCATTAGGGATTATTCCAACTTTAGCAGTAATCTCTCGCACTTCATTGTGTTTTCTTCCATCTACTCTCTTGAATTCTTTGCTCATTTTAATTTTTATTGATTTATCAATTCCTCCATACCTCTTCTTACTAATTCTCTACTGATTCTTACAATTAAATTACTATTAGGACTATCTCCATTACGAGATACTATTATCTCAGCAGGATCCCTAATTTTCAGACCTGGCCTTAGTTCGTATCTGCTGCCACTTTCCTTCGAGGTAGAAGAACAACCTCCTGGATAATAATGAACTGCTAATCTGCTAGCAGCTTCACCCACACTTCCAGAGTAATCAAGTGCAAAGTCAATATATGAATTCGTTGTATTTTCAGCCATTTTAATTTTCCGTAAACCACGCCTCCACTTTTTCAGTTAGTCCACTAACAAAAACTTTTTCAGCTATAAATTCAACAGCCTTTCTAGCGCGAATTTCATCTTCAACTTTCTCTCCCTTTATCCAAATCCATCCATTTTGTCCAACAGTAATATTACACTTTGTTTTATCTTTAATCATATTAATCATACTTCCTTCTCTTCCTATTACTCTAGGAACTCTACTAGGAATTATTCTAAATATGAATCCACCCTCTAGTTTACCTAATCCTTTTCCTTTCATAGCCAAATCAATTCCTTTAGTCTTTACAGACCATATCTTAGCAGCAATTATATCTCCAATACCTAAAAACTGATCCATTTCACTCTTATTTATGAATCTAGGCACTTCCTCTAAAGGCAAAAAAGCAGAAGAAGCACAATCAACATCTACTAACCATCCATTAAATGTAATATCTGTAATTCTTCCTATAACTACGTTATTTCTTCTAGGAACAAATGCACCAAAAATAGGAATTACTCTAATAACTTTTCCCGCTTCCTCAGCAAGACCAAGTCTCATAGAAACAACATCATCTCCCTCTCTTCTAGAACCCTCTCCAGGCAAATAATCCTCTCCGCTAACGATTACTTCCCCAGGTATTACGACTTTTCTTTTAATAGAAGCTTCAGAATCAATTCCTTCCAAGGCTTCATGTGCCTCATTAATTTCATTTATCATTGTAATCTTAATTTTTCAGTACATAAAATAATTGTAATTTTTTTATGTCTGTCCGTATTTTTACAAAAACATGGAGTTTTTATGGTTTTTAAATATTTCGGTCAAAAATAGTTTTGTGTTATCCCGAAATTATTTCATAAGGCTGTCATAGACAGCTCTATGAAAT
>CAYHYK010000031.1:0-7058 GCA_964360985.1 Candidatus Woesearchaeota archaeon | reverse complement strand
TTTATTAGTGGTTTTAAAGAAGATAAAAAGAAAGATCGTGGCACTCCTCCTTCAGGTATTTACACTTTTCATTAGCAAACAGCTCCCTCTTACTTAACAATGCAAGACAAACAAAACATTTATATAACTCTTTATTTCATTAATTATTATGGTGGAAAAGAAGGAAAAGACTAGTGAAGTTGATTCTAAAGTTGAAGAGAGTGAAAAGTCTCAAATACCTAAAGCGAAAAGTAATTATAGGGTGTTTTTTTTCGTTATTCTAGCAATAATAGTGCTAGGAGCAATATTTTATATGACAAAACAAAATTCAGATGAAGTTGCGGCTACAGTAAATGGAGAGGTTATAACTGTAAAAGAATTAGATAGATTATATAGTTCTCTTCCTGCTGAGTATAAGGCTTTCTCTACAAAAGAATCTATATTAGGTCAGATGGTTGAGAAAGAGCTTTTGTATCAGGAAGCTGTAAAACAAGGATTAAGTGCTGATGAAGAAGAGGCTGATAAAGTTATATCTGGGGCTAAAGTTTCTTTAGGATTAAGTGAAGAGCAATTTCAAGAGAAACTTAAAGAACAGAATACTAGTGAAGAAGAACTCAAGAGAGAGTATGTTAAACAGTTGACTATTCAGGATTTGATAAATAAAAGTATAATGGATAAGATAGAAGTTGATGATAAAGAAATAACTGATTATTATAACGAAAATAAGGATAGCTTTAAAGTTGGTGCACAGGTTACTGTAAGACATATATTGATAGGGGATAAAGAACTTGCCCCTACTGAACAAGAAGAATTAGCTAAAAAGTTACTTAGTGAAGTTAACCCTGAAAACTTCTGTGAGTATGTTAGTAAATATTCTACTGATACTGCTAGTGTTAGCACTTGTGGAGAATATATCTTCGGAAAAGAGGATCCTTATGTAGAGGAATTTAAAGAACTAGCATTTGCACAATCGCCAGGACAAATGGGTACAGTTAACACTCAATTTGGAACTCACATTATTTGGACTGTGAAGAAGAGCGGTCCTAAGACATTATTATTAAAAGATACAAAAGATCAGATTAAACAGGCACTTTCTTCTGAGAAAGCACAAGCCGGATATATTGAATTGACAACTGCCCTTAAACAAAATGCAGTTATAGATATTAAGTATAATCAGACTGGTTAGTTATTTTCTAGTGAGTTATAGCTTTTACCAATTAGGTAAGCCATAAAACTAAAAAGTATCATATGAAATAAAAAGAAGAAAGTAAATATGTATACTCCTACTTCTTTTCTTAATACTTTGTTGTTGAGTGCCCAACTCATGCCTACATCTATAAAAGCTGCTAAAGCTAAAGCAAATGTAGCAATACTTATGGATTGATTAATTTTCTCCTGTTGTTTTTCAGATTTTTCTTTTTGTTGTAATAATTTTAATTCTGTAAGATAATCTATTCCAGCAGGTAATATTTTTATTTTTTCTGATCCACTTAATTCTTCATAATTTAGACCTCTTTGCCATATAGCTATCTTTCTACTTTCATCCAAATAATTTATTACGGGCTGTAATTTTTCTGGAGATATTTTAAATTTTTTTGCCTCTATTTCTCTTCCCAGTCTTGGCAAATCTATATGAGAAGGATAATTCTTTTCTAATGTCTCAAGAACTCTTATTATTAATACTCTATCCATCTCAAAATAAGTTAATAATCCTCGCTAGTTTCCGAGACGAAATAAGCACGGTTTGAAAGAACTTCATGCGTTTTGCCATCTTTTTCAAACACTGCTAATGCAGGAGGCAATTCAAATCTTCCTACGGCTCTTACTTTTGAATAAATGATGTATGAGAATACTCTTTCTTCACCTTTATTTAACCCTGTTATGTTCCAAAATAGCCTTCTCGATTGTTCGTCTATTCTGTCAGGTTGTCTTCCAAATTTTTCATATAATTTTGCCATCCCTGGAAGCCTGTCAATGAGTTGAATATTATCTGTGTGTTTTCTTGCTTTTACACTTAATATTACTTTTAGTGCAAATTCTCCGCCTTTTGTTTTTACAAATGATACTTCTTTATTTAATGTTAATACGTTTGTTGTGTATGTCTTGACCAAAAATCCTACAGCTACGACTAAAATTATTAAGAAGAAAGGAAAAGTATAATTGGTTGTTGTTGTGACACTTAATGATTCATCAGGACCTATTTCTCTTTTCCAGATATAATTAACTAATAGTCCGCTCCTTTCTGTTTCTGTTGGATCAGAAGAGAAAGTTGTGAACAATCTTGAAAAGGTATCTTTTTTTATCTCTATTTCTGCTTCAACAGGAATGTTTCCCTCGTTTGTTTTTATTATGTTGTTTTCTCTTACTATAAAACCTGAAGATTCTCTTGATACTGAAATGCTTTCTTTTTCAAGATAGTCTATATTTCCTTTATAACTTACTGATTCATCTTCTAATTCTATTTCTACTTCCATAGGATATTGTCCTGCAGATAATCTAGCGACTCTATCTTTATTTACATCTAAAGTTATGTTTGTTTCTTGGAAGGGATCAAGAGAAACAGTTTTAACTGAATCAAAAAACTGAGAACTAAAATGTAGTTCTACATTTTCTAAATGAGTATTAACATTGTTTTTTACTTTTACCTCTACTGTATTGTCATTTAAACTTAATTTTATATCTTCTATATTAAGTACATCTCTAAGGGAAACTGTTCTAAAAGTCAATTTGTCCTTGAAAATACCTTCGTTTAGGCCTCTTAATTGGTATTCAAAAGAGTATAATCCTTCTACCCTTCTATATTCTTTTCCTGGGTAGGCTCTTACTTCTAACTTAGATACTCCAGAAGGAATGAGGAAAGTGCCTTTTGGCATCATGGAAACGCTAACTAAACTATATATCTCAGCCATATCACTTGCGCCATTGTTTGTTATAATAAACTCGTAAACTGCTGGATTATTGAGTTCTGAAATTATTACAGCTCCCTTGTCTATTTTTTCAACCTGAAGATTAAATTCTGCGGAGACGAAAGAAGAGAGAAATAGTGTAAAAATCAATAATAAAACTTCTTTTTTCATAAGAGTAATTATTTTGGTTTAATTATATAAACATTTGTATTCTCTAAGAAATTAAAATATTTTTAGACAAAAGATACTCCTTTGTATGATTCAAAATATTCATCTAATTCAACTCCTTGTTTTCTTGCAATATTAGCTAGTCTTCTTTCATCTGTTAGGATCCTTAATTCTACTCTTTCCACATTTTTGTCTAGAAGAAATCTAGTTGAAGTGGCTTGCTGTTCAGAAAGATAATTAATATCGCTCCTTAATCTTTCAAATAATTTTCTAGGAACTGTTACTGATTTAGATAATTGATCATAGGGAGATGTAAAGTATTTGCTCTCTTCAACTAAACATCCTCCTTGCCAAAAACTTAATTCTGTTCTACCATAAGATACATAAAAATACCCTCCTTCTTTTTCTACTGCCCAAACAACTATTCTATCTTTTGACATTTCTATATTAATGTGAATATCTTTTTAATTATTTGTATAGAAATGCTTTAAAATACTGAGATATCATTATTTTGATGAATAATACAGAGTACAGAGTTAAAGGGATTTTTGGAAATGAACAAAATCCTAGTTTTTATATAGATCAGTGGAAAAATATTTTAGAAAGTGATTATCAAATTTCAAATTTCGGTGTACTTACTCGTGCTAGTGGTAGTTATGAAGGATCTTTTACTGTTGTCGGGGGAAAGCTTAAACAAGAAACTATAGATGCAATAAAAGACTTAGAAATTAAATTATTCGAAAGACTTTGAACTTGTTTATTTTACATTAGATTTGTATAGGAAAATTTATAAATAAGGATATTTCAGAAATTTAATGCAAGACGTTTATAAATTATTTAATAAGGTGGGAAACTCTTATACTGTAGGAGATGACCGTGCCTTCTTTAGTTTTATAGATAATTCAATACTTCAGACTGATGATGTTGGTGCTAGATATTTTAACTCTATAAGAAATCAAATTAGTTTTAACAGAGTAGATATTGAACAAATGAATAATCAATTAAAAAGAATTGAAGTTTCTAAAGATTTGGAAGAAAAATTAGCTTCTGGGAATCCTCAAATTAATGAAGAAGGTGAGATAAGATTTGGAGTTCAAGTAGGATTGTATAAAAGAGTAATCAGTCTAGCATTGTATGGGCAGGCAAATCATAAAAAACAGGAGTTGGGAATGGATTATCTTAAAGAATTTAAAAGTAAAGTTTATACTCCATCTGGAATAGATCCTACTTTTAAGGACACATTACTAGGTAGGATGGATATGAACATTAGAAAAGCAAGAAATGCTGGGAGAGTAAAGGGAGAAAACACTGAAGAAAATTTAACAAAGAAATATGAGATAGTTCTTGATGTTCTAGAAAGATACTGCAGAAATTCAAAATAAAATTATCTTCTTCCACTCAATTCTAAAAAGGATTTAATTTCTTCTTTTAGAGAGATTATATTCTTTTCTACTATATTTTTCATATTTTTTACTCTTGTTGGAATTACATATTTGTTATATACATCTCTTAGGAATCTATAGAATGCGCCTGATTCCCATTCTCCTTTATAGTCCATCAATAGAACAGATTTCATAGTTATGGAGATTTTACCTTTGTTCATTTTTTTTCTTTCAGTGTCTATTTCAACTTCCACATCTGTTAAGCCTTTAATATCAAATTCTACTTTTCCTTCCATTTTGAAATAATCTGAAAGTTTTTTCTCAATGCTCCATTCTACAGAAATATCTCTTGCATTTCCAGAAACTTTTTCAGAATATTTATCTTCGACAACTCCAAAACCAGAATCTTTTAGCCAACTGTGCGCAAAACCGTAAACAGCCTTAAAATCGAACACTCCTGAATGATCTAACTTTTCTTTTATAATGTCCTCTTTTTCGGCCATTTTATATATAATAAAAACGAATATATAAAGATTCCCTATTAACAGATAAGGCTAGAGGAGTATAAATTCTTATGAACTGGTTTCTAAAGTCATTTCAACATTATTGTTTTCTTTATTTAGCTCTTCTTCATTGTAATCTATAGTGAATGTAAGGGAGTCAAAACTTAGTGGTCCTCTTAGGTTTTCAACGGTTAGAATCTTTTTTGTTCCTATATCTATTTTTTCTAGAGGCACGACTTTTATCTCTTTTTCATTCGCATAGACTCTAAGAGTAGAATTGGCTGAATCTTCAAGTCCAAAATTGCCCACGGTTATCTCAAAATTTATGTACCTTCCATTTTTGGAGGCATTTAGTTTTTCTATAGCTAAATCTGCTAGCGAATCTTCTAGATATAGTTTGTTTATTTCTTCTATGATATAATCGTCTATATCCTGACCGCAATTAGTTATGGGGTACATTATGCTGTTTTCGTTGCTATTATGATCAAATCCCAATGAATGAAGTATTTCGTGAGTTGCAACGTTTGGTTTGGCACATTCCTTGGATCTTCTATATAAAGAGACTTTTCCGGATAATATTACAGAATATTTACTTGTGTTTATTATTTCAGAAGGACCTCCCTCTCCAGCAACAAAATGCCCTTCTTCTTCAGGTCTTGGATTAATGTCTGAACACAAAATACTTATTTCTCCTTCTTGTACCTGCTGAAAATTCAATATAGTTTTCTCTGAAATTGTACTGATTGCTCTTTCTATATCTTTTTTCTTTGCAGCGTCACATGTTGAGGAAACTGAAAAAGTTATATCTCTGCTTTTATATCTCATATTTGGATAGAATTGACCTCCTCCATCAGGAAATGATGATAGACCTTTCAACTCATATTCATTATACCCATTAGATTGACCTGGAAGATTAGGAACATTATACCACACTAATAGTGCGCCCAAAGTGATAATTAATAATGATATAAGGATTATAATAAATTCTAGAATTTTCATCTTAATTTGAAATAAATGAGATTTATAAACTTATTTTACTTCCTAGAAGTATGAAATATAAGTTCATGGATCATACTGCAGATATTAAATTTAGAGTTTATGGCAAGACAGTGAAAGAAATATTCCAGAACTCTGTTTTAGCTTTTAATGAGTATATTTGCAGAGGTCAGAAGATAGAAAATAAAGAGAAAAAAGTTGTAAATGTAGAAGGTGAAGATTTAGAATCATTATTTTATAATTTCCTTGATGAATTGATTTATTTAATTGATGCTGAGAATTTTATTGTTACTAGAGCCAAAATTAATATTATGGGATTTAAGATTAATGCTGAACTTATGGGTGATAAAACTACAAATTACAAAGATTTAGATCATATCAAGGCAGCCACCTATTCTGAAATGTATATTAAGAAAATAAAATCTGGATGGGAAGCTCAAGCTGTGCTGGATGTTTGATATAATTAGTATAATGGACAATAATATACTTTATAAATATAGATTTATTCCAAAATCTATGGATATGGTACTATTAACTGAATGGATAGAAAAAAACCAAAAAGAAAAAACAAATCATACTCTTATTTATGAGGGAATACCAGAAAATATTAGTAAGGAAGAATTTGAAGAGAGAGCAGAAGTTTTAAGAAATAAGGCATTTAGAAGAATAATAGCAGATACTCGTTCCAGAAAAATTGATTGGAGAGAAGAAATACATGGAGTATATCATTTAGGATATTCTGCCAAAGCGAAATTGGAAAATGCATTAAGAGAGGAAGTAACTATTCCTTTATTTCTGAATATTCATAGTGAAATAACTGATAATGGTTCACTATATACTTATCGTCTCCATCTTGGTGATAGTACATCGGATCCCTGGCTTGTACCACCGTATTATAGAAGAAACCCTAGTAAAGAACACGAGAGTGTATATAACGAATTTATGGATTTAATAAAATCACATGTTCCTTGGCTTAGTAGCTTTGGCAATTATATCAAAAAGAAAGACTCCAAGTAAACTTATATTTAAATTTATAAAAACTTGTTTTAGTTAAATTTTTATTATAATATTGTGAAACTCCCCACAGCAAGCTATGGGGCATCTAAAAACTCAACTAACTTTAA
>CAYHYK010000030.1:0-7555 GCA_964360985.1 Candidatus Woesearchaeota archaeon | reverse complement strand
CCAATAACTGGTTCAACAACAATTTTTCTAAGGTCATAAATACCTCTTCCCTCTTCAGTTTTCATTTCCTTTTTCATCTTCAAATTAAATATCTTCTTCAAGACTTCTATGGAGTTTTCTTATTCCTTTTGCTTCTATTTGTTTAACACGTTCTCTTGTTACTCTAAATATCTTGCCAACTTCTTCAGTAGTATAAACGTATCCATCTCCCAGACCATATCTTAGTTTGATTATTTCTTTTTCTCTATAAGTAAAAAGCTCATTTCCGCTAGCAGGAAGATCTGGGCTTCTATGAATCTGTTCATAGATAAAATATAATTTTTCAACAGGTAAATTATTTATTCCTTCTTCAGCTAAACCTGTCTCTCGCAAGAAGTTTTTAACTTCCTTTGATCTATTTTCTTCGGTATTATATTCACTTGTCATGTTACTACTAAATAATAAACTATATATAAATCTGTGCTGTCGTTTATACGACAATATTATTTCCTTTTAAGAATTGCAGACTTAGGCTTTTTTTTAGCCCCTTTCCATAAGATTTCAAAATATTTAGTATAACTATCTGCTAATGCAGGATGTTGAATTTTTATGACTGTAAATGGCTCCCAGATTAATATAGCAACATTATCTTTCCAAACTAATGTAGGAGTTGGATTAAAAGCTTCAGGTGGAAGATATCTATATAAGGCAGTTTCATACTCGTAAACATATTTAACATTCTCACTTGTAAGAATTCTTTCCTTGAAACCTATTTTTTTCTGCTCTAGAAAATAATGATCCATAAAATGCCCCAGTTTATCTCTAAACATAGATTCATCAATTCCAAATAAGACGTAATCCTTTCCGTTTCTTAAAATTTGATTAAGTACTGTTTTTATACCTTCAACTCCTTTGTAGACTTCAACTTTAACTTCATCATTCTTACTCTTGGATAAATCGTTCAATGTCGGAAGTATTTTATTTATTTCCATTTCCTTCTCTTTGATTAAATCTAACAATTTTTTAGGATCAGTAATACTGTAATATTTTACATTGTTCTTAACAACATAATTGACTAGCCCCTTATTTAATAATTTTTCTAAAAAGTCATATATTGTTGTTCGATGAAGGTTTGTTTTATCTTTAATTTTACTTACTTGAACACTTCCTAATCTCAAAAGAGCAAGGTAAACCTTAATTTCTCCTTCGTTCATACCTATATTTCCTAATACTTTTTCAACTTCCATAAATTAACTAAGACAAATCCATATTTATGGCTTGCTATTTATTAATTTCTCTTATCAATCCCAACAACACATATATTAATTTTATTCTGCTAAATAATTTACATAAACAACTTTTTAAACAATAAAAACATCACATTAATAGTAAAGGGGACAAGTCGATGATTAAAAGAAGAGGTGTTTCAAAATCGAACAATAAAGTAGTTCTTGGAACTATTGGTACAATATTAGCAGTAATAGGTGTTTTAGCCAGTATATCTCTAGCAGTCAATAAATTAACTGGTTGGATGTTTTTATCAGGATTTGTAGTAATTATAGGAATAGTTCTTTTAGCTTATTCATTTAGTGATTAATAAAATGAATGACGAAATAGTTTTAAGAAAAAATATTTTAGATAATAACTTTCAAAAACATCTTCAAATAACAACTGGTTCTTTAATTGTTGCTTTTACTTATGTTATAGGTTTGGTAATAGCATCAATAAGTAATCAAATTGACTGGATAGATTCAGCAAATGTTACATTGATTATAATTGTCACCATTTTTGTGATAGGATCCTCTTCAATTTTTTTCATAAGATCAAATAGAAAATTAAAAAGAATTAATATCGCTTTGCAAAATCTTATAGAAATTATCTGATGAAAAGTTTAAAAGCATCAAAATAACTGCTTTCTTATGTTATATAGACAATACAATGTAAAGATTGGAAAGAAAAAATCTAAATTAGGGATTCTAGGAGAAAATCATTTTCCTTTGCCGTTAGAAGTAGATTTTGCCAGACCAATTGTAAAAGAATATAATTATGTGGCATTAGAGGGAACAAACAAACACAACCTTATAGATTTAGCAGTAGGTTTATGCGGTATTCCTTATACTCTTTATACAATTTATAGGAATAATTGGAATACAACAATGATAAAACATTTAACAAACGAACAGGGAAAAAACCTTATTAGATTTGAAGATCCTTATCCTAATTATAAAATGGCTATAATGGGCTTAGGTTTATTAGCTGGTATACCTTTTTTTCCTTTTAAAATAGCAAGGGATTTTTTTAAAGGAGAGCTAAAAAGAAAAAATAGGCCCTACAAAACTCCAGAAGAAGCAGGTAAATTTGCCGATAAAGTTGCTTCAAAAAGATTTAATAGATATTTGGGAGAGATTGAGAAAAGAGACCATTTTATATCAGAAAAAACATATTCTTTAATTAAAGAAGGAAAATCTCCTTTGCTGGTGAATGTGGGTCTCGCTCATATTCCAGGCATTACTAGAAATTTGGAGAGTATGTTCGATGAATTCAATTTAGTGTCTGAAGAAATTCCCTCGTATCACTCGCCATCTATATTGGAATTTAGAGATTTATCTCACTAATTTTATCTAGCGGAATCCGCCTGTTTCTCAGATTCATTTCTTTTATTAACAGAATAACTTTCCATATTTCCTTGTGAGGCTTTTATTATTTCTTCTGCTAGCGATTCTGCCATTTTCTTTTTCTTTCCAAAACATCTTTGGTATGAACCTTGAACAATCCACCTTATTGCTAAGTCTATTCTTCTTAACGGCGAACAATCAACTGCTTGAGGGTATCTTGCTCCTGCTTGTTCTATAACTGTAATTTCATCTCTAGGAGAACCATTAACAACTGCATCCGAAACTACCTGTAAAGGATTCTTTTGAGTTTTTTGAGCGATGATGTCTAGTGCTTTCATTACATTAGCCATATTTTTATTGTATTTACCAGAAGCCCAACCAGTAATTATTTTGTGTTTTTTTCCTGAATGACCTGGAACACCCATTCTGTTGGCAATTCTTTCTATTATGTTGACTTTTCCTTTAGCAAATTTTTCTAGATTTCTTCCGTAGGATTTTACTAGTAATCTAGGTTCAAAACTTAGGTAAGGTTTCAACGCAGAATCTTTAATTTCTAAACCTTCTGCACTATATTTATCAAAGAACTTTATTCTAGGTTCTTCTTTAATTTCTTGAATTTGTTCTTGCATTTTATTTATTTACTTTAATATCTCCCTTCATATCGAAACATTTTAAAACTTTTTCTTCAACTAAATGCTCTAAGTTTCCTTGCACATTGCCCCAAATAATTAATGCTTCATCATCAACCTTAATATCAATATTACCCTTGAATAAATTATTGTTATCAACTCCCACTATTCTGACAAAACATATACCTTTAGATTCTTTCCCTTTAGGAACACTCGATACAGAAGTATAAACCTCAACATTACCCATTAACCTTTCCCTATAAACACTTAATATATAATCTCTTGGAACTACTTCTGTAATCAATCTACCAAATCCATTTCCATCAGTTTCAAACAGAATATTATCTTGATATATCATTTTATCTTCTTCCCTTCTCTATCTTACCTTTCCATAGTCTTCTCAAAGGCTGATCATTTACTTTTATAACTTGGAATCTTATTCCTGGAATATCTCCTTTACTTCTTCCCATTTTTCCTCCAATTCTTTCAATTATAACTTCATCATGTTCATCAACAAATTTTTGAGCTAGATTTCCTGGGATAAATGCTCCTACTTGGATTCCATTTTTTATTAATTGGACTTTGCAGCATTTTCTCATTGCGGAGTTTGGCTGTTTTGCTTCTTTTTGGAATTTTTCTGTAACTATTCCTTTAGCTTGCCAGCTTCTCCCACCTAAAGGATCTGATTTTTTTCTAAGATTATTAACTTTTACTCTATATTCATGGGAACTCCATCTATGTTTTTTCTTATTCTTTGCTAATTTTCTAGCATTCATTAATCCCATGTCTTTCCTTAATAAAGAGGGTTTTTAAATCTTCACTTTAATTATCGTTAAAGAAGTGGAAGTGTAGAGATAATATTGTATGTAAATGCTTATTAATCAGTTTTATCTTATTTTATTATGACTTTAGATAGAAGTGTGATTAAAGATCTATTGATTGCTGTCTCTTTGGGTAGTATATTTCTTGGAAGTACTTGTTATTACACTCTATTTAAGGAGTCTAAAACAGCTTATCAACTTATTAGATATGAAATGAGTAGTGGAAAATCTCCTGATGAAGCTTATCACAATCCTTTTACTATTCCTTCAACATATTCTGCTCGATAAATAAATTGGCTTTGTCTAAATTATTCTTAGATCCATTTCATATAGATCATTTATAATTTTATGAAGTTCTAGAAGTCTCATTTTGTTTCTACCCATTAATATTGCTTTGTTTTGATTGTTTCCTGCTGTAATAAACACTGTTTTTTCTTTTATATCTATGGATTTGAATTTATTAGGATTTACTAGATCCAGTATAAACTTTTGTATATCTCCTAGACCTTCTGGCTCTTGTATTATTCTTACCTTTTTACCTAAATGTTCTTGTATTATTCTTACATGCTGTGCTGAAGGACCTATTGCCTTGGATATAAGTTCTTTAGGAACTGCAAAGAAGATAGTATTATTGTAAACAAAACATCTTTTTGTTTTTACCCTAGAGGTTCTATCGAGAAGATTAATATACCTCATTGTTTGCATGTCAATAATCGCCATTTTAATTTTTAGAAAATATTTTCTTGATATTCTTTCCTTTTCTGAGTTTATAAATTTATCTTTTCTAATAGTAAAAAATAGGTTCGCTATAATTATTCTTCTTTAGAATAGAGATTTTTTTACTCTTTTTAACAATCTTTTAGAGAATTTAGTAATATCTCTAAATGCTTTTCTTCGGTATTTTTTACGTTGGTTTAGGTTTATTTTTTTAAGTGATATTTTACTAGCTTTTAGTTCTTTGACAGGATTAGTTCTTTTAATTATGTCATAAAATAATCTTTCACTTTCATTAATTTGGTCTGTGTGAATATATACTGCATCTCTTCCAATATATTCGTTTCTTCTTAAATTTCCTTCCGGTATTACTAACATATTCCCGAATTGATATGTTCTTAATGGTATAACTGCCTGATCGGTGAAAAATTTATAGCCTAACTCATGAGCAACTTCAAGTGTGGACTCATCAAAATGATGATTTGGAGGTGCAAATAGATTTGGAGTAACACCAATTAATTTTTCTAATTCTCCTTTTCCACGTTTTATTAATTCCTCTTGTTCATCTATATCTATTGATTTATTCCATAAGCAATAGAATTCATGCCAGGGATCAGCGAATACATGATTATATTTACATTTATGAGAGTATCCTTGTTGACCTAAAACACTATTATCTCTTTTTACTATTTCTTTGATTAATTCTAATGCTTCCTGGCCTTTTTTTGAATTCCATTGTCCTTGATTATAGTTATGCAGGGAAGGGGATATTATGACCGGAATATTTCGATCGAGAATTATTTTAAAATAATAACTTGGATCAAGGTTTGGAAAATTCTCTTTGTTTATTCCTTCATGATGTATGTCTAGTATATGCATGAAAATTAAATTCGGAATTTGTATTTAAATGTATCTTTATTATTCTCTTTACCACTGAGATGTTCTTAAATCAAAACCTGCTTTGGTTAAACTTTCTATATATTTATTAAATATATGATATTCTGGCGGTATGTCGACTTTTTCTATACATTTTAATCTTCCTTCAAAAGTATGCGTTTCATTAAACATTCCTTTATACTGAATCGAATTTGGCAAAATTCCTATTCTTGCAGATAGACCGAGAACATCTTGAGAAAATGCTGAGGAGTATATTGGATAGACAAAAGTAATTACTTTTTTTGATAGTCTCATATAAGGGTGTCGAATTGTATCTTCAACAAATATTCCTTCTTTTTCTTCGTAAACTATGTCATGCTGGAAGTTTTTTATTTTTCTTTGTACTATTTCTAAGTCACGTTGAATAGCTTTATCGCTTGCTCCAAATAAGAATCCTAGTTCTTTTACTAAACTTCTTGAGTCTAGCAAACTAGCAAATTCATCTTTATTCTTATCATTTCTGATAATTACTCTTTGACCTAGTATATCTTCAATTTTCATAAAAATTAGATTAAAATTGTATATTTAAACTCTACTCTTCTTTCTTCTTTTTCTTAGAAGGCTTAACCATGTCTTCTTTCTTAACTAATGGACCTGTAATCTTTACTAATAGTCCAGGAAGACCTGTTCCAACAGGAATTGGTTGATTAAGAAGGATGTTTTCAATTACAGAGTTTAATTCTTCTTTAGATCCTTTAAGTGTTGCACCTATAAATTGTTTGTCAGGCGTTTCGAATGTAGCTCTTGCCAATATACTTGCTTTGTCTGATATTATTCCCATTCTTGTTACTCCTTTTACTACTCCTCCAGAAGTCATTGCATCAGCAATCAATTTAATGTGTCTTTCGTTAATATCAAGACCTTGCGTTTCAATAACTTTTTTTATTTCGTTTATTATTGTTTGTCTTGCAGCTTCTATTCCTAAAGTGTTCATTACATCGTAAATGTCATTTGAAGTTATTTTTTCTGAATCAACTTCTTTTGTAGTAATTACTTCTTTAAGATTTGATCCTGCTGTTCTTATAATGAAATCTTTGCCTGATCTTGCTACTAAAACCTGATTTATTCCTTTTACTCCTGATATGATTGTTTTCTTTAACTTTTCTTTTAGTTTGTATATTGCTTTGAAATCAAGTTCGGAAGAATCAAGAATAACTTTTAACTCATTTCCTTTTACTTTAAAACCTTTGTCTTTAAGTCTGTCTACTATTGTCTGAGGACCGACATGTACTGATTTTAGAGCTTTTGCATCAAGGATTATTTCTATTTTTTTGCCTCCAAAATCTATTTTTATTTCTGAAAGTATCTCTTCTAGTTTTACTTCCCTTAATTTTTCTGCTACAATTTTGGAATCTTTTTCATTGTTGAATTCTTTTTTGAGATAAACTTCCATTATAGGTGTTGACGGCTGTTTTCTTGCATCTATAATTTCAATTAATCTTGGAAGACCTTGTGTTACTTGCATTTGAGCTACTCCTGCGTGGTGGAATACGTTTAAGACCATCTGAGTGGATGCTTCTCCAAAACTTTGGGCAGTAACTACTCCAACTGCTTCTCCTGGTGAGACTTCATTGTTGTGAAGATGCAATTTAGCAACATCTTTTCCATCATCTCCATATTTGAATTGAACTACACGTTCTGAAGCGTCTCTTACTGTTCCATCGTATTCTATTTTTAGATCTTGTAATGCATAGATTAATCTTCTGTATAAGTATCCTGATTTAGGAGTTCTAAGTGCTGTATCCATTAGGCTGTCTCTTCCGGTTATTGCTCCAAAGAAATATTCGCTAGGCTCTAGTCCTTTATAGTATGATGATTTAATGAAACCTCTTGCTTCTGCCCCAAGATCTCTTCTCTTAAA
>CAYHYK010000029.1:0-7835 GCA_964360985.1 Candidatus Woesearchaeota archaeon | reverse complement strand
TCCAGTATCAATATAGTCTTTCTTAAGTTGCCCGTATGTTTGCTGATAATGTCTCTGACAGAATGGACATTCATAATCAGAAAATTCTATTATAGTTACAGGAGCATCATCCTCTCCTATAACTGCATCATCATCAACGCTTACTTCTACTCTTTCATTCTGTCCAGGTAATTGTTGTCCTGGATTATTTACAACATTTCCAACAGGAGCTGCTTGGTCATCCATAAAGAATACAAAAGCACCAACTATCAAAACTGCTGCCAAAACAAATGTAGAATACTTCCAAAGTGTATCTTTGCGTATAGTAATTGTACCGCTGCCACCTTGGCTCTTCATTTCTTCACTCATTCTCTTATACCTCCTTTCATTTTCTTTTCAGACATGATATTACATGAACTATTAGATATTTTAAATATTGCTATCACTAATAAAACCATTGAAACTATAGATAATTCTATCCCTTTAAACGGCAAAACCGTAAAAAAAGCTCCACCCAGTCCCAAAGCAGAAGCTAGGCCTAGTCCACAAGTAGCACAACCAGGAACAAATGCAGCCAAAAATATTCCTAAA
Source organism: Candidatus Woesearchaeota archaeon (assembly GCA_964360985.1). Taxonomy (GTDB): domain Archaea; phylum Nanobdellota; class Nanobdellia; order Pacearchaeales; family GW2011-AR1; genus JAUSIK01. The sequence goes on along the minus strand of CAYHYK010000029.1, from coordinate 7,265 downwards.
CTAGAAATAAAACCTGTTCCTTCCACATCAAAATTTCTTGTAAGTTTAGCTTTATAAAAAATTAAACTAAACAACACTCCTAGTAGAATAGAAACAACAATTAAACTAATAAATGAACTCAATTCCATTACTTCCTTTAGTCCCACAGATAAATAAAAAAATAATTCAGTAAATTCAAGAACACTTAAGTAAGGAAAAAAACTAAACAAAGTCTGATAATTTACTAATATAACATTAAACAAATAAAATCCCAAAGCAATTACCAAAGACAAAAATCCATACCTCCAGTTTCCAAAAACTTTTTTCCAATGTCTTACTACTTCATTCATTCCTACCATAGAAAAAGAATCTATATAAAAGTTATGGTTTACTCTTCCATCTTTACTTGCAAAAGACTTTTAAACTGTTAAATCTCCCAAATTTACTATGGATGAAGATGAAGTAGAAGAAGCTACGAAAAAGCTCAAAAATTATATGGGAATGGTATATCCAGAGTTAAATAAAGCAGGTTACGTATTTTTAAGTAATTTTGATATAAGAGAGAGCAAAGACTATGGATCAAAGTTAACAAATGAGATGCTTAGCGAATATTCTGGACCAGAAGCATTAGATAGATGTGTTAGCAGTTTGAGACAAAAAGGTCTAGAGGTTGAGGTTAGATCAAATGCATACGACATTCATCTTCGATTAATACATGATCATAAATCAATATTCGTAAAACAATCTTAGTTAATTTTCTAGAATTATCAAGTTTTACTCCTAGACTTCAACAACTTTAAATAATCTCAAAAATCAATTACTAAAATGAAAGATATAGTTATAAGGGGCGCTAGAGAACACAATCTAAAGAACATAAGTGTAACTCTTCCTAGAGATAAATTTATAGTAATTACAGGCTTATCAGGTTCAGGTAAATCCACTTTAGCATTCGACACTCTCTACGCAGAAGGTCAAAGAAGGTATGTTGAATCTCTAAGTGCATATGCAAGACAATTTCTAGGTCTAATGAATAAACCAGATGTAGATTCTATTGAAGGTCTTTCCCCAGCCATTTCAATAGAACAAAAAACCACATCAAGTAATCCAAGAAGTACTGTAGGAACAGTAACAGAGATCTATGACTATCTAAGACTATTATTCGCAAGAATAGGAATTCCTCACTGCCCAGTTCATAAACTTCCAATTATATCTCAAACTCCACAACAAGTAGTATCAAAAATAACAAAAGATTTCAAAGGAGAAATAACAGTACTGTCTCCAATAATAAGACAGAAAAAAGGAACTTATGAACAATTAATAAAAGATTTAGGAGTAGAAGGTTATACAAAAGTAAGAGTAAATGGAAAAATATACCGTACAGAAGAAAAAATACCTTTAGAAAGATACAAAAAACACGACATCGAAGTAATTATTGACAATATAGATATTTCAGATCAAACTCGCCTTACAGAAGCGGTTGAAAATGCTCTAAAAAAATCAAATGGCCTTATTATAATTTCATCTAAAGATAAAGAAGAACTAATTTCTTCTTCATTAGCCTGTCCAGTCTGCGGTGAATCTATTGAAGAATTACAGCCAAGAATGTTTTCATTTAACAGCCCTTTCGGAGCATGTGAAGATTGTAATGGTCTAGGTGTAAAGATTGAATTTGATGCAGATCTAGTTATTCCAGACAAAAACAAATCAATTATGGACGGAGCAATTGCATTATATGGAAGAATGGATCTAAGTTGGAGAAGCCAACAACTCCAAGTTATTGGAAAAAAATATGGATTTGATTTATTTACTCCTATTTCAAAATTCAATGCAGATCAATTAAAAGTTCTACTGTACGGTACAGATGAACCAATAAAAGGAAGATGGTCAAACGGAAGCAGTATGAACATGGAAAAAGGGTGGGAAGGTCTACTACCCCAATCAGACAGACTCTACAAACAAACTGAGTCAGAATGGAGAAGGGGAGAATTTCAAAAATACATGCGTTCCACTCCCTGTCCCACTTGCAGAGGCAAAAGACTTAAAGAAAAAGTTTTAGCAGTCACAATAAAAGGAAAATCCATTATAGAAATCACAGATATGGATGTAGGTAAATGCCTTGAATTTTTCAATAAATTAGAATTAACTAAAAAAGAATTAGAAATAGCTAAACTAATCTTAAAAGAAATAACTGCAAGACTAACTTTCCTTGTAGATGTAGGACTTTCTTACCTAAATCTTTCAAGACAAGCAGGTACTCTTTCAGGAGGAGAAGCACAAAGAATCCGTCTTGCAACCCAAATAGGTTCTAATCTTACAGGAGTACTCTATATCCTTGACGAACCCTCTATAGGTTTACATCAAAGAGATAATATGAAACTCATAGAAACACTTCACAAATTAAGAGATCTAGGAAACACACTTGTAGTAGTAGAACATGATGAAGACACAATAAAAAGAGCAGATTATGTTGTAGATATGGGTCCAGGAGCAGGAATTCACGGAGGAAATATAATTTCAGTAGGTACTCCCAGCGAAATAATAAAAGATAAAAATTCTCTTACAGGTCAATATCTCTCAGGAAAGCTATCAATACCCATTCCAAAAGAAAGAAGAAAATCTACCGGAGAAATAATCTTTAAAGGATGCAAAGAAAACAATCTAAAAAATATAGATGTAAAAATACCTCTAGGAGTATTGACCTGTCTAACAGGAGTGTCAGGTTCAGGTAAATCAACTCTTCTAGAAGAAATAGTCTATAAATCTCTAATGAAAGAAGTAAATGAAACCAGCGTAGTACCAGGCAAACACGATTCTATCTCAATAAAAGGGGAAATTGACAAAGTAATAGTAATAGATCAAAGTCCAATAGGAAGAACTCCGAGGAGCAATCCCGCAACTTACATAAAAGTATTTGATGAAATAAGAACTCTTTTTGCCTCTACAAAAGAAGCAAAATTAAGAGGTTACTCTCAAGGAAGATTCTCATTTAATGTTGCAGGGGGAAGATGTGAAAAATGCGAAGGTGACGGAACAATAAAAATTGAGATGAATTTCCTCCCAGATGTATATGTAGAATGTGAAGAATGCAAAGGAAAAAGATACAACTCAGAAACTCTAAAAGTTACTTTCAAAGGAAAATCAATAGCAGACATTTTAGATATGAGTGTTGAAGAAGCCCTAGCACTATTTGAATCAGTTCCAAATATACACAGAAAATTATCTACTTTAGTAGAAGTAGGTCTAGGATATATAAAAGTAGGACAAAGTGCAACAACCCTCTCAGGAGGAGAAGCACAAAGAGTCAAATTAACTAGAGAACTAACAAAAAGAGGAACAGGTAAAACCATATATCTCCTAGATGAACCAACCACAGGTCTACATTTCCACGATGTAAATAAACTTCTTGAAGTCCTACACAATTTAGTAGATAAAGGAAACACTATAGTAATAATAGAGCATAATCTAGAAGTCATAAAGGCAGCAGATCATATAATTGATCTAGGTCCAGAAGGAGGCACTGGCGGAGGAGAAATAATTGCCCAAGGCACACCAGAAGAAATAATAAAAAATAAAAAGAGCTATACCTCGCAGTTTCTAGTACCTTTGCTAAAGAAGTAAAAAACAAAGATTTAAATATATTATGTGTATTAAATATAATAAGTAAAATGACAACAATAACATTATCTCTGCCTGAAGAATTGAAAAAGCAGATGGACGACTTTGAAGATATAAATTGGTCAGCTGTAGCAAGAGAAGCGATTAAAAATAAACTTTCACAACTCGTTTTATTCAAGTCCATTGTTTCAAAATCAACTTTAACCGATAAAGATGCTTTAGAATTAGGGAAGAAAATAAACGCCTCTCTACACAAAAGATATAAGAGTGAGTCAAACAAATAATTACAAATGGAACTAGTTATAGATGCAAATGAAGTTATGTCTTCTCTTATTTCTTCATCTGGAAAGACAGCGGAAATTATTTTTTCAGACACATTAAAACTCCTTGCTCCAGAATATATCCTGGACGAGATACATAAGCATAAAGAAGAAATCATCAAAAAATCAGGACTTTCAAAAGAAGAACTAGACATTTTATTATCTTTAATCTTTTCACATATCGAATTAATTCCCTTTTCTCAATTTGAGAACTTTCAAGAAAAAGCTTCTAAATTTTGTCCAGATCCTAATGATACAGAGTATTTTGCTCTAGCACTAAAAATTGGTTGTCCAATATGGTCTGAAGATAAAGCATTGAAAAGACAAGATAAAGTAAAAGTTTTAACTACTTCAGAAATTCTTAATTTATCAAACTAAACAAATAATAACTCTCCTCTACTTAATATAAAATGGTAAAAGTAAACGACATTAATTTCCTTCCGAGCAGTTCTGGATGTTATCTCTTCAAAAATGAAAAAGGAGAGATAATTTACATTGGAAAAGCAAATAGTATTCGTAAAAGAGTCTCAAGTTATTTTCAAAAAAAAGACCTAGAACAAAAAACAGCAGAACTAGTAAAAAATATTACAGATATAGATGTCTTCGTTACATCTAATGAAGTAGAAGCATTAATTCTGGAAAATAGTCTTATTAAAAAACACTACCCTAAATATAATCTGGATCTTAAAGATTCACATAGATATGCATACATATTGATCCATAATGAAGAACTGCCCTGGCTTGAAGTTGTAAGATACAGACAATTAGATGGAGAATATTACGGCCCATTCGTCTCAGGTGCAATAAGAAAATTAATTATGGACATTTTATTTAGAAATTTCAGAGTATTTCTAAGAAAACCCTCTAGTAGAATTAAAAAAAGTATAGACAAAGAAAATTATTTGTCAAGAATAAAACAAGCCAGGCAAATACTGAAAGGAAACGTAGATGAATTAATAAAAGACTTAGAGCAAAAAATGACGAGTGCATCCAAAAGAACATATTACGAATATTCTCTAAGTCTAAAAAAACAGATTGAAGCACTAAAATATCTAAAAGAAAAACAATTAATGGAAATGACAAGAAATGTGGATGCGCACATAATAAACTATATGGTTTCATCAAACGTGGTATATCTTCTTGTTTTTTCTGTCCGTAAAGGAGTGCTGGAAGGCAAAGAAGAATTCTCTTTTGATTACTACGAAGACTTTTTTGATGATTTCTTATTGCAGTATTATGATGTAGCTCCGATTCCACAAGAACTCATAGTTCCTCATGAAATAGATCCCTCTCTTGAAGAATACCTCTCTAAAAAAGGAAAAAGAAAAGTTTCAGTTATTATTCCTCAAAAAGGAGATAAAAAAGAACTTCTTCATTTAGTTGAACATAATATAAAATCAACTTTTTTTGCAGGTAGTGAAAGAACAACAAGTTTGCAAAAAATATTATCTTTAGATAAATTACCTAAAACAATAGAATGTTTTGATATTTCTCATCTTTCAGGAACAGACACAGTAGCTTCAATGGTTAGATTCAAAGATGGATTTCCAGATAAATCAAACTACCGAAGATTCAAAATAAAAAGTACAAGCGATGGAGACGATTATATGGCAATGAGTGAAGTAGTTAGAAGAAGATACTCAAAAACTCTAAAAAACACTATGAAAAACCCGGATTTAATAGTAATAGATGGGGGAATAGGACAACTAGTAGTAGCAAGTAATGTACTCAAAGAATTAAATCTAAAAATTCCAGTTATCTCTCTAGCCAAACGCCTTGAGGAAATATATATCCCTGATAAAGACGAACCTCTTAGAATAGATAGAAAAAACAAAGGCCTTCAATTACTCCAGGCTATTCGTGATGAAGCGCATCGTTTCGCCCTAAGTTACCAAAGGCTTCTGAGGAAAAAGAGAATTAAATAAATTTAACTACAAATATTGAAAATGGAATTAAAAGAGATACGAACTTTTCTTGAAAAAATGAATGAAATTATCTTTGACCCACATTTTTATAAAAGAATTGGAGAAAGACCAATAAATGAAGGAATGGTTAGAGGTTTTTTATCTCAACTGGCTAAATTGGAAAAGATTGAACAAGGAAAAGGAGAAAGATTCAAGCTTTGGTTTAAAATGAGTAAAAAGTATTCCTTAGTTTTGATAATAGAAATAATATCTTCAAAAGGTTTAAAAGTTATAAGTGCTTGGAATACAAATAGAACATGGCAGGACAAATTAAAAAAATAGATTATGATATAGATAATGATATATTTTTCATATCTAAAGGAGAAAAGATAAAAGCATCTTTAGATATAGGAGATTTTGTATTGGATATAAATCATAATAATTTAATCTGTGGTTTAGAAATAATGGACGCGAGCGAAAATTTGGGAGTACCGAAAGAGATATTAGGGAACATTCAAAATATGAAGATGTCTATCACTTACAAAACCAACCATGTATATGTTTTACTTATGATCTGTTTTAAAAAAGAAGAAAAAGAAGTTAATATTCAAATCCCTTTAACAATTAGCCTAGGACATAAAGAACCAAAGAAAGATATTCTAATTTACAGATAGTTATCAATTAGATTATTAAGCTGATTTTATGTATAATTTTTTAGCATAAATAATATAAAAGCTTAAATAATAATTAAGCCACAAAAATAAATGAATACCCGAAAATTATTAAGTAATGGTTATAAATATGCAATAATAACAAGTTTATTTATTTGTATAAGTGGCTTCCCTTATATTATTACTCGAGGAGAGTCTAAAAGAGAAGAACTTTATTCTAGAACATTAAAAACAGCAGATACCAACAAAGACGGAAGAACCAGCATGGACGAATGGGCGGGAGTTTACAAAGAACTAGGAATTCAATTTGATGAACTTAATCCTAATCGCCCACTTTCGAGAGAAGACTTAGAAAAGTACTTATTTAGTCAAGAAGAAACTTCTCTAAATCAGAAATTAGAAAAATAATTAATATTCCTAAACAGCAAAGTTTTTTAAACATTCATATACTCTTTATAAAATGGTCGAATTCAGTGTTATAATAGAAAAAGATAACGACGGATGGTATGTAGCAAGTGTTCCAGAAATACCAGGATGTTATACTCAAGCAAAAACCATTCCAGAAGTATTAGAAAGAATTAAAGAAGCTATAGAAGTTTGTTTAGAAGCAGACAATAGTGATATTAAACCTATGAAATTCATAGGTATCCAAAGAATAGAAATAGCATAATGGCCAAACTTCCTAGAATTTCTGGTAAGGAATTATGTAAAGTTTTGCAGAAATTAGGTTTTGAAAAAATCTATGGAAGAGGAAGTCATGTAAGATTCAAACATGC
>CAYHYK010000028.1:0-7960 GCA_964360985.1 Candidatus Woesearchaeota archaeon | reverse complement strand
AACATAATCATATCGGAAGTTTATTTCTGATAGGATACTGATTAGGTACGTTAACGGAAATTATATATAGAAGTTTATCTTTATTAACTAAATGGATAAAATGATTGATAAACTTAAAAGGGAGATGGAAATAAGAAATTTTTCTAAAAGTACAATAAAGTCCTATCTATTTGCAGTAAATAAGTTCCTTCAATATGCAAAAGACGAAGAATTAAATGAAGACACTATAAAAGATTATCTTCAAATACTAATTAAAAGACAAAGTCCTTCTACTGTCTCTGCCAATCTTAGTGCAATAGAGTTCTTTTTTGGCAGAGTGCTCAATAATAAAATAAAATTGCCCCACCCAAAAAGAAATAATCCAATCCCTGAAATATTAACACAGGAAGAAATTAAAAAACTTATAGAAGTTACACCAAATATAAAACACAAGCTGATAATAAAGCTTCTTTATGGCTGCGGGTTAAGAGTTTCTGAATTAATAAATATAAGAAAAGAAGATATTAATTTTAACGAATCCTTGATAAAAATAAATTTATCGAAAGGAAGAAAAGACAGATTTGTTAAAATACCAGATTCTCTAAAGAATGAATTAGAAAGCTATCTTAATCTAATAAGTTCAAATATATTATTTGAATCGGCAAGAAGAGGAAAGCTAACTACAAAGACTATACAGCTTATTATAAAAAATGCCTCTAAAAAAGCTCAGATAAAGAAGAATATTCATCCACACACATTAAGGCATAGCTTTGCAACACATCTCCTCGAACAAGGTACCGACCTAAGAATTATACAAAAATTACTCGGTCATTCTGACATAAAAACAACTCAAATCTATCTCTCTGTTTCACAACAATCTATAAAAAACATAAAAAGTCCTCTGGACAACATACAAAACACTTAAAATGACTGTAAAGGAATTTATTCCGGTAGGAGATGCAAAAATAACAATAGAAAAGGAAGTTAAACCTAAATTAAGTTTAGCTGAGCTTACAACTATTGAATCTCCTGGAAGACCTGTCCCTGCTTCTCAACTTGAGATTGGGAAAGAGGCTAAAAAGAGAAAGGTAAAAAAGGAAAGAAAGGAGCCTAGTGAAATAAAACCTGCTAAAAAAGATTCTATTTTGATAATTACTGAAAAACCTCAGGCTGCTCAAAAGATAGCTTTCGCTTTGGGAAATGCAAAGAAGAATACGGATAGAAATATATCTTTCTATGAATTAGTTAGGGGAGATGAAAAGATAATTGTCGCTTCTGCTGTAGGACATTTATTAAATTTGACATATGTAAAGGGTCAGAAAGGATGGCCTATATTTAGACTTGAGTGGGTACCTTCTTATTTATCTAAAACTGCTTCTTTTACAAAAGGTTATTATGATCTTCTTAAAAAATTATCAGGTAAGGCAAAAGAAATAATAATTGCAACAGACTATGATATAGAAGGAGAGGTAATAGGATGGAATGTTTTGAGATTTATTTGTGGGAAAGAAAATGCAAAGAGAATGAAATATTCTACTTTAACTAAAGCGGAATTGGAAAAGTCTTATGATAATTGTATGCCTGAGTTGAATTGGGGGCAGGCTTATGCTGGAGAAACTAGACATATTTTAGATTGGCTTTATGGAATTAATCTTTCCAGAGCATTAATGTCTGCTATAAAGAAGGCTAATTCTTTTAAAATTTTATCGATAGGTAGAGTTCAGGGACCTGCTTTAAAAATAATTGTTGATAAAGAAAGAGAAATAAATTCATTTAAATCTGAGCCTTTTTGGCAGATTTTTGCAAATTCTAATGGGGTAGAGTTTAAACATCCAGAGGATATTTTTGATAAGTCTCAATTGAAAAAATTTGATAATATAAAAGAAGCACATGCAGAGACTAAGAAAACAGAGGAGAGGATATCTCCTCCTGTACCTTTTGATTTAACAACTTTACAGAGGGAGGCGTATTCTAATTTTGGTATTAGTCCTGCACAAACTTTGTCTATTGCACAGAAGCTTTATCTTGATGGGCTTATATCTTATCCAAGAACTTCTTCTCAGAAAATACCTGATTCAATAGAACCAAAGAAAATACTAAAGATTCTAAGCAAAAATTTTCAAAATTATGTTAAAATTGCTAATAGAACTAAACCTGTTGAAGGCATTAAGTCTGATCCAGCTCATCCGTCTATTTTTCCTACAGGGGAATACAGAAAACTTGATGGAGGTGAACAGAAATTATACAATCTTATAGTTAGAAGGTTTATTTCTGCTTTTTCTCCTGATGCTATAACTGCGAATAAGCGAATAACCTTAAGTGCAACTAATGATCCTAAAATTAAATTTTATGCATCAGGACTGAAAATTATTGATAAGGGATGGACTGAAGTTTATCCTAATAGACTTGAGGAAAATGAACTTTCCGATTTGGGTGGGAAGGTTAAAATAGATAGTATAAAAAGTGTAGAAAAGGAGACTCAACCTCCTAAGAGATATACTCCTGCTTCTTTGATAACGGTCTTAGAGAGAAAGAACCTGGGTACAAAAACAACTCGAAGCTCGATAATAGAAACTTTATTCGATAGAGGTTATTTGGATGGGAAGAGTATAAAGGCGACTCCTTTAGGTATGAAATTGATAGAGTCTCTTGAAAAGTATTCTCCAATAATTTTGGATGAGAATTTAACTAAATCTATGGAACTTGCTATGGATTCTATTTTAACATCTAAAGACAAGAATTTAATTGATAAAGAGAAGGAAATAATTCATAAAGCTGAAAATATAATTACAGATATCTCGAAAGAGTTTAAGTTAAAGGAGATGGAAATAGGCAATGAACTTTATCTTGGAATAGTGGACCAGAGAAAAGAAGAACAAGTTAATAATACTTTAATTGAGTGTCCTACTTGTAAACAGGGTCCTTTAAGGATTTTATACTCAAAAAAGAGTGCTAGATATTTTGTGGCTTGTTCTACTTATCCAAATTGTAAACAGACATATACTTTACCTCCTAATTCTTTAATTAAAAAATCGGATAAACAATGTCCTTCATGTCAATTTCCTAAACTGTTAGCTATAAGGAAGGGAAAACGTCCGTGGGAATTTTGTTTTAATCCTAATTGTGAAATTGTCAAAAAACAACGTGAAGAGTGGGAAAGTAAAAAAGAGAAATGGAGTAAATCTAAAGAGAGATAATTATTTCTTTCTTTTTTTATGAATGCAAACTTTACACGCTTTGAAATTATTGTCTTTAAAATAGTTTACTAGGTTTTTATTTATTTTATATTTATTTTTTATAATTTTTGAAAGTCTACATGTTTTTAGATGGTATTTTTTTGTTTGTTTTGAAGCTACAAATTTATATTTTGGAATATTAAGTCTTGTCTTTGGAGTTTGGATATAAATAGGTTTGAGTATTTCTCTATATTCGGGAACTCTGATTGTTTTGATAACTTCTTTTATTATAGGTCTATCTACGATTACTTCTTTAGTAACAGGTCTATCTATGTAAACTTCTCTGTAGACAGGTTTTTCAATAGTTTGAATAATTCTCTGATTGATTTCTTTTATTGCTCTAGGCTCCAAAAGAAAGAATAAAAATAGTGAGTAAATTAGGAGAGTAATTAATGCAACTAGAATGATTTGAACTGTAGATAATATTAGTAAAGAGGAGGTGATGGAAAAAGCAGAAACTAATAATGTTCCTATTAGCAGAGCTAGTGCTAAATTTTTTCTTTTGAATGTTCTATAATACCTAATTTGAGGCTGGAGATAATTTATGCTCATAGAGGTCTGTTTAATTGATAGTATTTAAATCTTTGTTTTTGTTACTACTTACGAGATACATAAAATTAGGTCTTAGCTTGAACTTGGACTTGGAAGAGGAGTAGGGGTACCTGTTGGACTTGGAAGAGGAGTTCCTGTAGGAATAGGAGTGGGCTGCTGCTCTGGAACTTCTTGACAATGAATATAGCTATCACAGGATAGAGCGTCTTCTGTTAAATCTGTTCCACATATAGGATATGGCTGTGCTGGCTCTGGTCCTCCTGAAAATAAATATTCGTCTAAATACTGGGCATCTATTAATTGTATAATTCCATCATTATTTGCGTCAGCAGTTTTTAGGCAGGTGGGCGCTTGACCTACTCCATTAACATAATCTTTTATGAATATGCTATCTGAGATATCGAGTGTTCCGTCTGCATTGGCATCACCTCTAATAAAACTAGTAGAAGTTTGTTCTTCCTCTTCTCCAACAGGAGAAAATCCTGTACCAGTAAGAGGGAGAGTATTTATGTATATTTTTCCTCCAATTTTGGCAATAAAATTATCGCCTATTTGTACATCTCCTATAACATCTACTACTGGTAATGCAATTGAAAATTTTTCATCCTCTGTTTTTACGTATACAAAGTCTTCTGTAATCGTTATTTCATATGGCTTACTTTCTATACTCTGAGGTATGATAAAATCTCTTCTATAACCCTCACTTGCTGTGGAAGCTAAACTTATTTCATCCTGTACACTCAATGCAACATCTTTAACTTTTAGGTTTATTAGTTCTGAGCTTTTTTCTTTTATGTTGTTTTGGACTGCAACAAAGAAAATAAAGAAAAAGAATATTGCTGTACCTGCCAATACGAAAAATTCCGTCGATGATTGTGCTTTTTTCATTTTATAGTTCTTCTATGGTTACATTATTAAGGCCAGCTGAGATTTTAATTCTTTTGACTCCTTCTGAACTTGCTATAGAACCCTGAATTGGAACATTACTTTCAAAAGAGATTATGTTTGTTCCTGAACTGGTGGATATATTGAATATTATTTCTAGAGGTCTTATTGATATATCGCTGACTCCTGATGGAAGATAGGCGTTTATTGTAGTTAGTGAGGGTTCACCCGCATAGAAAACTCTCTCTGATGAAGATATTATTTTATTAGCAAAATTTTTTAAGTGATTTATTTTTATATTATCTCTTACTAGATTGGAATAAAATAGGCTTATACCTAAAATTCCAATAACAAGGAATATTATGAAACTAGTCATAATCAAGTATTCTATGCTTACTTGTCCTCTTTTGTTCATTTTTAGGGAAGGGTTAATCAATATTTAAAGCTAATTAGAATTTTATTATGTCAAAGTTCTTGAAAACCATGTTCTTCAGTACATGGGAACTTTGAGCATCCAAAAGTCCTAACAAATATTCAAGGATTTTTTGATTTGGATAAGATTTATAAAAGAATTATCCCATAAATCCATATAAAAATGGGGAAGAAATTAGCTTTAGTGTTTTCATTAGTGTTTGTCGTGGTAGGCTTCCATACTTTGTTTCATATAGTTTTGTATGGCACTGGAATATCTGGTATTGCTGAACTAGGAATATCAGGGTTATCTATAGGTAAATTTTCTATTGATAGAGATTTAAGGGAGAGCAGTTCTAATTATTCTATGTTGTCTATTATCCTTCTTATTGGTGAATGGAGTATACTGATTTTATTAGCAATTAGTGCTATGGTAGGGAATAAGAAAGAGGAACAAAATAATTTAGTTACTTCTTCTTTAGTTGATAAATATAGGGCGAAAACAAAGACTGATCTAGATGTTTTATATGACATTCTTAAAGAAAAGAAGAAAGTGAAAATTATGAGTATTGCAAGGATATTCAATGTTAAAGAAGATATCGCTTTAAACTGGGCGAAGGCACTTGAGGCGGCTAATTTGGCTTATATTAATTATCCAAGGGTGGGAGAGCCTGAACTAGTATTAGAGGAATAAAATGAGTAAAAATAAAACGGTTAAGAAAGGAATGTATCGTTTGAGTATGGGTAAATTACCTGAATTGAAAAGGGCTAGTCCTATTTTGCCGGAGAAACAGAAAACTTCTAGTGAAAATGTTCCTAGTGTGAAAATTTCTAAACCTTTGGATAGTAGTTCTAGGCATGAACATGGAGACCAGATTCATCATACTCATCATGAACATGGACATTCAAAACATAACCACAATGTGGGACATCATTCTGGAATTCAACATAAAAGTCATCATGAACACTCAAAACATAACCACAATGTGGGAAAGGAACACCATTCTCATCACGAAAACTTAAAACATCATCACAGTGTAGGTCATACATCTGGAAATGAACATCATCATTTGACTCATCATTCAGTTAAGGAACATCACAATCATCATTTACCTAGTGTACACAAAATGAATAGTGGTACACAGGGAGTAATTGAAAATAACTCTAAAGGAATTGAGGGAAGCCTTATGGAAAAATATGAGATAAATGTTGATGGTGCAAGAGTTCAAATAGAAATAAGGAAGGGGAGAATGGGACTAATGTATAATATATTTATTCCAAAAATAAATGCTGCTACTTCTGCTTTACTTGATAGTATAAGAAATGAACTTATTTCTATAACTAGTGTTAGTATGAAAGAACTGGTAGATCCTACTGCTTTTTTATCTATCAAGGATAGATTTCTTAAGGAGGCTGTAAAACTAATAGGGCAAAATCTTCCAAAAATAGATAAAGATGTGGAAAATTTTTTGGTGGGGCATTTGATTCAGGATATGCTTGGATTAGGAGATATAGAATTTTTAATTAATGATCCAACTTTAGAAGAAATCGTCATACCTTCCTCCAAAGAATCTATACGTGTTTATAGCAAAAAATATGGATGGCTTGAAACCAATATAAAAATAAATCAGGAAGAATTAATTATAAATTATTCCAATATTATTGCTAGAAGAGTTGGAAGGCAGATAACTGTATTAAATCCTCTTCTTGATGCTCATTTGATAACAGGAGATAGAATAAATGCAGTACTCTATCCCGTAAATACAAAGGGAAATACGATAACTATAAGAAAATTTGCAAGAGACCCTTATACTATTATAGATATGATTACTTCTAAAACGTGTGACTTAGATATTGCGGCTCTTTTGTGGCTTGCAATAGAATATGAGATGAATGTTTTGATATCTGGAGGAACTGGGTCGGGAAAGACTTCTTTTTTGAATGCATGTATGCCTTTTATTCCTCCAAACCAGAGAATTATAAGTATTGAAGATACAAGAGAATTGATGTTGCCTGAGTTTTTGTACACCGTTAGTTACTAGAACACCGAACCCTGAGGGAAAGGGAGAAGTCAGTATGCTTGATTTGTTAATAAATTCTTTAAGAATGAGACCGGATAGAATAATCTTAGGAGAAATGAGAAAACAACAAGAAGCAATGGTATTGTTCGAAGCGATGCATACTGGGCACAGTGTATATGCTACTGTACATGCAGATACTGCTGCTGAAACAATTTCAAGACTGATAAATCCTCCACTAAGTATTCCTCCTAATTTGTTAAGATCGGTAAATTTGAATGTGGTAATGTTTAGAGATAGAAGAAAGGGTATAAGAAGAGTTTTACAAATAGCGGAATTTGAAGCTGAAAAAGATAATGCTAAGGCAAATATTCTTTATAGATGGTCTCCTGAAGAAGATAAGATGATTAGACATGGAGAAAGTTTAAGATTTTTTGAAGAGATAAGCAGGCATACAGGTATGAGTATGGTAGAAGTCAATTCAGCTTTGGAAGAGAAAAAAAAGGTTCTAAGTTGGCTTATAAAAAATGGAATAAGAGATTTGACTAGTTTCGGAAAAGTTACTAATCTTTACTATAGAAACAAAGATTTGCTTATTTCTTCGATAAATAAGAATGATAAGAAGGTTATATTAAGCACTTAATATGGAATTTCGTATACCTTATACTTTTGCTTCTCTAGAAACTTTGAGAAGGAAATCGGCGCCCTTTAATTTTTTTAGAATTAAGAAGACAAATAAATTTGCGCTGGATTTAAGGAGACATCTTGATAGTGGCAATATTAAATTAAGCCCAGAAGAATATCTTTCTATTTGTGTTAGAAGCTTTTTCTTTTTCTTTATTATAGGGAATGTAATATTTTCTACTATACTAATTTTTA
>CAYHYK010000027.1:0-8343 GCA_964360985.1 Candidatus Woesearchaeota archaeon | reverse complement strand
TCTAGGAACGCCAGATAGTTCTGCAATTTCTCCTGCAGAGGCAATTCCTTTTGTAAGAAGAGCGATCCAAACTTTAGTTTCATAAATATTTAGATTAAAGTATTCCTTAATTCTCCTAACTAAATCTTGCTTTATTATCATAAAGGAGTGACATAGAAACACTATTTAAATCTTTCGATTTGTTTCTATTTGATAGTTACAACACTATCAAACTAAGCCACCTAAATCAAATAAGCAATTCCTAAGGCAATAAGACATCCTATAGAGATAAATGGCATTGCAGGGTAGAATTTACCTTTCTTAGATATATAAAATAGCCAACTTAGTGCCAAAGTGGCTCCTACATTGATTATTAATGCTTCAATTAAACCAAGAGTATTAAGAACTACTCCAGCAAGCATAATAGGGAATACGACATCTCCTCCTCCAAGAATAGCTACATTAATCTTTAACTTCTTTTCTTTCAAATCTTTAAGTTTATTTGATTTCCTAGCCTCCGCAATCTGCATTTTTTCTTTCTTCCCCAAATAAGGAACGAAAAATCCTGTAAAGAACTTTAATTTTTCTATCTGATACTGTGCCATCTTCTGCATAAACCCTGCATGCCATACTGCATAAATATCATATATAGATATAAGAATCAACAGCAGTACAACTGTCCATATACTCAAAAGAGGAACAAATATAGCCGCTATTCCAGGATATATCAAAAGTTCAGTGAAATTATGAACATACACATTTCTCTTGAATAGTTTTAGTGCCGCAAGAGGTATCGCCACTCCTAAAGCAATAAACTCTGCATAATTAATTTTATCTATAAAAGCATAAAGAGTAATAGCTAAAGCAAAAGAGACAACTAAAAAGAACCAAACTCTCAATATCAATTCTGATTTAAACCTCATTAATATAAGCATGAAAACAACCGCAATTACAATTGCAATTAAAATCGAAACAAGGGTATTTCCCGGAGTTATTCCCTCAGGAGGTTCAGCACCATAAGGCAGATTATAAACTGTCTTATTTATTATATTTCCTTCCACATCTTCAACTGTTTTTATTTCAGGAGAATACTGGTGAATTACTGCTATTCCAATAAGCTGAGTAATGAAAAACATTCCAAGTAAAATAAGAATAACCTTTAAAGAGTGCTTCATAAGTTCATGAGTAAACGGGAGTTTTTAATTGTTTCTTGATTATTATTCTATAGAATAATTAGTTGCTCTTAACTCTTCATACTGTCCTAATAACAAACAATCTAGCAAGTCATCTAAGGAAAACTCTTCCCATTTTTTAACATGGTACAATTCATGCCTAATAAGTTCTTTACTTTTACATTCTGGATTAAATCTAATTAGATACTTTCCATCTCCCAATCTAAAAGAAAGTCCTGCAGGTACATCATAATCATCTTCATGCAAAATACTGATATGTTCAAGTCCTAGTTTCTTTTTCTCCAGTTCAAAATCCTTCAGAAAATTTTGGCTACCGAAATATAAATTTGGATTCAAGAGATAAACCTTTCTATTCCTTTCAGCATTAAAGTTACTTAATGTAAAATAGGATCCAATCCAGAGAAATATTCCGAAAAATAATTTTTTATTACCTACAAACTCAGTTATCTTTCTTAACATATTAAAATCATTTCAGTCTTATTGTCTCCAAATTTCTAGGAACAACAGTCTCTATTTTATTAGTTCTATGAATACTCGAAGCTAAATCTAAACATCTTAATGGCTCCCCATGATTTATAATTATTTTTTTAGGTTTAGGATTCATTCTACTCACAAACTGCATTAATTCATTCCTTCCAGAATGTGCAGAGAGTCCATTCATAGTCTCAACCTGCATATTTACTTTTATTATTTCATTATTGTAATCTTTTCCCAAAGCTACTTCTTTTCTTCCTTCCTGCACCTGCCTTCCTAAAGATCCAGCTCCCTGAAAACACCCAAAAACTAAAAGATTTTTAGGATTCTCCGCAAAATTAACAAAGTATTCAACAGAAGCTCCACCAACAAGCATACCTGAGGTAGCGATAACAATGCAAGGTCCTCCTTCCAAAACTTCCTTTCTCTCTATCGGACTTCCTATTCTTTTGAATATATCCGATAAAAATGGATTATTATCTTGTAAAATTTGATTTCTTACGGACATACTTAGAAAATCAGGATAAGCAGTATGAATTGCATTTATATCCCATACCATTCCGTCAACATACACTGGCACCTTAGGTAATTCCCCAGTTCTTATTGCCTCCTCAACTCTAAGCATAGTTTCTTGAGCGTGTCCAAGACCAAGTTCAGGTAATAATATTTTCCCTCCATTCTCTATAGTCTTCTTTGCCATATCAATAAATATCTGTTCTGTTTCTTTTCTAGGAGGCAAAACATTATCTTTCCCTCCATAAGTTGCCTCTAACTGCAAACTCTCTACTCTAGGAAATCTATTTTCAGCCCCATCCAGTAATCTTGTTTTATTATATTTAGTATCAGCGCTATAAACAAAATTATGTAAACCATTTCCTATATTTATATGAACTTGAGCAGATCCCAAAACATGTCCTGCATTATAAAATGTAATTCTTATATCGGGAGTTATATCATTAACCTCTCCATAATCTAAACAAATAGAATGTCTTACCATTTCTTTTATATCCTCTCCCTTATAAAGCGGAGATTCAGCTTTTTTATAAGCAACCCCAATAAAATCTAAAGCAAGTAAAGAAGCAATATCTCTTGTAGGTGGAGTCATATATGTCGGTCCTCTATATCCCATTTTATACAAATATGGAATAAGTCCTCCATGGTCAGTATGAGCATGGCTTAATATTATAGCATCCACAGAATTAAGGTCTCCTATTTCAGAAACATTAAGATAAGGAAATCTTTCCTCCCCATCAGATATCGCAGGATTAATTCCACAATCTAAAAGAATTTTAGAATTTGGAGTTTGTAACAATAAACACGATCTTCCAACCTGTCTCCCTCCTCCTAAGTAAGTCAATCTAACCCACATATCCATTTTTTCAGATGTCCACTCATTGTAAATCTTTCTTCCAATATCATGTAAGAACTTTCTTCTATACGTATTATTTGCATACAAAACAGATCTTATTTTTTCAGTTATCTTACTTGGAATGGAAGGACTTCTCTGTACCACTGGAAGCCAAAAAGTAGTTTTCTTAATATCTGATAAAATCGATCCCTGTTTACCAATCACGAGTCCAGGTTTCTTAGCCTCAATTACTACAACACTTCTCTGTATATCAAATATCAAATTTGTAATTCCAGCTTCTTCAGGAACTAAAGCCTTAATAGTTTTTTCAGTTTCACCTTCATCAAGAAGAATACTTTTATCAGCACGTATATCTATTCTTTTTTTAACTTTATTAACTGCTTCTTTAATAGCACTCTCCCCATTTTTTATGAAATCTTTACTATCTGTATACAAAACAATATTTGCCCCTTCAAAATTTGCATCTACGATTACTTTGGGCAATGCTTCCTTTATTGTTTTCAATATGTCTACCATTTTAATTTAGAAGTTATCTGTACTGTGGAATAAGTTCTTCAGAAATAACTTGTTTTACCCCTGCTTTTGTTATAGAGAATATATCTATACCATTTCCAGATCCTGTATCTCTTTGCATGGACGCTTTAATACATTCTCTCCCTAGTTCTATTCCTTCTTCAACACTCAAATCTTTCTTATATCCTCTCTCAAGCAATCCTAAAATATAAGGCATTCCAGATGAGAAGTTAGCATCATAATCATCTACCTGATTAACTCCTCCAGCAGGTTCTACAGTATAAAGAGATGTTTTTCCATCAGGATCCACTCCAGCAATTAAAGTTCCAACAATACTTGGAATCATAGCAGGAGTTCTTATACCTCTATAAACAAGCATTGCCAAAAGATGTGCAGCCTCTTCAACACTCGGCTGAGACTTAGTCTTTAGTTCTTTTAATCTTAATTCAGCAGTAAGCAATTTATTAGTTAATTGAATATCTGCAACCCCTCCAGTATAAGCAGTAGCTAAATAATTTCCTATCTTACGGATTTTTTGAGAATCTTTACTCATTACAATATTTCCAGCAGTGGATCTTCTATCTGCAGCCATTACAACCCCATCTTTACATACAATTCCAACTATACTCGTACCTGACTTCAAAATGTTTTTGCCAATTTCCTCATTCATGTTATATAGAATTACAAAATAATTTAATCCTAGGACTATTTAAGTCTTATGGTATTTATCCTTTCAGATCACTAACACCAAGAAGTATAAACAACACACCAATCATTGCAACAAACCAGAATAATCCTCCCTTAAGGAATTCCCAAGCAGCATGCCAGAAATTAAGAGAAATTCCTTTAACAATCCAAGGTCCCCCAGGTCCAGAAAACCAGGCGATTACAATAGAGACTATAACTAAAACAAGTCCAAGCAAAAGTTCACTCCACTTATCCATAAAATATTTATCTACACTCTCTATTTAAACTTTTCTTCACACAGTTACTACTTAATCCAATACTATTTAAACAATAATTTCCTATATAGTTTATGGAAAAAATAAATTTAACATTTCTAGGAACTTCTGATTCAGTACCCACAAAAAAGAGAAATCATTCGGCAATATACTTAGTTTACAAAAATGAAAGTATTTTAATTGATTGTGGCGAGGGTACACAAAGGCAATTTAAAATAGCAAAGTTAAGTCCCACAAAAATAACTTCTCTCTTGATAACTCATTGGCACGGTGACCACACTCTCGGGTTGCCAGGTCTATTCCAAACTTTAGCAATGTTAAACTACTCTAAAACATTAAAGGTATACGGTCCTAAAGGAACTAAATATTATATCTCATTATTAAGAAAATTAGTAAATATTACAATCCCCCTAGATATTCACGAAGTGGAAAATGCTATCTTTCTCGAAAAAGGAGATTTCTATCTTGAAACAAAATCAATGGATCATTCAACACATTGCAACGCTTATTCATTTGTAATAAAAGATAAAAGAAGACTTGACAAATCTAAACTAAAAAAATTAAAACTTCCCTCTTCTCCATTATTAAGAGATTTGCAACAAGGAAAAGATATAATTTTTGAAGGTAAAAAAATAAAATCTTCGCTTGTTTCTTATTTAGAAAAAGGCAAGAAGATAACGGTTATTCTTGACACAAGAATAAATCAAAATGCAATTAGTTTAGCAAATAATTCAGATATACTAATTGCAGAATCTTCTTTTTCAGCAGAAGAAAAAGATCGTGCTAACGAATTTAAACATCTTACCTCAGAAGATGCAGCAGCAATTGCCAAAAAATCAAAATCAAAAAAACTAATTTTAACACACATATCTCAAAGGTATGAAAATGATCTACCAAGAATAGAATCAGAATCCAAAAAGGTATTCAAAAACACTATTACAGCAAAAGATTTTGATCAAATAGAACTATAAAATTATCTTAAAGAAGAAGGAGAAATATAAATTATAGTATCTCCTCTTAAGAATGTCAATCCAATATTTTTCTTAACCGCTCCATCTACAACTTCTTTAGCATTATCTAATGCAACGTTTATATGCATATCAAAAGCCATTAAAGTTCCTACGAACTGCTGATTTCCCTTTAGCTGTACAAGAACTTCTTTTCCTTTAGATTGATTCAAAAGGTCAAGTGGTCTCTCAATTCCGTTACTCATAATTTCTTCTCATCACAACCGTATTTAAACTTTATGGTTTTTTTAGCTTAGTAGAAAGTTTGATTAGGAAAAGCCACCTAATATAAAAATTTAAATACCTTTAATAGATTTCTTTTTCGTCAATATACCATGGAAAAAAATCTATTAAAGATGGATCTAAGGGTTTTTCCCCATTTCTTTAGTCCTAATCAAGGTAGAAAAGTTCCTTCTCTTAGACAAATAGTGGATAGTTATCTAGCATCTGATTTAGATGTAGTAGCCTTAACCTCATGTCACACAGCAACAAGTGGAATGGATAGAAGATTTCATGATTACATGAAAGAGTTAGACACTCTAAGACCTCATAATTATTCATACGACGATTCTGGAGGGATATTAACTGTAGAAGGAAAGTCAAATAGAAAAATAATAATTGTTCACACTCAAAAAGTAAGAGCATACGATGGAGATTCGCCAGCATACCTTAATATCATAGGAACAAATACTCTAATAACTCCTACAAGAGACATAAGGGAAACTGCAAGAGAAGCTATAGATTTAGGAGCAATAGTCAATGTCTGTGATCCAACAACAAAATCAGGAGCATCATTAGATACAGCTCTAGGCTTGATTAGTGATGTAGCTCACGGAGTAGAGTTGGGTGCAGCTAATTCTAAAGGAGACCATTTGAATCTCATTCTCTCTTCAGGAATATTTCCCATTGCAGTTTCAGGAGCGCACAGATATACATCGGCAGGTACTTCATATACGGTATTTGAGTCAGAAAAAGATTTCAGTATAGAAGAATTGAAGTCAGAGATAATATTCGGAAATTTTTCTCCAGTTCATGGAAATATTTCATTTTGGAGAACATTCTGGGATAGAGATATCCATATCCTTAAATCAGGTTTAGGACACATACTTGCAGGTGGAAAAAGAAAAGAAGAATATCTTAAAGTAGTCAAAGGCAAGAAAAAGGATTAAATAATCTATTCTACTTCTAAGTTTATGCCTCAAGCAGTGACTCATATTCTTTTCCCATTAATTCTAATGGCGTTATTCCGCAATTTCTATCTCTCAAAAAATAAAAAAAGAAGTTTTCCACTTTACTATGTTTTCATAGCAGGTCTAGGAGGAATTATTTCAGACTTAGATATAGCGGTTTTTTACCTTCTGTATTTTTTTGGTTTTACATTTTCAGAAGTACACAAGACATACACCCACTCCCTAATATTTCCTCTAATTTTATTCATATTATCTATATCTCTAAGACCTCTAAAGAAAAACTTTACTAGACATAAGTTAAAATTGAATATTATATTTCTAATGTTATCTCTAGGAGTCCTCTCGCACATATTTCTAGATAATTTATTAGGAAAACCTTTTGCTATATTTTATCCATTATCAAATTTAACATTTAGTCTAGACCTAGTAAGTTACTTGCCTCTAGCTCTGCAAAGTTCAGCCATTGCCTGTTTAGATGCAGCACTTCTTATAATATGGCTATTATATTTAGAAATAAAGCACAAATTAAGCGATGTTATTTAACCAAGGCGATTTCTCCAAAAATTCAATAAAGAAAAACTATTTAAAGCATAGTTTTTCAATCTAGTAATGAACTTAGGAAGAAAGAAATCGGGCGGAAAGTATCATCACCAGAAAAAGCGTAAGCTATATGAAAAAAGAAATCAAGAGAGAGTTGTATCTATAGGAGAGACGAAATTAAAACAAATAGGAATAAGAGGCGGAAAAATGAAAACTCTAGTACTAAGAACTAACAAGGCAAATATTCTTTCAAAAGGTAAGATCCAAAAGGCAAACATAAAGAATGTAGTAGAAACTCCTCAGAATAGATTCTGGGCAAGAGATAATCGTCTTACAAAGGGAGCGATAATTGAAACTTCTTTAGGTAAAGCAAGGATAACCAATCGTCCTTCCCAAGAAGGAATGGTAAACGCAATTCTTATCGAATAATCGTCGTAATCTACCGAAAACTTTAAATAGGTTGAAATAGTAAGTCTTTTAAACCCCCCTAAAAATTTCTATGAGCTACGTAAAAAGATGCCCGGAATGTGGAAGTGTAAATCTTACATTTGATGAGCAAAAAGGTGAAATAATCTGTAACGAATGCGGTTTAATTGTAGAAGAAAAAATGGTTGATACTGGCCAAGATGCTGGAGGTCAATTTGACAAATCAGAAAAAAAAGGACGTGGTGGTGCTCCTATCTCTATGCAGAAATATGATAAAGGATTGACAACAAACATAGGGGAGATTTCAGACATATACAAATTAGAAGCAGGACAAACAAGAAAATTCTTAAGGTTAAAAAAGTGGCAAGAAAGAGTGTCTACCTCTATTGAAAGAAATCTTCGTTTAGCAATGGCAGAATTAAGAAGAGTCGCATCATTCCTTAATCTTCCATCTGTAATAAGGGAGGAAGCATCAAGAATCTATAATTATGTTTTACAGAGAGGACTTGTGAGAGGCAGATCAATGGAATCAGTAATAGCTGCATGTATATATGCTGCCTGTCGTTCATATAACATTCCTAGAACTCTAGATGAAATAGCAGGCGCTTCAGATGTAGAAAGAAAAGAAATTGGAAGAACCTATAGATTCATAGTTAGAAAACTAAAAATTAAAGTTACTCCATCTTCTCC
>CAYHYK010000026.1:0-8854 GCA_964360985.1 Candidatus Woesearchaeota archaeon | reverse complement strand
GAGATGACTTATTTGAATATTGTCTAGCTAACTCTTCTGAAATATGGTATTCTGACCCTGCTCTGTGGGCACTTACTGCTCTACTGGCTAATTTTAAGTCTAATAAGGGAGAGTTTCTTGCTAATAGAATTTGATTATTTTCATTCGGCCTATAAATTACTCCCTCTCTAACACGATTTCCATTTTGAGAAACATAAGAGTCTTTTCCTTCTTTTATTCTTAATTCTGCATTCTGAGATAGAGAAATGACTTCAAAATCATTTTTACTTAATTGTTCTAATGCTTTATCAAATGATTTGTAAACTACACTTGATTCTAGTTCTGATGTTCTTGCGTCTATTTTTATATTAGCCATGATATATTGGCAGATTTTGAGTATTTAAACCTTTCTTTTTGTTACTATTGTAGAGTTAATTTTTATTGTTTAAGAAATAGAAAGATATTTAAATAGTTATACATTATGTTTATACATGGTGGAAGTTGAATTGCGGGAATGGGGAAATTCAATAGGAGTAATCTTGCCTAGTGAAAAACTTAAAAGGCTTTCTCTTCGTAAAGGAGATAAGATTGAGATAGAAATTATTGTGAAAAAAAGAATTGACGGGTTTGGTTTATGCCGTGGAGCAGAATCATTTGAAGAGGAAGTAGAGGAACATAAAGACTTTTGGTAAGGAAAAATGATTTATATTGTAGATAGTTATGCATGGATTGAATATTTTATTGGGTCAAAGAAAGGGGAGATTCTTAAAAAACTTTTTCTTGATGAGAAAAACAAATTTTTAACCGTTGAGTGCTGTCTTGCTGAAATTAAAGGATGGGCAATAAAGAATAATGAAGATTTTGATAAACTTTATAGAATAATCAGAGCGAATTCTAATCTAAGCGAGATTACAGAATATAATTGGATAGATGCTGCAGTTGAAAGGGCTGAACAAAGAAAAACTAGGGAGAATTTTGGGCTGATTGATGCGGTTATTCTTATAAAACAAAGAGAATTGAACTGCAAGGTAATATCTGGAGACAGGCATTTTGAAGATATGAAAAACGTAATTTTTCTTAAAGAGAATGTATGAATTGCATCTCAAGGTCATTTCGGAAAAGGACCTTGAGGGCATTCAACTTTCAAAATGAGAGAGAAAGTTGAAGGTTATTGGAGAGAAGGAGGAAGGTTAATCAAGGGAGATTTTGTCCCAAATTGCATCGATTATATCTTTTTTAATTTTCTCTATTAACTTGTAACTATTGGCGGATTTTGCATATCGTAGCAATCAATCCCACGCAACCAATGGAGATTAGTCTTTGTACCAATATTTTACTACTGCTTCATATTTCTCTTAAAGAACCAATTTTTCTCGATATTTGAGTTACTTAATGTTGCAATTGAATTTTACTGCTCGGTTTTACGAGTCTAATAATTTGGCGTGTGACCTCTTTTTATCGATGCAGAGGATTATATTAAAAAGAGTTAATAAATTTATTTAGAAAGATTTTCAAGAAAACTTGAAACTTGGGACAATCTTGATTCTAAATCTGACAGTTTTACATTGCCTTTGCTTATTTCTTGAACAATTTTATACATTTTTTTTGCTGTTTTCGGACTGGCTTTATCAATAGGGAACGCCCCAAGCACCAAATGGTTAGCGAAGTTGAGGCAATTGTGGTAGCCAATGAAGTCAAACCCCCCACCAACACCATGCACCCACAATTGGTCTGTAAGTGGTGTTTCTTGTTTGTCAACATATTCTTTATTTCTTAAATAAAAATTAATTTGATTAATACCTTTTTCTCCTAGTTTTCCTAGATATTTTTCAGCTTGTGTTGGGTCTTCTGCTAAGAATCTTAAAACATCAAAATGATTTTGAGAATTGATTGAAAAAGCATCTCTTTCTGGAAGGATTAATATGTTTCTTTCTTCAGGAACGTTTTCCGCTTCTTTTTCTGCTTGTCTTAGATGTGAATTGTAAGTATCTTGAGATATAGGATATTCTTTATCATTTCTATGTAATTGAACTGCTTTTTCTGCATTGTCTGATTGTAAAAGCGCTGAATTTTCTCTTAATAATAGAACAGGATTTTGGGGAGCATAGTCTAATCCAGCTGTTGTATAAACTCCATATTGCAGGACATTAGTATAGACTCCATGTTGCCTGGCATTATCATCAAAAAGAGATTCATTTCTTTCTTTTATTAATTCGCCCATCTTGGCAACTCTTCCATTTCTTTTTTTTATTTGTCTAAGAGAATCATACCAATTAGCTATGATTGTTTCATATTTATCTGGCTTTGATTGTGTTTGCATGAATTAAGTGGATTAAGTGTATTTATAAATCTTTCTGTTTGTTACTATTATATAGTTAATCTTTGTTTAATAGATTCCTACATATATGTAGGAAAAAGTTTAAATAGATGGTAGGAATATGTATAGTATGATAATTACAAGACAACTAGGAAAGAAGAGCCAGGTAGTTATACCTAGGGATGTTAGAGAAGTTTTGGGGCTAAAAGAGAGAGATAATATAGTATTTGAAATTAGAGATAAAGAGGTTAATATAAAAGGAGAACAGAATCCTGAAGAATTTTTAGCGGATTTTTTAAATGTGCCTAAACCAAAAAGGAATTTAACTTTAAAAGATCTAAGAGAAATTGAAGAGGAGTCGTATGACTTACCTTGATACTAACGTATTCATATACGCTGTAGGAAATGATGATCAAAAATCAAAAATTTGCATAGAGATAATAAAAAAGGTTCTAAAAAAAGAAATTAAGGGAGAAACATCATTATTAACTTGGGACGAGTTCATTCATGGTGTAAGAAAACAATATGGTGGAAGTGTTGCTATTGAAGAGGGCAAGAAATTTCTTAAATTTCCTAATCTATTATTTTTAGAAGTTGATAAAAATATAATCAGTAAAGCGCAGGAACTGATGGAGCAATATAATCTGAGACCGAGAGATGCGATTCATGCTGCAAGTGCTTTACTTAATGGAACTAATGAGATAATTTCTGATGATTCTGACTTTGATAAAGTTAAGGAACTTAAAAGAATTAAGCTTGAGGATTATGAAAAAGATGGATAAAAATTATTGCTGGGAGAAGATAATAAATGGAGAAAAAATATTGTCTACTAGTGAGGCACTTGAAATAGAGAAAATTATTAAGGAATTGAGGGGTGAGAAGGGATTTAGATTAATGGTGGATAAATTTAACTAGTTTTATTATTGGGATAATTTATGAGTTATGAAAAGATTAATTCTATTTCCACATCTATGATAGCCTTTTCAACTTTTTTGGGTGTTCTAGCTGCAATCATATATTATGTTTATCAGATAAAACAGACTAGTTTAATAGAAGTAATTTTATGGGGAATATTTTATATAGACTTGAATCTTTTATTTTTATATTACTTAAAGAGGAAAAAATTGTTATGATGAATAGTAAATTTATTAAATGGATAAGGGAGAATTGGCCTATTATCCTTTTGATATTAATGATCTTATTTGGAATATACTGGGCAAAACCTTAATTAATGTTGATTTTTAGAGTTTTTTATGGATAAGACAGAATACACTGAGAGCAAAGCCCTCAAGCATTCCAACTTAGAAAAGTTGGAATATATTGGAAAATGTTTATACTTGGAGAGTATGGGAAAGAAACTCGTTGCAATTGGAGATTTACACTTGGGATATGAAGAGGCGATGAATGAAGCAGGAGTGCTTTTAACTAGGGAGATGTTTGGAGAAATGATTGAATACCTGAGAAGAGTTTTTGAAAAATGTGGGAATGTGGATAAGATTATTTTGTTGGGAGATATTAAACATGATTTTGGAAACGTACTAAGACAGGAAAGGGAGGATTTTGTTAGATTGATAAGTTATTTGAAAGAGAAAATGAGTGGAAGTGGAGAAATTATAATTGTTAAGGGAAACCATGATATTATTATTGAATATGTTGTTAAAACAGATAGAGTGAAGACCGCAGATTATTTTACTCATGGAGAATATTGCTTTGCCCATGGAGATAGAGAATTTGAAGAGATGAATAGTGAAGAAATAAAATTTTGGGTTTTGGGACATGGTCACCCTGCAATTAAAATTAGTGATGATGTTAAAGTTGAGAAGTATAAATGCTATTTAGTTGGAAAGTATAAAGGAAAGAACGTCATTATTGTACCTAGTTTTTTGGAATATAATGAAGGGAGTGATGCACGTGAAAGTAATTTAGGAATGGCGTGGAATTTTGATTTAGATAAATTCGATGTTAAAATAGTTGATTCTGATGAACTAAAAGTTTTAGATTTTGGTAAATTGGGAGATATTAACTAATTACTAACTTTTTGATTTTATTGATATTAGAAGTAAGATAATTGTAAGGAACAGAAATATACCTGTTAATAGAGGATAGTCTAAAGAAATTCCATTTTTATTTAATTTGTCGTTTACACCTAAAGAAGTTAACTTTATTTTTTCTTCTTTTGGTTCAAAAGCTAATTCTTGAGTTTTTGGAGAAGGAGTTTGTGATGATGGAGAAGGTGAAGAGTCTTCTTCATCTGTGGAACGTTTATTTTTTGATTTGTTTTCATCTTTTTGAGGATTTTCTATACCTTGTACTGAAACGTTAAGCCAAACTACAAACTGTACTAAGGAATTTCCTTCTTTTTCCTGCTTGAATATTAGGGCACCTTTGTTTTTGCTAGACTTAGTGCCTTTTATACAGACTTGCACTTGTGATTGGGCTAGTGAGACTTTAGTAGGATAGAAAATTTGAAGAGATAGCTCTGAAGCGGTTGTTTTAAATTTAGATATTGTCCAATCTTCACTAGAAGAGTCCGCCCAGTAGTCTTGGATTGAAGCTTCTTGTCCATCTATATTGAAAAATATTGTTTTACAAAGCTGCTGGTCTTTATTCATAACAAAGTCTAAACTTGAAGGAGAAAACTCCAGAGCTGAAACATTAAAGAGAAATAAAATAAATAGAAGAAAAAGAAATAATCTTTTCATTTTATGGGTTGCCAAAGACAGTATAGGTTATTATTCCTTGAGTGTTTCCAGCTGGGGCATTTGAAGAAACATCTAGAGTAGGAATGAGAGTTTGGGTAGTGAATGCACAAGTTCCTTGGATTATTGTACATTTGAAATTCCAGGAGCTTGCCAATGCGGCATTTCCATTTATTTTTAATCCGTTTTCGAATAGAAAACCTGAAACTTGGGTTATTTCTACATTAACTTCTGTTGTACTTCCTGATACGTCTAGAATTATAGGTCCATTAATTGCTGGATTATTTGTTGATCCTGGATTAACTAAACCAAAATTGACGAATGTAGGGCTTAATTTGAAAGAAATTATTCCTGATACTGTTGCATTAAGCCCCTGCTGGTTGTCTCCTATTTGAGGAGTTGATTGATTTGCTAAAGTATTAGCAGAGTTAAATGTACAGGCAGTTTTTATAAAGTCTGTGCTGTCTGTGTTTGAATCTGTTCCGTCTGGAAATCTTGCAAGACATTCATTAGTTATACTATCTGCATTGCCTGTCGGAGCGTTATCTATTGTATTTGCCCAATCTCCAAATGTTACAGAGTCTATTGTTATACCTGAACTGTCTTTTAAAATGAGTTGACCATCGTTATTTTCTGCACCTGTAGGGTTTGAGATAATCAAATACTGATTTGGTTCGATTGATCCTGTTAAATTCTCTGTAGCGTTTGTTGTATCTATTAGAAATAATTGCCAGTTTGTTAAATCAACTGTTGATTCTCCATTGTTAAATATTTCAAACCATTCATCGCCGCTATCTCCAGAAGAGTCATTATTTGCATTCCAATCTGTTTGTGGATCTACTGTGAATTCGTTTATTAGAACTGAGGCTTGGACAAACTGGACGGTTAATAGAAAGACAAGTAGTAAAAATAAACCTCTCATTGTAAAAGGAATTTTTCTGAATATTTAAAGTTTATTGTGATCTTTTCTAACTTGGGGAAATGGGATATGATGAGGTAAATTTAGATCTTCTTCTAATCCTAGGGCTTTTACTGAACATTTTTTTAAAATGAAATTTATAAGAGGAATTTTTACTGTCTCCAAAACTTCTTTCTTTTTCCAGGCTTTAATTATTTCTTTAGATTCTTCGTTATCTACGGACAACAATAAATCTCCTTCAAATCTTATTTCTCCTTGTTTATTTTCTTCTGCACTTTTTTCTGGATCGGTATATTTTATTACGAATGTGAAGGAAAATTTAATAGATTCGTTTTCTTTGAGTATCTCTATTTTCTCTTTTTCTACCTCGATGAATTCTATATTTGTATTTATGCTTGTTTTGGCTGAATTTTTAGAACATTCTGCTAAAATCTTGTTTAAATTGAAACCTATTACTTGCATTGTTGGAGATAAATTAAGTTGTTTTTAAAGTTTATTGTATTTTTTGGATTAGAAGAGTTGACTTAAGATTATGATACTACTTTCTAGTTACTATTTTAGAAAGATTTATATATTTGAGAAGGGGCGAGTTTTTATGAAATATAGTAATTTAATAAAGATAAGTTTAATTGTTTTGATGTTTGTGAATTGTTTTGTATTAAATGTTGTTGGACATGAAATTGGTCATTACTTGACTGCTAGACATTATAATTTAGAACCTGAAATAGATTTTGAATGGAATAACCTCAGTGATTTAGGTTTTGAACTGGGAGGAATACCTTTGGCTTCTACTAGTTTTGATGATCCTAAGGACGAAAGAGTTCTCGCTAATGTTGTAGCAGCAGGACCTTTATTTAATTTTGCGCTTTGTATACTCTTTGCGCTTTTATTTGTTTACTGTAGAAATAAAGAATATTTGAGAGAGGTTATACTTATAGGATTTATTTTGTCTTTTGCGTCTTTTTTGATGAATTTGATTCCTATTGATGGGAGTGATGGAAGTTTACTATGGGAATTGATTTAGAAAGAGTTTTAAATTGATGTAGATTATATAAAATATGTTTAGAAAAGGTTATTTGATTTTGGGGATTGTTTTGTTGATTATTGATATAGGATTAGTAACGATGGTTACAGGCAATCCTTTCTTTGTGTTTGTTTCTCCTCTTGATATTATGATTATAATCTTCTCTATCATAGTTATTTTTAGCGGGTTTATACAATCTCAGACCTTAAGAACTTCATTAGTTAGTGTTGGAATATTATTATGGGCTATTGTTATCTTTTTTGCACATTTTACACCTAGATGGGTACACACATTACTTGGTAGATAAGAATTAATTAAACTAATATTGCGATAATATTTATAAAGATTCTTTGATTTATTATTTGACAATGGAAACTACTTTGTTTTTACCGGATAACATTGATTTGTTTGTCCCTGATAATATCCCTTACGAAAAATTAAAGAATGAAATTGGAAGACAATGTGGAATTAGAGGAAGTGTAAAGCTAGAAGAATGGCTGGATGAAGGATTAACCATTGAACAAATGAGAGAAAGATGCGTTAGAGGTAGGTTAAATTACAATAATGAAAATGGAAAATTTTATCTTCAGAGAAAAAATTCTGAAAGTCGTTATTATATCAATAAAGGAGAAGTGTTAATCATTTATCCTGATGTAAAGAGAGTAAGAGTCTGTTAGTCTTCTGTTTGGATTATTTTTGTTTTTCTTACTGGAGTTTCTACATAACTCTTTTTGGTTGTTGTTCTTACTGTTGGAATTATGGCTGAGACAAACATTAAAATGATTCCTACGACTATAAGGGGAATAGATAGGTTTGAGTATGGACGAGTGGCAGTATTTTCCTGGAATGTTCCAAAAAAATATGTTTTATTTTCATATATGGTATAACCTGCAGCGAACAGACCAAGAATTAAAACAATAAATCCTAAAGCAAAGACTCCTGTGTTCATTTATAAATATAGAAGGAATAGTATAAATAAGTGAGTTGTAGAAATTAAACTTCAATTTAAAAAATAATGGGAATAAAAATAAGAAAATCTGCTGAAAGAGGAGAGAGTAAACTTGATTGGCTAAAAAGTAGGCATGGATTTAGCTTTGGAAGGTATAATAATTTAGATAATATAAACTTTGGAAATTTAATTGTCTTTAATGAGGATATTATAGCTGGAGGCAAAGGTTTTGGTGCACACCCTCATGAAAATGCAGAAATAATAACTATTGTACTTGAAGGAAGTCTTAAACATGAGGATAGTGAGGGTAATAGAGGAATTATAGAATACGGAGAAGTTCAAAGAATGTCTGCAGGTAGAGGAATATGGCATTCTGAATTTAATAATTCTAGGGAAAGGAACTTACACTTACTACAAATATGGATAGAACCTAATGAGATTAATTTAGAACCCAGTTATGAACAAAAGAAACTTAAAATTAATAAGAATGAGTTTAATAGAATTGTCTCTAATAATAAAAATAATGAATGTGTTTATATTCATCAGGAAACAGAATTCTTTCTAGGGTATTTTTCGGAATTAGAGGAGAAGGAACATCATATAGGGAAAGAAAAGAAAGTCTATTTGTTTTTGATAAATGGAGAAATATTATTAAATGGATTAGGAATGACTGATGGGGATTCTGCTGAAATTGAAGAGAGTGATAAGATTGTTATAGAGTGTAAAAAAGAAAGCAGGTTTTTACTTATTGAAATGAACAATTAGAAAGTGAGTTCAAATATTTCAATAGGTTTTTTACCTAGCTGGGAATAACGCAACCATGTTGGAGTTATTTTGAAGTATCTCTGATCTGCATGAACATCAAAATTCTTTGAACCAGGATTTTTCTCTACATGAATTTTGCGTAATTTAGATAATTAAGAAGATATCTCCATCTTTTAAGATGGGGCAGTTTGCTCCCAGCTAA
>CAYHYK010000025.1:8836-9435 GCA_964360985.1 Candidatus Woesearchaeota archaeon | reverse complement strand
TGTAAACTCTTTAGTCTTTGCATTTACATCAATCTCAACAGGAACTTTTATACCATCAAAACCTTTTGTAGCATCATTAACACCAGAAATAACTTTTCCTAAATTTATCCCCATAGGTCCCAGTTGCTGTGCTACAGCTGGTCCAGGTTGCATCTTTCCACCGTCAACTATTAATTTAACCTTCATCTAAACTGTCTCCATCATCTTTGTAGTCTTCTTTAGCATCATCTTTGTCTTTACTCTCTTCTTTTTCACGCCTTATAACCTTTACGTTATCCATTTTTACTGTTACAGGAATAGGTACTGAAGCACCAAGCAATGAAACGACAACATCTCCCTTAGCCTTGTCTATTCTCGTAACTTTCGCTTTCTCTCCTTTAAATGTTTGTCCAATCATTTCAACTATATCTCCAATTTCAATATTATAGTCTTCAACCTTAGGTTCAAGCATATTTTGAATTTCAACATACTCTACAGTTTTTTTAACAATTCCTTTAACATAAGGAAGATTAAATGCAGATTCCTCGGCGGAATCTCTATCTGCAGACTCGATTATAATATATCCTTTAAGTCCATGAGGTCTAGCTAAACAAAAAACT
>CAYHYK010000025.1:0-8826 GCA_964360985.1 Candidatus Woesearchaeota archaeon | reverse complement strand
TTTGCTTTTCTTAATAATTCTAGAACTGATCATTTCTATTACTTTGTCTTCTTTATTAGTTGTTACCTTAACAATAAATAACATATTGCTGCTCCGCTACCCTCTCAAAATCAAGAAGTAGCAATCCTTTTAAAAATCTAGCCTTTTTAAGGTTTTCTGCCAGAGATTTCTTTTCATTTATGGTGTTCATCTAGCTTTCCAAGATACTCTTTTATCCTTTCTATAGTTTGAGGAATTAAAAATTTCTCTATTTTTATCTCGAATATTTCAGACAAAGGTGCAAACTCAGACACTCTATATTGATTCTCTTGTTTATCTATAATCATCGCATCTCGAAGTCTCTTTAATTGTCTACGTATATTACTCTCGGCTAAACCTTTCACTTCTAAAGAATTATCCTTTCTTAATTCTTCAACTTTATCACGAATGGTAAATGAATTTAGCCATTCTTTATTTTTTCTAGCATCTTCAAGAACAAGCATAATATCTATAATTATATCTCTTGAGTCTCCAGGTTGTAATAATCCTAAACTTAAACAAATTTTTCTTATCAATTCCCTTTTAGAAAAATCATACGGCTTCTCATATTTTCTTAGAGTTATCTCTCCTAAAGGAACCTCTCGAACCATAAAAAAATAAGAACAATAATCATTATAAAGCTAATGTTTTTCTCTCAATAATGGAATTAGTTTGCTTTCAAGGAAATGACAAAGAAAATTATCCTCAGTTAAACGCACTGATAAAAAGAGGAGAATGGGATAAAGTAGCAATAATAAAAAGTAAAGAAGTGGAAGAGTTCATATCAGGAGATAATATTAAAGTTTTAGAAATAAATTCAAAAGCATCAATTAGCGAATTAAAAGAAGAGATAAAACAGAAATTAAAATCCCATTTAAGCAAAGAATTTGAAGTGGCTCTTTCAATTGCATCAGGTACAGGCAAAGAACACATGGCAGTTATTTCAGCACTTTTATCAATTCCAGTCGGAATAAAATTAACAGTCTATACAAAAAATGGTGTGGAGTTTATTAATTAATATAAATTCTTTAAAACTGCTTTAGAAATTTCTTTAGCCGTAATTTCGGAATATCTTAAAAAACTTCTAGCATATTCTTTTCTCTCAGCAGAAAAACCAGGAAGTATATCCAATGGCAAAGAAGCAATTCTTATAAAACCTGCAACAAATTCAGTATAATCCTCTAAACTAGGAAATGTGATCTTAAAACATTCTTTAATATCATCATCGCTTAATTCATTTGGAAATATTTCATTAAATCTTGTTCTAACAGATTCAACAAAATCAACAAGGGGTTTATATTGTTTTAAACATGGTTCAAAATATTCTCTCATTATTCCTTTAGGAATATTCGCAAGTGGAGAATCAGGACTTCCTTCAACTATTTTTTCATACAGAGTATATCTATTTGAAAAATAATTCTTAGTAGTTTCTAACACATGTCCTCTAGTTGATATATGTAATAAGTTTACCAAACCTCGACTATCCAATCCTTCTCTAGTTAAATTCATAATTTTTTCCACAACCTTTCTTGAAGCATTATCATCATATTCTTCTTGAGCCATCTTATTATTCCATTCATCAATTCTACCTAAAACGTAATCTTGTTCTCTCATTCGTAAGAATACAAATCTCCAAAAATATTTTCCATCAAATAAGGTAAAGAATTTTTCATAGCAGAAATATATCTCTGCAAGTTATTTCTCTCATGTTCGTCTCCGCTATATTCATCTTCTATCTCAGCTCTATCAGTTAAAATTGCGGAATAAATTGCCTCAGCAAATTCGTTTGGAGCGGCAAAAACTCCTCTAAAGCATTCATCAATATGACCATCTTCAAGTTCACCAGGCGCAACCTCATTGGATTTTTTTCTAACTTCTTCGACAAAATCAATTAATCCACTAGCACTACCAACTCTATCCACTCCAATCTCTATCACTAAATCCTCTAGCTGTCGGTAACCTCTTGAAAAGTAGGATCCAGCACTCATTACTAAATTCTCTTTAGTCCATTCAGAGTCAATCTGACTATAAAGTAAGGTATTTCTATTAACTCCTTCAACCATTCTTGTTTTAAAAATTTCTTCAACTTCAGGACTATAATTCTTTCTTACCCTACCAGAGTACCATCTATCTAGTCCGTTATAGGTTGAGTCCATTACATCTATCATAAGAAAAAACTAAGATCTAACTATTTAAAGTTTATGTTTTGTCACTACTATAAAAAAGTTATAAGATCCTATATTTTACCTAAACAAAAATCAATAACCACTTAACCATCAAAGCAACAATAACCAAGAGTAACAAATAAGTAGATAGCTTAAACGCAATTTCTCCAACTTTTTTACTTCCAGTTATTCCCCAAATAGTCAAGTAAAAGAATCTTCCACCATCAAATATTCCTAAAGGAAGCATATTTACCAAAGCGACACTCAAACTTATTAGAACAGTCCACCACAAGAAATGATATATGAATTGTCCAGCATCACCAAATGTAGATTCATAATAAACAAAAGGGTTCTTTATACTAGCCACGAACTTATATACAAATCCCATAGGCCCTCTAGGTTCTATAGGTGCCAGTCCTATACCTAAAAGTGCTCGACCATCTATTCCAGCTAATTCAATATTCTGCTCTTTTATCTCTCCATTTTTTTGTAAAGTCTTTATATTCAATATTTCTCCAGGAGATTTATTATCAAGTATTCCGGATAACTGTTCAAAACTTGTCACTTTAACTCCGTCAGCTTCTACTATAACTCCAGTTAAATTCTCTCTAAATGCAGGAGAATCAAGCACTCCCCCAACATGGGTTATATTATTTTCAAGGGCATTTTTCATTTGAACAGAAGAAACAAAGAACTTATTTCCCTCAAGAATTATAGGAGCATACCTTTCCTCAACATTAATCAATCCATTTATTTCATCAATAGAATCTATACTAATTCCATTATAACTATCAATATCAGCAACAGGAACATATGTAGTAGCATAAGAAGTGAAAATAATTCCAGCAGGACTAAAAGTAGAAATAAAGAACAACCAGAATATTAGTCCAAATATAATCGTAAATATTATATTAGCAAAAGTACCAGCAGCTAAGATAGCCATTTGAGGAAACTTTTTCGCACTTTCCATATCTTTCTCATCCTGTTCAACAAAAGCAGCCAAAAACGGACCCAAAAATCCAAAACCAGTTGAATGAATTTTAATCTTATTTAATCTTGCTATTATTCCATGAGCAAACTCATGAGGGATAGCTATAATTGCAATAATCAATATCCAATATGTAAAATAAAAAGGAGGTAGAAAATCCAGATTAAATAATTCAGGTAAATAAGGAACTAGCGGAACTATTACAGGTACTTTTAATGTCTGCGCAATAACATCCGAAGTTAAATACATATAAGAGAAGTTAACTATCAAATAAGTCATTGCTATCATTAAAACAAAACCGCATGCAACTACCAAATATTGCATATAATATAATGTTCTAGGGAACTTATTACTCGTCCACTCAATAAACCTTATTCCAACTTTAGTTCTATAAAGATACAATAATCCCTGTCTCTGCAAATTCTTTCTTCTTTTATATAAAAACAAAACAATTGCTAAAGTAAACAAAACTAGTAAACTTACATCATACAATACAAATTTTGACACCATTCTTTATTATTTCTTCCTTATTTGTCTGAAGGATTTTCCGTCGCACTTAGGACACTTAACCTTTCTTAATAATATTCTAGCCATTTGAGTTCTTATCTTTCTACTACAGTCCTTACATACAAAAACGTTTTGGAACATTCTCTTCTGAGCTACAGGTATTTTTGTTGCCATTTTAGAAGACCCTCATTATTACTTTTTTACCTTCAATATCCCAATACTCAACTTGCTGTTCAGGTTGCAATTGCCCCTGAAGTTCTTCCATGAACGGCAAATCAAGTGTCTCATAACTTTCCAAATCCATAACAGAAGCACTTTTATCTGTAAAACTCAATATCTGAGCCCTATGTTTTTCTACTAAAGGAACATCAAATCTCTCCGCTCCATTAACAGCTATAATCTTTTTCTTTCCAGAAAATATACCAATAGCCTCGATTCTACACTTACTAGCACCATGTTTTCCTGTTTTACTCATATCATTAGATTTAACAGTATAAGGTTCTCCTTCAACCATGATAGTAGCTCCAGGTTTAGCCTGTGTAGCATCAATTAATTTTAAAACCATATATGTTCCTATTAAGAAACGTTTATAAAACTTACTAATTACCCCTAACAATGACTTCAGATAAAATTCACAAGAACGATTTCATAGAATTAAAGTACACAGGATATGCAAACGGCTCTATTTTCGACTCAAACATCGAAGAAGATCTAAAAAAAATAAGCCCAGAAGAAAAGCCTCAAAAGACAATAATTGCAGTAGGGCATGAAATGGTAGTGAAAGGTCTTGATAAATGCCTAGAAGAAAAAGAAATAGGAAAGGAATATGAAATTACCCTCTCTCCAAAAGACTCATTTGGTGAAAGAAAAAGGGAATTAGTAAAAACAATTCCTCTAAAAGCATTTACAGATCAAAAAGTAAATCCCTACCCAGGACTAGTATTAACACTCGACAACCTAATGGTAAAAATAATAACTGTCTCAGGAGCAAGAGTAGTTACCGATTTTAATAATCCTCTGTCAGGAAAAGAAATAAAATACAAATTTACTGCAGTAAGAAAAGTTAATGACGAAAAAGAAAAAGTAGATTCTCTATTTGGCACAATGTTAAAATTCATTCCAGAATATGAAATAAAAGATAACATTGTAATGAAAGGGCCAAAAGCACTAGAGGTAGTAATAAAAGCATTTTCTGATAAATTCAAAGAACTAGTTGGCAAACCTTTAATTCTAGAAGAAGTAAAAATCACAAAAAAAGACAAGAAAGAAGATCCATCAGAACATGACCATTCCCATGACCACCACAATCACTCACATGATCACACTCACGAACACCATGATCATGAACACACCCACGACCACACTCATTCACACGATCATAAACACTAAAAACTAATTAACTCCCTATTAATAACTCTCAAATCATCCCCCAACTACCATCAGATTCATACTCTTCATATCTCACGTTCTCATCTTCAAGGACAATTTTAATTTTCACTCCTTCTATTTTTTTAACAAGATTCTCTGCGAGTTTAGACATTTTTGGAACATTTTCTCTTCCATAAACTTCCAAAACAAAATTATCATCAGGCCTTGCCTTTCGAACATCATTATCCATCCACACACGTCCAATAAATAATCCTCTTTGCTCTTCCATACATTTAATTTTCCAGAATTTTCTTTCAATAGATTCTCTTGGTTCCAATACTCCTATAACATCATAAGAGGGGTTTTCAATTCTAAAGCCACTACAATTTGCAATATTATAACCTTCATTCCTAATTACCTCAGCAACTACTCTTGAAATACCATAAGCTGGATTTTCCCAATAACTTATTCTTTCATCTAATCTATTTTCCATTTTGACCACATTAAAAAATCAATAAATTCCTTTTTATACTTTTATATACTAGATCATAAACACTAAAAACTCATATTTTTTCCTTTCTTAACTATCTTCTTATGAATTACAGGTTTATATGGTCCACCATTAAAAGCAACAAATCCAATCACCGTTACAAATATAGAAAGTAAAACAAGTAATATACTCTGCCACCATACAATCACCTTAAATATCCCAGTCAAAGATGAAATTATTATCCCCATTACCCCAACAAATACAAATATCACTCCCAGTAGCTTAAGTGAATCCTGTATATGCGTTCTTTTTCCCTCCATATTTTTCTAAAGGTAAGTTATATTATAAATATAATGTCTACAAACTATTACAGTTAGAGAAATACCATCTTAAGACGAATAATCTATAATTTTGCTATCCATAAGTTTGGGCTTTCACCTTTATCTATTTCTTCTTCAACAATAACAAAACCGTGTTTACTCAGTTTAGATATATTCATTCTTCCCTTTTCTAAATCTAATAGCTTGAGATTATACATTTCTTCATCAAAATCTTCACTACCTCTTGTTAATTTTGAATTAGCCCATTTTTTGGTTTCTCTTGAAGGTTCATAAATAACTATGATTCCATCTTTCTTGAGAAGTCTTTTTGCTTCTTTTATTGCTTTATCGAAATCCTGTATAAAATGCCAAGAGAATCCATAAAATATAACATCAAACTTTTTACTTAATAGAATTTTCTCTGCCCTACCCTTGAAGTACTCTGCCTTAGCATCTTTAGGAGTAGTTTCTTTGGCAATCTTCAAATATTCTTCATCAGGTTCAATGCCAGTATATGATTTGATTTTGGAGCCAAATAAAGTTGCAAATCTTCCGTTACCACATCCGATATCCAATAAATCACAACTATCTAGATTTACATATTTCTTGAATTTATTTAATAGGTAATCTCTACGTTGGATATTCTTATCATCAAGTTTTTTAGAGAACAATACTTTCTTCATCTTAATATATTAAAATCTAATAATTATAAGGTTAACTCTTTGCACAAAATGCCCCTTTCCATCCAATTTATCCAAAAAAACGGCCATCAACAATCTTAAAAACTCTTATTTTCTAACTGGTATATAAAAATAACATGAGAGACAGAAATAATAGCAATAACCGCAGACCTCCTTTCAAAAAGAATTTTGCAAGAGACTCTACACGAGAATTTGATAATGCTCCTGCAAAGAGATACGACTTAAAAGAATTATCTCTAGATTTAGTTGGAAAAATAGTTTTACTTAGAGGAATTATAGATGGAATTTCTCAAACAGAAGGACCTACATTGTTTCAAATAGATGACGGAACAGCGACTTTTACATTAAAAGGATTTATTGCTCCTGGAAAACGTGCCTTCCCCGAAATTGAACAGAATGACGTAATAAATTCTAAAGCCAAAATAAAGGAATATAATGGAGCACTAGAAGCAGAGATAATCACAATTGATGTAATGAGTCCTGAAATGGCAGACTCTCTAAGAAAAGATATTATAGAAATACAAAAAGAAAGAGCTAAACCAGTAAACACAGAGTTTTTAATTAAATCAAAAATTTTAGATAAATTAAAACCTGCTTTTATAAAGGCTGCAACAGAAATAAGATTAGCAATTATACAAAATAGACCAATTATAGTTCGACATCTTAATGATGCAGACGGTTATTCTTCAGGATATTCACTAGAAAGAGGAATTTTACCTCTTATTGCGGAGCAGCATAATTCTGCAAAAGCAGCATGGGAATTTTTTGTACGTGCACCATGCCAAGCTCCTTTTTATGAAATAGATGATTCAATAAGAGATACTTCTTCCTCATTAAAAAATGCAGCAAAATTCTCAAATAAAATGCCTCTAGTTATCATCGCAGACAACGGCTCAACAGAACAAGACTTATTTGGAATTCAACAAGGAAAAATACATGGAATTGATTTTGTCGTTGTAGATCATCACCCCTATGATAAAGAAGATGTTATATCTAAAGAAGTTAAAGCACACATAAACCCCTTTCTAGTTGGAGAATCTGGCTCGGAATTCTCTGCAGGAATGTTATGTACAGAACTAGCCCGTTTCATTTCCAAAATAGATAACGTCTCACAAATACCTTCAATGGCAGGAACAGCAGATAGAATAAATAATATCGATGCAATGGAGCAATATTTCAAACTAGCAGAAAAAGAAGGTTATTCAAAAGAACTATCAAGCAATATAGCAACAGTAATAGATTTTGTTTCCGCCAAATTAAGATTTATGGAGGCACGAGAATATATCGAAGTTTTATTTGGAGAACCAAGAAAACAACAAAAGAAATTAGTTGAATTAATGATTCCATACATTCGCGACCTAGAAAAAAGAGGATTGTCAATTGCAAAATCCGCAGCTAAAGTTGAAAAGATAGGGGATAAAACTCTGCAAACTTTGTTTGTAGAAGAAACTTATCCTGGATTTGGTTTCTATCCTAAACCTGGAAAAGCAGTAGGTTTACTTCACGATAGCATCCAAACAGAAAAGAAATTAGACAAAGTAGTTACAGCAGGAATAATGAACTCCGCAATTACATTCAGAGCTACCGACCTAGCAAATTTCTCTGTTCATGAATTCATAAATGAAATTGACAAAAAAATACCTATGGCATTTGTTGAAGGTGGAGGCCATAAAAATGCAGGCTCAATTACTTTTGTTCCAAACAAAAGAGAGGAAATACTTACATTATTAAGAGTTTATTTAAAGAAGTAAAAACTATCCATCTATACAATCTTTCAGATACTACCCCTCTTAAATAATACAACAATACTTATAAACATCTTTTTCATAATTTGGGTATGGCATTAGATATATCATCAGTGCCCAATAATTCGACTACAAAAGATATAGATAAAGAATTAGAGGCAATGATTCAAAGGCATTCGGCTAGAATAAAAGTAGTTGGATGTGGTGGAGGAGGTGGAAATTCTGTTTCTAGAATGAAAGAAATTGGGATAAAGGGCTGCGAAATAATTGCAGTGAATACCGACGCACAAGACCTTCTCTATTGTGATGTAGACACTAAAATTCTAGTTGGAAGAGAATTAACTCATGGTCTAGGTGCAGGAAGTAACCCAAAAATAGGAGAGCAAGCCGCCAAAGAATCAGAACAAGAAATAAGAAAAAAATTAGGAGACTCAGACTTAGTTTTCATAACTTGTGGTCTAGGGGGCGGAACAGGTACAGGTTCTTCTCCAGTAGTTGCAGAAATAGCAAAAAAAGCAGGAGCA
>CAYHYK010000024.1:0-10221 GCA_964360985.1 Candidatus Woesearchaeota archaeon | reverse complement strand
CCTGTTTTTTCTGAAGGACTTAATGAGTGTTGTGAGGTTACAGCTGAAATAATAAAAATTGTTAAGATTAAAATATATCTTTTCATTTATCTTTAGATATTGTTTAAGTTTGATTTTTTTCTATAAATATAGTATAGTGCTCCTATGGCTATGATTAGTACCACCAAGATTGGTATAAGTATATAAACTTTTGATTCTTTTTTAGTTGTAGATATAGGTTCTATTGGAATTTGTGATTTTTCTGTTACAATTACAGGAAATTCTACATCATAGCCGATTACTGCTTGAATATTTCCTTCTTGTTGAGTGTTGGAGGGTTTGATAGAAAATTTTATATTATATGTTTTTCCTATTTCGGCATTATCAGGGATAGATACTCTTAGTTCTACTTTTTGGTCTTTTGATCCTGGAGGAATTGTGAATTCAGTTTTTCCAATTATTTCAGATATTCCACTTGAATCTATAAGAGAAACTATTGCTTCTGCAGATTTTTCTTCTGAAATACTATTTTCTAATGTAAATTGAATATTTCTTGTTTCTCCAGGATACATTTTGAGAGGATTATCTTTCCAATAAGGAGAATTTATACCTAATGCAAATACATTAGATATAGTTAATATTAGCATTATAGAGAAAATTAGATTCCTATTATCCATGCTCTACCTCCTGTTGCTGAATAGAATTGATTGCTTATTCCTATTGGGACTAAAGTTATACAGTTTGTTATATCTTCTGTGTTTGATCCTGCTGGGCCTCTAGGTAATATTGTAGATGGGATTGAAACTGCAATGGAATCTACCAGAGGAGTTCCTGTTGAACATACTGTTGCAATTCCTGAATTTCCTGTTGCTCTGAAATTTGATGCAGGAATTATTTCTGAAAGAGTTGTTTCTCCTTGAAGATCAAAAGCAGTTATTCTTATATTTCCATCTACTGGAACTTCAAAATTGCCGTTATTGGCAATTGTTGTTGGAATGGTACTGATTATATCTACATCTTCTGGAGCTACAGAAGGAAAGTTTATTGTTGCTTGTGAGAGAGTTATATCTCTTAATAGATTAACTGTAAAAGTTGATGAGGATGATGCGGCTACTAAGCCTCCTTGATCTTGAACATTTACTCCTATACTCCATGTTCCTGCATCGTCGTAATATTGCATATTTACTGTACATTGATATATTTTTTCTCTGCTGTTAGGCTGTGATTGGAAAGTACAAGGAGAAGTTCTTGTTTGTTCTCCTATTTTTGAGAAATTTGCTGATGCAGTAGCATCGTTTAAATCTGCAGCACTATTTCTATCTCTAGCTGTAAATGTGAATATTACTGATGTTGTTGAAGGAGCAGGATTTAGATTAACTGCGGGAATTGAATTAATATTTTCGATTGTAGGAGCGATATTTCTTACTTGTACTCTGACATCTGTGGGCTGAGCTGGAGCCAATTGAACTTTTTCCTTTAACCAATCAAATAGACCTGCAGATACTAAAGGCATGACAAGTGCTAAAAATATAATTAAAATTATCTCTTTTTTCATATATCTTTGTGGGAAGGGTATTTTAAAAAGATTTCTTTATCTTTTTTTTTCAATTCTTTGTTTAATGTTATAACTATATAGAGGTTACATTAGAAAGATTTAAATATAAGTTTTGCCTAGATAAAATATGGAAAAAGGACAGACTAGAAGAGGATATTTGAGAGAATATTCTACAAGGGTAGTAACCTCAATGATTAATTATGGGAAAGGTACAGTTAAACCTATCACTAGAGAAATTGGTTCTACTGCAGTTTTAGCTGGGGCGGGAGCTTATGCTTTTAGCCATATGCCTGATTTTATGCTTAGCGTTATAGAGGGGGCTAAACATGGGAGGCATATGTATAGAACTGGTGGTGAAATTATCGGAGGAAGTGATGGACAGAAAGCTGTTAAGAATTTGGAAGAAGCATTGAAAATTATAGCTGTTACGGCAAAGGAGAATGAAGGTGCTAAGGAAATTCTGGATGATTATTTTAATGAAAGAATTTCATTAGTTGAGAGACTTGGTGCAGATTATGAGTTAAATGAAACAATTGCCAGGGAAACAGAGAGATTATTTGTTCAGTTAAATGGGATGATTGTTGAATATACTGCTGCTGGAGATGAATTAGCTAATAAGGCTAGCAGAGGTTTATTTAGGAAAATTGATGATTGGTTTATGAATAAAGTTGGAGATGCTAAAGCTGCTCGTGAAGGACTACCTCAATTACAGGAAATTGTAAGAGAAGCCAGAAAGTTTTATGATGGTAGAGAAAAGCACGAACATACTGTTAAAGAATTGTGCGGTTATTTATTAGGGAAAAAAGAAGAAAGTTTAGAGAAAAATAAGAAAATTAATAGTCATATTGATTCTTTGATTACACAGCTAGATAGGACTTATGAAGCAGAAA
Organism: Candidatus Woesearchaeota archaeon; assembly: GCA_964360985.1. Classification (GTDB taxonomy): domain Archaea; phylum Nanobdellota; class Nanobdellia; order Pacearchaeales; family GW2011-AR1; genus JAUSIK01. The sequence goes on along the minus strand of CAYHYK010000024.1, from coordinate 7,797 downwards.
CTCATGTTTTCAAAGTTGATGATAAGATAAACTTGTTTAAGGCACTTATTGGAAAGAGTAGGGAGGTGTTGGCTGAAGGAGAAGTTAAAAACTTGAAAGAAAATGTTGCAGATTATAGGAAGGGAGTAGATAACACTGAAACTGAAATTAGAAAAGATGTTTCTATTGAACCTTTCAATGATAAAAATTGGGTTGATTATGTTATTAATCCAATTGGAGTTGGAATTGCTGCTGCAGTAGCTGTTAAGGGAATTTCTAAATTATTTATGCCTAGACCATTATATGATGGATTTACATCTTTGACTTTATTGCCTATTACGATTCCTGCTTATATAGGGAAAAAGGCTCTTGAGGGAATTAGTAAACTAAAAAAGCAAAAAATTAAAAAGTCTGATGGAGATGAAGTACAATGAGTCATAAGATAGAATTAAGTAAATTGCATGATGCAGTTGTATGTAATGAAGATGATAATGTTTTAGAAGTATCAAGAATAATGAGAGATACAAGAAAGAGACATATTCTTGTTGTTGATGATCATTTAAAACCATTAGGGGTTATTTCTGCTTTCGATATTAATAATAGGGTTGTTGCTGAAGAAAAAAATATTCATAATACAAAAGCAAAAGATATAATGAGTAAACCTGTACAAACAATTGATCTCCATTCTAGTTATGAAGAGGCTTGTGAGAAAATGGTTGAACATGAAATGCATACTATTCCTGTAACTAAAGAAGGGAAAATTATAGGTATTTTGGATTTGGCATATATATTTAGAGATCATAACGGAGGAAAAAATGAGCATTAGAGATATGTTTAATAAATTGCCTAGAACGCGTGAGGATTTAGAAGCGAAAGTGATAGAATATTCTCCTGCAATTAGAGAGAAAATTGAAGGAAATAGCGATTATAAAAGAAAACTTGAAGAGATTGCAGGCGAAGAACATAGTAGATACAATCCTTATATTGAGAGAGGAGTAACTTCAACTGCTGCAGGGGTTGGACAATATACTGGATATTTAGGAGATTTAGTTTTTTATGGCTCTGCCATTGCTTCTTTAAGCAACCCTGCTTTGGCACCATTCATGCTTAGCGGATTATTACTAAAGAAAATACGTTTAGGAACGCAGGCACCAGAAATGGCAAGAAGTATTGCTTATGGAGCTAAGACTGGAGATGTTAAAGGTACAATAATGAATATTGCCGAAGGTGTTTTAAGTTACATTCCTGGACTGACATTTGCTTATGAGGGATTAAGCAGAATAGCTCAAAAGAGAATGTTGAAAAGAACTTTGTATAGAACTAATGAGGCTTTAGGAATTAAGAATAAACGTTGGTATGAAAGAATTGCAGATTATATTCATGGTGAATACACTGGTGTAAAGAGTAGGGCGAAGAATGTTATTAGTCCGAGATATTCAGAAGAGTTGGCTTTAGCAGGGGCTTAAATTTTAATAGAATCTTTTTATTAAATCTTTAAAATAAACAAATATCTCTTTCAATTTAGGAGGTAATATGGTTGAATCATCGAAAGAAATTTCTTTGTTTCTGTCCGATGTTGTAAATTTTAGGCTTGCATATGAATAATCAGTACCGCAACTTGAAGTTGATTTACAATAATATTCATTGTTAAGTGCGAATATTGCTGGTTCGTTCAGAAGAACTTTTAACTCTTTAATTTCGTTATCGTTGAGTTGGATCGACTTTGTTTCCCATTCTTTATTAGGAGGGTTTTTTGCTTCGTATTTTACTAGGCCATTTTCATCTATTGATATACGATTCTCTCCCCCTCCCCAAAAATTAAAATAATATACTACTTGCATATTTAATGACTCTTTATTGGATCCTACATTTAGATTATCATTGGCTAAATTGCCGCTTTTAATATAGTATATAGTTATAGATAAAACTAATATTAATATTATTCCCAATATTATTGGATAAATTTTATTCATTATTAATTAAGGAAAAATTAGTTTATAAGGCTATTTATAAGTTCAAAAAGCTTTGAATAATTATAATTTAATTACTTTTTCAATCTTCTATCTTTTGGAACGTAATTAAAGATTTTATTTCCTGTTGATTTTCCATAACCTACAAAATCTGTTTTATATTTTAGTATTATTGGTCCTTGGGGAACTTGTATTTCAAGATCTTTACCTCTAAGCCAATCATGGAGCTCTAGATCATTTATTTCTAAAATATTTTTATTTATTTGGTCTTTTAGGAGATGGAGGGCATCTATTGTTAATCTTAATTGATCTTCGTATTTAAGGAAATATACTCCAATTGTTTCTATGTTTGTTAATCTACTTATCTGGAGAATCTCTTCTTTAGATAAATTTCCTGAAAATGCTCTTACTTTTTCTTTTCCAGATTTTATTAAGAGATAGGGTAATTTTTCTATTCCAAATTTATCATTTAATTCTTCTATGATTCTTTTTTTCTCTGAGGATTTTATAAACTGAGGCATCATGCAGTTATTACCTCTAACTTACTGGTTTTAATATTTCCCTTATATAATATATGTGGAATATAGTGGAATAATAAAGGGCGTTGATTTTTCTTTAGACAAGATTTATAATATCTAATAGTTTTTTCACCAATATGTCCATACTTATTTAATTTTGAAATATTAAAACTTTCATAATCTTTTCTAGTTGGTTGACTTTTGGTTGCTCTTCCAAAGAGGAAGACTATGATATCTTCTTTTACTAATTTTCTAGGATCTATTTTAAACCATTTTCTTGTTGGTGGTTTGAAACCTATTTCTTCTAAAGTTTCTTTTAATTTAAATGGATCTACTGCAGTTAAATGAAGAACATCATTCCAAAGACAATTGAGAAAAGGCACTTTTTCATTTAGTAAATATCTCCTATTGTCATATTTTTTTACATGTTCTTTATAGGAAGAAGGATAAATATCTTTTAATTGATTTAAAGGATACAATATACTACCTTTCATATTTTCTGGAGACATGTGATATATGAATTTCATTTTACTTCCTCTAATAAAGTCATTTTACATAGGAAAAAGCCTTCACTATCGTTATCTTGGGGATAAATACGGCATGCTTTTTTTAATTCTGGACTAAATGAATCTTCTTTCCAAGAGGTTAACCCAGGTCTGCAATTTAGAGGTAATTCTATAGATTCTATTTTAACTGGAAAATTCTTTAATGCAAAATTTACTATTTCTTCATTTTCTTCTGGTGCGTGAGTACAGGTTGAGTAGATTAGTGTACCTGATTTCTTTAAACATTTTAGAGCCATAGCCATGAATTTTTTTTGTTGTCTTGATAGTTTGTCAACTACTTTATGATTCCATGTTTCAAATGTTTTTGAACTTGAACGTAATGTGCCTTCACCTGAACATGGTGCATCCAAGAGTATTTTATCAAATTTAAACTGAGTGTTTGAAAATCTTGAACAGAAAGCTACTGCATCTTTTCTTGAAACTATCGTATTAGTTACGCCGCATCTTTCTAAATTAGAGGCTAATACAATTATACGATTCATTTTTAATTCATTGGCAATTATTGTTCCTTTGTTTTCCATTCTTGCAGCTATCTGAGTTGTTTTTGATCCTGGAGAGGCAAAAAGATCTAAAATTAATTCTTCTGGTTTTGGATCTAGTACTAAAACAGGAAGCATGGAAGAAATTTCTTGTACATAGTAATATCCCATAACATGTTCAATTGCATTTCCTAGTTCTCCTGGCAGAAGGTCTGATTCTATTAACATTATTTCAGGATAAGAAGGAAAAGGTTGAGAGACAGACCATTTTTTATTTAATCTGTGCAAAAGGTCTTGTGTTGAATTTTTTAGAGTATTACAACGAATAAAATTTCTAGGACTAATATGAATTATTTTCTCGAATTTTTCAAAATCTTCTTTATTTGGAAGTAAATTTTGCATTCTTTCTTTGAAGAGAGGTTTCATTTCTGGTTTCATCAAATATTGAGAAAATGGAGGGTTTTAAGCTTGTTGGAAACTATATATTACTAAATAGATAATCTTTTAACTAGATGGCTGTTCTTTGGGCTTGTATACAAAGATGAAAATTTCAATGATTGGTACGGGTTATGTGGGATTGGTTTCAGGTACTTGTTTTTCTGATAGGGGAAACAGTGTTCTTTGTATTGATAAAAACCCGCAGGTAATTGATAAACTCAAAAGAGGAGAGATGCCTTTTTATGAACCTGGTCTAGAAGAAATAGTTAGAAGAAATGTAATAAGTGGGAATCTGAGATTTGGTAGCGATATCGAAGAGGTTAGAGATTCCAATTTGATATTTCTTGCGGTAGGAACCCCTTCCGCAGATGATGGATCGTTTCAACTGGATTATTTAAAACAGGCAGCAGAAGATGTTGGACGTGTTTTAAATAAATCAAAAGGATACAAAGTTATTATTGGAAAAAGCACTGTACCACAAGGAACATATAAAATATTAACCGATATTTTAAATAGAGAAATTAGAAATTCTGGAGTCAGTTGGGATTATGTTTCTAATCCTGAAACTTTGGCCGAAGGAAGTGCTGTTAGAGATTTTTCTAGGCCTGATAGGATATTAATTGGCACTAATTCAGATAAGGCTTATGAATTAATGGTGGAATTATATCATCCTTTTGTTAGAGCAGAAGATAGTATTATGAGAGGGTCTATTGCTGATGCCGAATTGGCTAAGCTATTTGCCAATACAATACTAGCTTCTAGAGTTGCAGCTGTTAATGAATTTTCAAGAATAGTTGATGTAACAGGAGGAGCGGATATGGAGAACATAAGGAAAATGGTTGGTTCTGATGATAGGATAGGCAGTAAGTATTTTTATCCAGGTGCAGGATATGGAGGAAGTTGTTTTCCTAAAGATATTAGAGGATTAGTTGAACAGTCTAAATTGGATGGATATATCCCTCATTTACTGGAGAGAATACACAAATCTAATGAGATGCATAAGAAATATTGCGGTGAAAGAGTTATTAGATTACTAGGAAAAGAAAATCCGACTATTGCAGTTTGGGGAGTTACTTTTAAACCCAATACTGATGATATGAGAGATGCACCTTCTATTCCAATAATTAATCATTTTTTGAAAAGTGGGGCTAGTGTAAATGTATATGATCCTAAGTCTGAGAAGGCTAGGGAAGTTTTTGGTGAGAGGGTTAACTTTTCTGAAAGTCAATATGGTGCTACAGAAGGAGCAGATGCTTTAGTTTTGATAACTGAGTGGGCTGAGTTTGACGCTTTAGATTATAATTTACTAAAGAAAAATATGGTAGGAGGAAATTTATTTGATTTAAGGAACAGATGGATGCCTGAGAGCGTTAATAGAAATGGTTTTTCTTATATAGGTGTTGGTAGAAATTATTATTTAAGTGAGATACCTTTTTAACGAAAGAAGAATTTTGGTGGGGCGTATATTAAAACTAAAAAAATAGCCACAATAGTTTGTGAGGCGCGAAGCGCCGAACGCGCGGTATATTGGAGTTTTATCTTCGTGGAAAGGGCGGTTAAGAGATATTAAACGAAATTTCTAAGAAATAAATGTGCTCAATAATATAAATAGGGTGGCGGGGTCGCTAACGCGATAGATAGTCTTGCCTTTGGCAAGATATATTAATTGGAATTATATTTTTTCTCAATTTTTCTCCGCCACTTATTTTTATCTGAAGTTAATCTAAATCCGACTATATTATTATATAAAATATCAATACAGGTTAATCCACCATTTACATAATGTAAAACAGTAAGCTTGTCATCTCTTTCTTGCAATGCTTCACTTGCAGTATCAGCTATCCAAAGAAAATGCCAAAATTCTACACCCATAGCGCTGTTTACCTTTTGCAAATTTGGACTATCTTTTATTTTGTCTAATTCGGCCGCAAAACATTCTCTCGTATCTTTTCTATTTTCTTGATTAGTTAGCTCAAATCTTTGATAATGAGGAATGCTTTCACGAACTAATCTTGCTTCATATATTAACTTATTTTTATTCAGTTGATGAGCGACATAACTGAAAAAAGTCGTACCAATTGCCGAATGATTATGATAATGCGTCAGCTTACCTTGATTTTGAGTTGCTTTAGCAACTATATAAATTCCTTGAGGCGAGAGTTTAAATGGAGTAGCAACTAATTTCTCAAAGTCTTCTATATGCGAATCTTCCTTTATTGCTTCTTCTAATTTCATATTTGTAGTTTTAATGGGATATATTTAAATCTTTCTATTTGTAACTACTATTAGGATACACTAAAATATCTCGCCGACTCACGGAAACTAATACTTTCGCACGTGAGAAAGCAACCACGTTTCGGAGCAGACTTACGAACAAAATTACAACCTCCAAGAGCTTTAGTAGCTAGCTTGGACTCCTTCAGAAGCCCGTTAATTTCTGTTAAGCGGTAAATTATTCTTATCTTCCAGATAAATTTTTCTTGTAAAAACCAGGATTTAGCCTAAGTCTTAGCTTATTTTAATCTAAAAACTGCTTTTAATTTATCAAAGACTTCCTCTAATTTTTCTTGTTTAATCTTACCAAACTTGTAGTTTATTTTGTTCTTGTTGATTGTGAGAAGTCTATTTGGTCTAATTATGCTTTTTGTCTTCAAACTTCCAAATTCTAAATCTTCATTCTTTAGAAAAACCACATAAGAATCTTTTCTGATTCTTGAAGTTATTTCGCAAATTACAATATCATCACCTTCAAGATTTGCAAGAATCAGAGCCGGTCTTTTTCTTGTTTGTGATAAATCAGTATAGGGAAAAGAGACTACAATAATATCTCCCGCTACAAATCTTTCCATGCTTCCTCATCCTCAGGAGAAAGCCAGTCTTCTGCTAATAATTGCTCATCAGCTAGCATAGGAATTTTTTCTGGCCAATCCCAAATTACTTCATCTTCTTGAGATAGTTCTGCTTGGCTGATAATTCCTTTATTTTGTAAGGTTTTCTCAAGGTTTTTTAGCTCTATGTATAAATCTTTAATTGTAATTTGCTTTTCCATTATTTTCGTAAGAACAAGCAGTTTTTATATCTTTTGTAAAAGAAATAAAATTGTCCAAAAACTTCGTTCAAACCGAACCATTAAACGAATTGCGCAAGGCTTTTAAATGCAGAAAATAGCCCTTTTTATGGAAGAAATAATATATGAAAAAATTAATGAAGAAATGTCTTACTTAAAAGAATTCAGAGAAAGACACAAACGGCTTTTTCAGCTTGGCGGAGATATTTTAGATGATACCTTAGATTCTGACCGATATAAGAATGTTTTATATTATTTTGGCTGCTTGAAAAGGACGGAAGCATTAGTTGATTTATATCGTCAACTTTATCCAGAAAAGGAATTGCCAAGGGAGACGGAAGGGCTTGGAGAAATCGTAGAATATTTTGAGGAAAGTTTAACTGGATTGCTTTCACTTTAAACTACTTTTCTGTATAATGTTATTCTTCAGATCTTATGTTTTAAGCTTCATCATAATAGATACCCCATATTTTTTGTTCTTTCAGATATTTTTAATTTCATCTTAAAATAATTTAGCTTGTTTGGAATTTTCCGATAGGTTTTCAAAATTCTTATCCACTAACATGAGGATTTGTTCTGCAATGGGTTTGATTTGTTTCTCAATATAGTGCTCGTAATCTATTTTATGTTTTAATTTTTGAATAGGCTCTGGACCATCTAAAGTAATATAGTATTCTATTGTACTTGATTCTAATTTATCCAGTTTTCTTGCAGCTTTTACATGGGGAGGAGTTGTTTTTGTATATTCATCAAGAGATTTTCTTATGGACTTTCGATAGA
>CAYHYK010000023.1:0-10278 GCA_964360985.1 Candidatus Woesearchaeota archaeon | reverse complement strand
CATGGAGGCCTTTAAGTTATGAAACTTGACAGTCTTTCCTTAAACGGATTGAATTTTTGACTCGCACGGTAACTGGATGGGTTGTTAGATTATTCTAATTTTTTATGTATGAAGCTTAAAAATATTATCCTTTGAGGGAATTAACTTTTTTGCATACAAATCTTTATAAAAACTCGCTGCTAAAATTTTGAATGCACGAATCAGATATTTGGACAGAAAAGTTTAGACCTTCTAAATTTGAAGAGGTGGTTGGTCAGCAGGAGATAGTAAAAAGAGTTAAATCTTTAGTACAGTCTTTGAATATTCCTCATATTATGTTTGCAGGACCTGCAGGAACTGGAAAATCTACTCTTGCCTTGATAATAGTTAAAGAATTATTTGGTTCAAAATGGAAGGAAAATTATTTAGAATTAAATGCTTCTGACGAAAGAGGAATTGACGTCGTAAGGCAGAAAGTAAAAGATTTTGCAAGAACAAAAGCGATAGAAAATATTCCGTTTAAAGTAATATTCTTAGATGAGGCGGATGCTTTAACTAAAGAAGCCCAGCAGGCTTTAAGAAGAACTATGGAGAATTATTCTAACACATGTAGATTTATAATGTCATGTAATTATTCTTCACAAATAATTGATCCTATTCAGTCTAGATGTGTAATATTTAGATTTAAACTGCTTGAGAAGAAAGATATTGCTTCTGTGATAAAGAAAATAGCTGAAAAACAAAATTTGAATATAACTAATGAAGCGATAGAAACTCTTTATGAGGGTTCGGAGGGAGATTGTAGAAGAGCTATAAATTTGCTTCAAACGACAGCTTCTATTTCACTGGATGTAACTACTGAAATGATAAATATGATTCTTTCTTATACAAAACCTAAGGATATTCGCGTAGTTTTAGATTACGCTCTTGCTGGAGATTTTGTTAATGCACGAGATAAACTTTTAGATTTAATGCTTAAGGATAGTATATCTGGGACAGATATAGTTAAGGCAATTCAGAAAGAAGTGTGGAATTTACAGATAGAACCTGAAATAAAAGTTAGATTGACTGAAAAGACTGGTGAAGCAGAATTTAGAATGACTGAAGGTTCTGATGAATTTGTTCAATTGCAGGCATTACTTGCTTCTTTTGTGTTGGCTGGAACTGGGAAAGCTACTTAGATATTCCAGAAATATCCTGCTAGTGATAAGATGACAAAATGTTTTTAATCTAGTTTGTTCTGTTTTTAGAGGTATGAGGGAATTAGCTTTAATTTGGATGAGTGCAGGAAATAGTTATTTTAATGAGAAGAATATAGGTCAATTATTGCAATTTGCAGATAAGAACTTTCAGAGAATAATTGTTTTATCTCCTGATGAACCAGCTGAACATACTTTCAGGTCTTTAGGTTATTCAGAGAATAAAACAAAAAGGAAAGCAAAACTTAATTCAAATCTCTTGATAAATAGAGCCAAAAGAGAACTTCAAAAGATAAAAGGAAAATATAAGTTCTCTTTTGTTGATTGGGGAAAGGAAGTTGTTAATAACCCAGAATATAAAAAAACATATCAAGAGGTAATATCTCTTTATGAGAACAATAAAAATTTTAGAGAAGATGCAAGAGAGACAACTAAAAAGGTCATAAATGGAAAATTTCATGAGAACATTGAAGTGGAAAAAGCCATTGAAGAAGCTGTTCTTTATTTGATAGAAGAGTTATCGTTTGTATTGTCTTGTCATTTAATTTATAAAGTTGACAATATAATTTATCTATATCATCAAAATTGGGAGATTTATCAAAATTTAATTGCAGGTAAATATGATCAACAAAAGAGAGAAAATATGTTCTTTGTTTTAACTGGTGTAAAATAAATCAAATACAACAAATTATAAATATGGTCTTATTTTTTAGGAATTATGGTACAGACTTTTATTGAGAAATATAGACCTAAGAACTTTTTAGATATAGTCGGTCAGGATAAAGCTGTCGAGGAAATAAAACTCTTTTTGCAGCAATTTCCGAAGAAGAAAGCATTAATTTTGCATGGACCTGCAGGAACAGGCAAGACTTCTTTGGTTCATGCTGCTGCTAAAGAGAATAATCTTGAGATTTTAGAACTGAATGCTTCCGATTTAAGAAATAGGCAAAAATTAGAAGATGTTCTTAAACCTGCGACAGAGCAGAGCAGTTTGTTTAAAAAAGGAAAGGTACTTTTAATGGATGAAGTTGATGGAGTTACAGGTTCCGACAGAGGAGGAATTCCAGAACTAGCTACGATAATACAATCTAGTCGTTTTCCTATTATAATGACTTGCAATGATGTTTGGCAATCTAAATTATCTCCTATACGATCTAAATCTAAAGTGATTGAACTTAAGCCTTTAGATATAGGAACAATTGTATCTATTTTGGCAAGAGTCGCAGAAAAAGAAAATTTAAATAAGACTCCTCAATTTTTGAAATTAATTGCTATAAAGTCTCAGGGAGATTTAAGAGCGGCTCTAAATGATTTGCAGTCTTATTCTTCTTCTGGTAGTGTAGTAGATACAGATGAAAAAAGAGATGTGGAGGAAAGTATATTTCATATATTAAGAAAGTTGTTTAAAGAAAGAGCACCATTTTTAGATTTATTTGACTCTTCTTCTTTATCTATAGATGAAATATTACTCTGGATAGAAGAAAATATTCCCAAAGAATATAAAAATGAATCTTTGGCTAGAGCTTATGAAGCTTTAGGTAAGGCAGATATATTTAGAGGCAGGATTTATAAGAATCAACATTGGAGATTCTTAATTTATCAGAATGTTTTTCAAAGTGCCGGAATATCTTTCGCTAAAGATTCATTTTCAGGTGGTTTTACTAGTTATGAAAAGCCTAAACGTGTTTTGAAAATATGGCTTCATAACCAAAAAGTAGAAAAGAAAAAAACTATATCTAAAAAGTATGCTAGATTAGTTCATTGTTCTATTAAGAGAGTAATGAAAGATTTTTCTTTGCTAAAACCTATATTGCAAAATCCAAAAGTTCAGAAGCAATTGGATTTAAGTGAAGAAGAAATTGATTTTTTGAAGAAATAATTATATTGCCTTTTTATAAAGTTCGTTAACTTTTTTCCAATTAATTATTTTAAAGAAAGCTTCGATATAATCTGCTTTTTTATTCATATAGTGCAAGTAAAACGCGTGTTCCCATACATCTAGTCCAAGTAAGGGATGTTTATCTTCCATAAGTGGAGAATCTTGATTTGCTGTACTATAAATTTCTAATTTGCCTTTGTTTAGAACTAACCATGCCCATCCACTACCAAATCTTGTTAGTGCGACCTCTGAAAATTTCTTTTTAAATTCCTCAAAATTTCCAAAAGTTTTTTCTATTGCTTTTGCTACCTCTCCCTCAAATTTTACATCCTTTTTTAGTAATTCCCAAAATAAGGTATGATTTAGGTGTCCTCCTCCATGGTTTTTTATAGCGGTTTTTATATCTTCTGGAACTATTTTTAGGTTATTTGCCAATAGTTCTTCAACTTTTTTAGTTTGCAAAGAAGGATGTTTTTCTAAAGCACCATTTAATTTGTCTATGTATGCTTGATGATGTTTTGTATGGTGTATTTCCATAGTTTTTGCATCAATATAGGGTTCTAGGGAATCATACTTATAGCTTAATTTTGGTAACTCGTGTTTCATTTTTAGATAGAGTGTTTAATGTTTAAATATTTAGCTGTTTTTAAGTTCAGCATCTATTATTTGTTTGAAAACTTCAAAAGGCTGGGCTCCAGAGATCATTTTTCCATTGACAAAAAATGCAGGGGTTCCAGTTACTCCTAAACTCTCTCCATAAGCTAACTCTTCTTCTACAGCATCTCCATATTTACCTTCATCAAGACATTTATCGAATTTTTCTGTGTTGACTCCTATTGTTCTAGCCCAATTTTTATAATTTTCAATACTTAAATCTTGAGAATTTTCAAATAATTTATCGTGCATTTTGAAATAACCCTCATCTCCTTTTTGTTCTCTTACACATCTTGCTGCTTCTGCAGATTTTTTGGCTTCTGGGTGAATACTAATAAGAGGAAAGTCTTTGTAGACTAATTTTACTTTTCCATTTTTGATATATTCTTCTTCTATTAGTGGTAAAGTCTGCTGGAAGAACTTGGCACAAAATGGACATTGATAATCTGAAAACTCGATTATTGTTACTGGTGCTTCTATATCTCCTTTTAGAGGGGAATTGCCTATTTCCACTTCAACATTTGAGGTGGTTGGGTTTAGGTTTATTCCTTCATTAAGAGGAATTATATCAGAGAAGAGATATTTTCCATCTAAACTTACATATACTGGAACATCTTGACCTTGATAATCTAATATTATTTTGTATAGTTGTCCTTCTTGCTCAACTGAATTAATTTTTATTTCTCCAGCATCCTGATTTTGGTTTTTTATGAATGAAACTAATTTGTCTACGGCAACATCTTCACTTACTATATCCGAGGATGAATTTGAACCGTAAAATGCTACTAAAGTTATTACTGCTACTCCTAAAACTAGAGTTGCAATTATCCAGGGATTTTCTCTTGTTTTAGACAATAAATTTTTAGACTGATTATCTTGAACTTTTTCTGCTTTACTCTTTTCCATATTTTTCGGAGCCAATAGGCATATAAAAACCTTTTGAAATTTATGTACTTTTTAGCAATAAATATATAAAAAGGGTAAGTTTTGAAAGAGTGAAAAGATGGCTTACGATATAATACTTGGGAGGGATTCCTCTGATAAAGAGAAGTTCGGAGAGAGAGGACTTGTATATATTGGAAAGAGTTATGTAAGAATGGGTAACTATACATCTTTGTCTAATAAAATTTTTATGGATGTGGCTAGATCACATGTTATTTTGATTGCAGGTAAACGAGGAAGCGGAAAAAGTTATTCTTTGGCCGTAATTGCTGAGGAACTTTCTAAATTGCCTAGAGAAGAATCACAGAATATTGCTTCTTTGATTTTTGATACCATGGGAATATTTTGGACTATGAAATATAAGAATGAGAAAGAAGTTCGTCTTCTAGAAGCATGGGATCTCAAAGCGGAATCTTTGCCTGTAAAAGTTTTTGTTCCATTTGGTAAGGCTGACTTATATAGAGAGAAAGGAATTCCTATAGATAGTACATTTGAGATAAAAATTTCTGAACTTGAGGCAGAAGATTGGATAACGTTGTTTAATTTAGAACTTACTTCTTTACCTTCTGTTTTGATTCAACGAATAATAAGTCAACTAAAGGATAAACTTGTTGAGTTTACGATGGAAGATGTTTTCTTTGCAATTGAAAATGATAGTAAAAGTTCAAAGGATAGCAAAGAGATTGTTTCTTCTTTATTTTATTCTGCAGATACATGGGGTATTTTTTCAAGAACTAAGGAGGGAACTGAGATAGTCGATCTTTTAACTCCTGGAACAACTACAGTTTTAGATACTTCTGTTTACAGCTCTATTGGTGCATACAATATACGAGCATTAGTTATTTCTCTTATATCTAAAAAGATATTCAATTCACGACTAGAGTCGCGAAAAGAAGAAGAATTGTCTGCTATTAGAAGAGGAAGAGATTATTTGTCTTATCAAACTAAGGAACATCCGTTAGTTTGGATATTTATTGATGAGTTTCATGAATTCATGCCTAAGGATACTGTAACTCCTGCGACTAGTGCATTACAGCAATTATTAAGAGAGGGAAGACAACCCGGGATATCTTTGGTTTTGGCAACTCAACAGCCAGGTTTATTGCATAAAGATGCTATCACTCAGGCAGATATAGTTATTTCTCATAGAGTAACTGCAAAGCCCGATATAGAGGCGTTAAACAGTATAATGCAGACTTATTTACTAGAAAATATAAGACAACAAATGGACAACCTTCCATCTATAAAGGGATCAGCAATAGTTTTGGATGATAATTCTGAAAGAATTTATCCAATGAGAGTGCGTCCTAGATTTACATGGCACGGTGGCGAAGCTCCATCTGCGATAAAAGCGGAAATAAAACTTTAATTTAATAATCTAATATCTGCACGATACCTGAACTTCTTTACACCTATTTCTCCAGCCTTTTTAATGGTTAATATTTTTACTTTCTTTTTTGCTAGTTTTGCTTCTTTTTCTATCAATTCTTTTATTTTATCTTTATCTTCTTCTTTATAGAATCCGTAATAATGAATGGTTCCATTCTTTTTTATTTTTTCAAAAGCAGGTTTTAAAAAGTCATCTTTTAAATTAGGTCTAGCCATTACTATTCTATCAAATTTTTCTTTTATTTTAGAGGACATTTTTTTTACATCTGATTTTATTACTCTGACTCTATTTTGCATTTTATTTAATTTTACATTAATTTCTGCATATCTATTGCATTCCTTACTTAGTTCTACTGATGTAATTTTACTTACCTTACTGTATTTTGCAATGGTAATTGCAAATGGGGCTACTCCTCCAAATAAAACTAAAACATTTTCTCCTTTTTTTACAAAAGTGGCAATTTCTTTTCTTTCTGAAGATAGTCTTGGAGAAAAATAACAACTATCTACGTTTAGTCTGAATAGGCAACCATTTTCTTTATAGAGTGCTTCTTTTGTTTTTTCTCCTAGAAGGTATTTTGTTTTTTGAGTTCTTAGTCTTCCTGAAAACTTATTTGTTTTTTCTAAAACAGTTCTAACACTTTTGTATTTTTTAAGGAAATTAACTGCAAATTCTTTTTTTTCTTTTGAACTAGCTTTTTTGTCAAATTTTACAATAACTATATTTCCTAGAATATCATAATTAGCCATGGATCATTAAATTCATTATTGCTTAAAAAACTATTGTAGTCTTAAGAAATAACAAACAAAACTTAAGTATCTATTCTAGTATGCTATTTTTTATATAATAAATTATAAATATGGATGAGAAAGAGATTAGTTGTGTGTTATTTTTGAAAAGATGTTAAGAGAAAAAAGTCTTCAGATAGGAATATTCATAGTAATGGCTATAGCAGGAATAATCGCTCTTTTGACAAGTTTAATGTTTGTAGATTTTAATAATTCGTCCAATGTAAAGCTTGCTATTTTAATTCTATCCTTTTTTTGTTATTTACTAATAATTTTGGTTATCATTTTATTTCTTAAAGCTTATGAAGTATCTGAGAGTAAGTATCTACCGCAAGAAATAAAAACAAAGCAAACTTTGTTACTGCCATGAAGAAAGATACTGAGAGACTTTTAAGGAGAATTGGATGGACTATAATCGGTATTCTTCTGCTTTCAGTTATAGCAGTAATATTTTTGGCTATTATTAAAGGATGATGGGAAATATTTTAGGAAAAGATTTATATAATAATCTGTCTTATTTTATGTATAAACAAGAGGTTAGAAAATGAAGGTTTTGGGTTATGTTATCTCCGTTATTGGATTAATAGGTTTAGGTGCTTCTATGATAATTGAAATAAGGAACTTTATTTTTAAGGCTCTTGGGGTTACGCCGTTTGCTATTAATGACAATTATTTGATGATTGCTAGCTTGATTATTGTGGTAGTTGGAATATTTATTATAATGAAATATTCAAAGAAGGGTGGCAAGGGTATTAAGAGCGGTGAGGAAGTTCCAATTTATAGAGGCAGTAAAATAGTTGGTTATAGAAGGCATTAATTCTTTATTGCTCAAGATCTAGTGCAAAATATGTCTTTCCTTTGGGAGTATTCAAAACGTGTTCTTTTCTTTTTGTTGAAGGATTGTTTTTCTCTTGGTTGTGTTGTAAAATATATAATTAGAATTCATTTTTAAGCTGCAATTGGCTGTTTTTCCTCTACTTTTTGTGGAGCTTTATTTTGATCTGGGAATATCTCTTCCATATTTTTCTTTCCATGTTTGATTATTTTCATATTTATTTGAGCAACTTTTTCAGAGATTGTTTTTCCTCTTACGGTTTTTCTTAATCTGACTCCTTTTCTAGGATCTTTCATTCCCCATCCCTTTGTAAACAATACTCTTCTTAGTCCTATTCCTTCTGTTTCTTTATATAATGGAAAACCAGAAGTATCACTTCCTCCAGAGATTTCAAATTCATAACCTTCATAATCATGTCCAAATTCTTTTCCTTCTACTTTATCTCCAACTGACTTTCCAACTAAGAATTCTGCTTCTCTCTCTATTCTCCAGGCTTTGCCTTTTGAGTCTCCAATTATAAATTTAAATGGCATATTAAATGAAGAATTTGAGGGTTTTTAAAACTTTACTTGACTTTATACAGCAACCGAAAGGCTTAAATTTCCTATACTATACCCTATAGTGTCTGGGTAAGGCCTAGAGGTATTGTGTACTGGATGGTACACCTTTACTTGACCTCTAGGGGCCAGATGCTTATTTTTAGGGAAATAGTTTTTCTAGAATGATTTTTTCTTTAATGATATTATAGTATGAGTTATTGTTGAATTCATATTTATTAAATATGGCTCCAGAAACAAAATCTAATACTTGTAAAGTACCATTAGAATTAGAATCTTCGTGTTTTATAATTATTTTATCTGATTTTGTTACATTAGACTTTATGTATCTATTAAAATCATCTCTTAATGATCTATTATTTTTAGATCGGTCAACTATTAATTCGAATGAGTCGTTAAGTGAGCATTCGTTCATGATGAGATTCGTTAGATAATTGTAAAGTTTGTGTTTCTTATTTTTTAAATAATCGTAAACTTTTGATTTATCCAAGATTATAGAAAAAATTTCAAATTCAATCTTTAAAACTCTCTCTAAAATCTTAAATCTTATTAAATCGTTAGAATTATTCCATTTAATCTCTGGAGACTGTTTAAGACTTTTCTTTAAAATTCTCAGACGTATTTTTTTTAGAATTCTGCTTAATTCCTGCTCTTCCTTAACTCCGCAAACTAATAGTGTTATTGTAAAGAATTTACTAGATTTATTACTAAATCCTAGTTCACCACTTTCATCTAAAAAGACGTACTTCATTTTATAGAAATGAAGGAATTATATAATTAAACTTTTCTAAATTATTATTCGATTTCCTCTAGATTAGAAATTTCTGAGAGAATACTCTTTTCTTTTGATGATAGAAGATCTATATTTTTCTTGAACTTTTTCATTCCTGTTTTTGAGATATAAGAATAAAGATACTTGACTTCTTTTAGTCTTCTATCGAAAGTTACGCCTGGTAACGATATTGCCAGTTCTTCTCCTTCTACTGCCTCTTGTACGGACATTTTGTCTTTTTGCATACCTTTGATTCTTGCTACTTCTTCTCCATTATTATCTATTAGAGGTAGACCTACTCTAGTTTTTCCTCCTAAAATTCTTGCTCCAAAGATGGCAGGATTAGAATTTCTAAATATGTATTCTGGAAGGATCTCTAGTTTGCAGATTGTTTCTAATTCCATTAATCTTTCTTTTTCTATTTCTTCAGACTTTGCTTTTTTCCATTTGTTTAAATCGTCTATTAGTTTGTATACAACATCGTTTGTAATAATTTTTACTTTTCCTATTTCTATGTCTTCTTCAATAGAGATGTTAAAACCTACTATTACTGCATCAAGAGGATCTATGTCTAAATTTGCTTTGGCGGATATAATATCTGACTTACTTATTGGACCTATTCCTGCTTTTACTATTCGGATATTTTGTTGATTTAGAAGATTTATTAGTGCGTCTAGACTTCCTAATGAATCTGCTTTTATAATTATTCCTTGTTTATCTAGATTTATTGCCTTAGAGACTTCTTTTTTGAATGCTTTTTTAAGTTCTTCTAAATTGTTGTTTATTTTCTGAAAAGGCATTCCAGGAAGAATTCCTTCTTTATTTGTTAGATGTAGTCTTATTCCTGAAGCGGCATTTACTGATTTAGCACTGTTATATTTTAAAGAAAGATTTTCAATTTCTTCAATAGATCTTATTTTAGAAATGATTGGATCTGAAAAACTGGCAATGGCTATTTCGTCTCCCACGTTTAGATGACCGTCATATAAAATTGATTCAACATGATCCATTGATTTTTCTTTTTTTATTTCTAGAATAATCCCTTTGGCTTCTTCTGAGACTTTTAGTCTTTCTTTTAAGAATTTCTGACATAGGCCGCAAAGTACGAACAAAAGTTCTTCTATTCCTTCTCCTGTTCTAGCTGAACATGGTACGATAGCTATTTTTTTTGTGAAATCTTCTATTTCATAGAATAAATCTGATTCAAATCCATGTTCGCTTAGTGCACCTTGAAAAGTTAGAAGATTTTCCTGAAACTCTTGCGCCACATTTATTGATTGTGT
>CAYHYK010000022.1:0-11661 GCA_964360985.1 Candidatus Woesearchaeota archaeon | reverse complement strand
TAAGAATTGCCTGAAATTCTTTATTTCTTGCTTGTTTTCCACTATTGTGAACAAAAACTCCTGAAGCCAGAGCAAAGTTATGCGTGTTTGGCACTTCAATATCATAGACATCCATCTTTTCGGTAATATATTCGATTTTCTTAATTTTGTGATTCCAATTATTTATTGTTTCAAGCATTTTTTCGGCATCATTATCAAAAAATCTTGACAAGAAAGTATTTTTACTTAATATAGTTCTGTCTCCATTGCTGACTCTTAATTCGTCAAACTTACTAATATCTCCTTCTTTTTCTAAAACTCTTTTCATTAAGCTTATTGTTTTATTGTAATATGTCTGATTATAAGCTTCTTTTCTCTTAGTTCTGAAATCAGCGGTCCATTGCTCTTTTGTTTTTTGACTTCTCCAGGATACTAAAATATTATTCTTCCATTGTTCTTTAGCTACTCTTGATAAATATTCTTTAGCATCAAGATTGTCTTGGAAGAATTTTCTAACTTTCTCGGAAGCCTTTTTTCTATTTTCTGGATTAGACCAATATTCCTCTTGACTTTTATTTAAATTAGAATTATTTTTATTTCTGTACGTTTCATTAGAGTTATAAAACTGTAGGAATCTTTCATTCATATAATCTTTATAGCTCTGATCTTTCCATTGTTCTTTAGCTCTTTGGCTTAACATATTTCTCACTTCAGGTTGTTTAGCCCATTGGCTCATCTTATCTCTGTAATTTTGATCTTTGTGTGCCAAGGAAGCCTTTTCTTTTACATCTATTCTATGTAAAGTCTTTGATAACATCTCAGTATGTAATAATAAATGATCTTCTTTAGACATTCTAATTATATTAGTAGGGTTGTTGTTAAGTTTATTAAAATCTATATGATGTCGATGAGTTCCTTGAAATTTATCATAAACCTTGTACATCAAATTATATTCATCAGCTAACAAATGAGTAAATATCCAAGTCTTATTCTGATCCCAGACCATTTCGTAGCCATCTATGGTTATTCTTCCTCCAATTTTAGAAATTCTTTTGTGAAGAGGCATCAAAGAATCATCTTTGGTTAAATATTGAGCTTCTTTATAGCTTCCGTCTCTGAGCATAAATTTATGAGTTGGAGTACAGATAATTTCTTTTCCGTTATCTAAAATTAATTTTATAACATCTGTATTTCTTTTAGTAATCCTAGGATGGATTATCTTTTCTATTCCTACGCATCCATCAGCTTTTATGGTGTAACAAAAATGCTCTTTTCCTTGATTATTTTCAATTATTAAATCTTTAAATGAAATGCTTCTTCCATCAGCTAATGCAATTTCAGTATTACCTGAAAAACAACCTCCTGCTGAATCTCCCTCTACAATATATAATTCTGTGTTGTCAGATTTTTTATCTGAACAGTCTGCTAATTTTCCTGGCAAACCTCCTCCACCAAAAGCACTTTTTCTTCTTACAAGTTCTTTTGCTTTTTTAGCAGCGTTTCTTGCTTTTTGTGATTCAAGAGCTTTTGCAACTATTCTCTTTGCAATAGCAGGATTTTCTTCGAAGAATTCTGTCAAAGCAGCCATACTTACTTTGTCTACTATTCCTTTTACTTCGCTATTTCCTAATTTTGTTTTTGTCTGTCCTTCAAATTGAGGCTCTGGAACTTTCGCGGAAATTATTGCGGTTAGTCCTTCACGAACATCATCTCCAGTTAGATTTCCATCTGCACCTTTAAGCATATTGTTTTTATTTGCATAATCGTTTATTGCTCTTGTAACTGCTGTTTTGAAACCAATAACATGAGTTCCGCCTTCAACAGTGTTGATTGTGTTTACAAATCCTAAAACATTTTCTTGGTATCCATTGTTATATTGAACGGCACATTCAACAACAACTCCTGCTTCTTCTTTCATATAATAAATAGGTTTATGGATTGCATCTTTAGATTCGTTGAGCCATTTAACAAATTCTATTATTCCTCCTTCATAGAAGAAAGTTTCTTCTTTGTCTGTTGATTGGTCATTTAAGATTATTTTAAGACCTTTGTTTAAGAATGCAATCTCTCTAAATCTTGTTTCTAAAATAGAGAAATCGAATTTTACTGTTGAGAAAATAGTTTCGTCTGGCATAAAAGTAACTTCTGTTCCTTTTTCCCCTCTTTCTGCATCACCAATTAATTTTACATCGTATATTGGTTTACCTATTTTATATTCTTGTTTGTAAATTTTTCCGCCTTTTTTTACTGTTACAGACATGTGTTTGGATAACGCTGCGACAACACTGATACCTACTCCATGTAATCCTCCTGAAACTGCGTAACTTCCTTTGTCGAATTTTCCACCTGCATGTAATTTTGTAACTACTATTTCTAAAGCTGGTCTTTTGTATATTGGATGAGGGTCTACTGGAATTCCTCTACCATTATCTGAAACTGTTACACTTCCATCTTTATTCAAAGTGACGATTATAGTATCGCAATGCCCTCCCATTGCCTCATCAACGGAATTGTCTACTATTTCATAGACTAAATGATGCAGTCCTGTCTTGCTTGTACTACCTATGTACATTGCGGGACGCAGTCTCACTGCTTCAAGTCCTTCTAGAACTTTTATCTTTTCTGCAGAATATTCTTTCTTATCGCTCATGTTATCTTTTAGAATATGAAAAATAGACACATCTTTTTAAACCTTTCTACAATTTTATCGACGATAAAATTAAAAATTAGGCTTTTTTAGCCTTATCTTTGGAATCTTGTAAGTCAGAAGATGGAATGGAGACTACTTCTTTTCCTTTAAGTTTGAATGCTTGAGTCCATCTAACTTTTCTCTTATTTCTCTTTAATTTTATAGCATTGAACCTACATTTAGCTGAACAGAAATATGAAATTGTTCCGTCATTGTTTATTAGATGCAATCCTTTGAATGAGTGTTCTTCTTTGCCGCAAAATGAACATTTAACCATTTTGATAACCCCAGCCAACAATAGCTAACCTTAGATCATGATCTACAACCAAAGTTAATGCCTTATTCTTTGCAAATGTATGATTATAATAATCTATTACTCTTTGTCTTGACTCAAATTTCTCTTTAGGAACAACAGTAATATCTAAAAGATTCGGGGAATATATCCTAAACCCATTTTCATTCTTTTCATCTGTAGACAAATAAAGAAGAGGACCTGCATAATCGAAATGTTCTCTTAAAACCCCATGTATAATATCTGAGTCAAATCCAACTATTTTTCTTTCAGACATTATGTACTTCTCCCTGTATTTGTTCTTATTCTTCTTGCTTCAATTTCTGTTTCTCTCAATGTTAGAAGATCTCCTAATTTTACAGGACCCTTTACATTTCTTCTTAATGATTTTCCTTTGTTTCTTCCGCTAATGACATTAACTTTAACCTGGGTAACCTCTCCTCTTCCGCCTGTTCTACCTACTAATTCCTCTACAACTGCATTAACTGGCTCTTCTCCAGTTAATTTTGTGACTGTAGTAGTATTACTTTCTCCTGTTTTGTCTTTAGTTCTCTGTTGATTCTTTGCCATAGTCTATTACTTAGATTTAGATTTTAGGTGAGAAATCTCTTTGTCTGCACTGCCTGCATCAATTACTGCAATAGAAGAAGCTCCAACCTTTATACCTACAGCAATTCCTAATTTTTGTTTAGAATCTACTTCGATACACGGTATTCCTTTTTCTTTGCATAAAATTGCAAGATGGGCAACTATTTCCTTAGGGGAAACGTCTGCCGCATAAAAAACTGCTTTAGCAACGCCTAGTTCTACTGCTTTAGTAACTTCGTTCGTTCCCTTGTCAATTTTTCCGGTTTTCTTTGCTTTCTCAATAATTTCGTAGAAGTCTGTCATTTGACCTCCGTAAACACATCATTGGTTTAATTAAATATAACTGAAATAGATCCTTTATAAATGTTTTTAATTGTTAAAAACATTTTGTTATTGAGAACCCATTAGTTTTTATACAAAAAAGTATAAATATAGATGGAAGTTAAAAACAATATGTCAGAGGAAGATAGCCAGACGATGGGTGAGAAGATGGAAGATGTTATTTCTACTTTGGATGAGATACGAGAGGCATTGTCTTCTATTGCAGTTTCTTTGGAAAAAATAGCAGGTAAGTGATTACTTAACTTCATTCATTTCAGCTTCTATTCTTGGCTTGTTGCCAAAGACTTCTTTTCCAGGAGATATTCTGGAATCCTTAGGTAAATGAACCTCTAAGTAGTTACGTTTTTGATTCGGGCCAATAACAATCTGATTATATTTTATTAAATTAGCATATCCTCTTTCTCCTTCATTAAGATCTTTTATAATCAAAATATCTCTTCTATTGGGATCATTAACATACTTAAATTTATTTGTGATGTCTATAGGAACATTTTCTATCTCTTCACCCATGTAATATTTTTTATAAACTAGTTCTCCTGAATACTCACTTTCTTGTATAATTCCTTTTGAATCGGTATGAATTAATCTTATACCGTCATGATCTCTAAATACCTGATCAACAGGATGAGAATTAAATGAAGTATATTCATTACGCTCCCTGTCACAACTAACTCTTAAAACTCCTGCTACCGTCAAAAGTGCTAATCCTCCTGCAAAAGGTTTCCAAAAAGATTTTACCCTAGTTTCTTTACTTCCCATAATAAATAAAACAAAAACTTATATTTAAATCTTCTTCTAGAAATTGAGTACATATTGATAGTAAGTGATTATTTAACAAATTCTACATTATCCATGTCTTGAAATTCTTTATCGCCAGTTAGGAATTTTATTCCTAATTGTTTTGCAAATGTATATCCTATGCAGTCAGTCATTGATAAGTTTCTTTTGTTTAATTTATATTTTAATTTTGCTGCTGCTTTTATAACTTCTTGGTCAAAATCTCTAATAAAAGGAAAGTATTTTTGAACCATTTCCTCTCCTAAAGGTTCATTATTATCTTTTAAACATCCGTGATATAATTCAAAAATATTTAGCCTAGTGGTAATTATTTTTTTGTTAGTATAGGGTAAGTAATTTGAATTTCCCTTTATTATTTCTACAAAGGCATAAGTATCGAATAGTAAAGATTCTTTTTCATTATCTTCTTCAGTAAAGCTCTCTTCTTGCTTCATCCTTAAATTCCTGCCCTGACTTTTTGAGTTTTCCTTTTCCAATACCGAAGGTTTCTTTTAGAACGTTTGAATTTTTATTTACAACTATTAATGTAACATTCTCATCTTCTTTCATACTTTCCTTTTCTACAACTTCTCTAGGTATGACGACACCAAAAGAATTTCCCCATTTCTTTAGCTTTACATTGATTGTGGTCATAGTTAGACAATGTATAACTAATATTTAAAACTTTCTAGAAATTATTGAATAATAGTATTAGCAAAGATTTTTATAGAAAATAAGACTTGTAAATTTGTATAAAAAGGGAAAATGATAAGCTGGTGGTTAATAAGTATTGTAGCAATAGTTTTATTTGTAATAATATTCAAATCACAGGACGCTGTTAATTTATTTGTTGTTTTGAAGAAAAATATGCTTTTGATTATTAGTGTGGGACTTATTTTATTCTTTAGTTTTTCTATATATAGGATCGCAAGTATCCATGATATAGACTTTACAAGTTTTGAGGGATTAATGGAAGCTGGAAGGCTTTATTTTCTTTGGATAAAGAGTATTTTTTGGAATGTTGGGAGAATCACAGGGTATGCTATTAATCAAGATTGGACACTAAATAATTCTCTTAATACTACAAAATGAAAACCACTATAGTTGTACTAAAACTTCTTTTTTTGGGAGCTTTGTTTATTATTAGCAACCATGATTTACATTTGGCAGATAGGCAAGAGAGAACTGTATTTGTTGAGTATTATTCTTCTTGGTTATATCATTTGTTTCAGCAAGGTTTCCAAGTTACAAGTTACGTTGTTAAGTTTGAATGGCTTCCTGATTTGAATCAGAGCTATATTGAGAAATAGTTATTTTTATATAGTTTCCTTGATTAAGCTTTATATGGAAGAGTCAAAAAGAAATTGGTGGTTTTTATTGGTTCCAATTGTTTTTATATTATTTTACTGGAGTGCTGATAGACATCCGACTTTCTTAGGGGCTTTTGTAGCCTTGTTATTTAGTTCTCCATTTTTACTTGGATTTAAAAGAAGAACAGTACCTTATATAATATTAAAACATATGATAGTGTTTATGTTTCTTATTTCTTTTATGGTACTTAATGAATTGTCAGAGAATGATTTGTTAGGAGTAAAAAGTTCTGGACTATGTAGCGAAGCAACTTGGTGTTATATATCTTTTCAATTTATAGGTGTTCCAATTCTGATAATATGGGTTTTGGTTGATATAGTTTTAATGATTATTCAAATTGTAAAAAGAGTGAAGATTAAAAGACAGAGTTGAATGTTTAGTTCTTAGTATCGGCATCTTTTTATAGTGTTTTAAATTTCCTCTGCAACGCCACTATAGCTCATCCGGTAGAGCGCGACATTGGTATCTTAAAAGTCAAATATGTCGAGGTGCTGGGTTCAAGTCCCAGTAGTGGCTTATTATTTAAGACCTACTGGAGAACTTAATTCTGCATGGCCAAATAAAACACTAAACTGTTCACACCATATTAAAGCGTACTTATATTTCTGTAAATCTACATTAGAAGGTATTTCATAGTTCTGATTCCCTATGTTTCCTTTTAACTCTCCAAGGCTGATGTAATCACTAGCCTCTATATCCCTTGATAGGTATACTCTTAGATCCGGACCGTTTGTACTCTTAAAATTTTCTAATCTTAGATATTTTTTTCCTTCTGTTGGAACTACACTGGCACTGCCTTCAACCTGATGAAAAGAATCTGCCCCTGAGAAAGAACCTATATATGAAATAACTTCCTCTTTAGTGCTATCAATACTTATCAAAGGAGCTTCTTCATTTACTGTTTTATTTAAGAATAAAGGAGAAACAGAATACCAGATTAAATATAATGCTACTATTGAAAGTATTGAAATTAAGATAATTGAAGATCTCTTCATTTGACTACTAAATATCCGATGTTTATATTTCTTACTACCCAGTATTCTAAAATATTAATACTCGTTAAACTCTGGAACTAAAGTCAGCGGTCGTGACAGAAGGATTTTCTCTGCTAGCCGCAAAACCATGAGCAAAACCACGAAAGGGTTTTGTGACATAACACAAGGTTTATTATTGACTAATTGCTGTACTAAATATGGGTGATTATTATTTTGTTTATAGAACAACTAATTCCAAAAAAATTAAAGTTTTCTTGATATCATTAGTTGTTTTGATTTCTCTGGCTATTTTTGCTTTGATATTTCAGTTAAAATTTTACGATCAGTTTAAAGAAAATTTCATTGTTAAAAGTGTAGAGAGTTTAATAGAGGAGGAAATAACTCAACTTACTCCTACTGGATTATTCTATGCGGGACTTTTAGGAGGGAGTTTTATAATTCCTTCTCCGCTAGAGATAATATTTTATTTAAGTTTGACTAAGGGAAATAATGTATGGCTTTCGTTTATATTTCTTAATTTGGGACTTCTATTAATTCAGATAGTTAATTATTGGATTGGAGCTAAATTTAGTCCACTTGTGTTAAATTTTCTTTCTGCAAAAAAAGTTTACAAAGTTAGAAGATTGACTAATAAGTATGGAGCATTTCTATTGTTTTTCATAAGTGCTATTCCTGCTTTACCATATGAAGTACTGACTTTTGCACTTGGAATAGCGAGATATAATTTTTATAGACTTTTTATCCTAGTTACTCTTGGAAGCTTGATTAAGTATGCAGCTATATGTGGGATATTTATACTTACACATTAGGAATCGTCCTGACGGAGTAATGAGACTTTAGGACTTTATTTGTTAATAGGTAAGAGTTATGCAATGTATGCGCTAGGATAACTTTTTATATTGAAGTGCCTTTGCAAAGGAATGAAAGAGGTAGATATTATTCAAAAGAACGATTCTGCGAAGGATAAAACTGTTAATCTCAGGCGTCTTATAGGATCCAGAGTTATTTCTGCTGATGGACTCGTGGTAGGTAGAATAAGTGAGGTTAGAGCTGATCCAAAAAATATGAGTTTACTTGGAATAGTTGTTGATAGAGGATTTTTTAATCAGAAATTGTACATTGGAAAGAGTTATTTTGATAAAATATCTAATGATGCTGCTATATTGAATATTGATCCTTTTATATTCTTAAAGGGAAAGAAAGTTGTAACTTCGGATGGAAAGGTTATTGGCAGAGTAAAAGATATTGCAAGAAATGATTATAGTAATGATATTGAAGCTATAATGGTGAGTAGTTGGGTTAGGAAATATAATATTGATGCTGGAAATATAAAATTAGTTGGCAGGTCAGTGATATTAAAAATAAATTACGATGGCACAAAAAAGTATCTCAAGCAAAGATCTTGATAAGGCTTTAACTTCTGATGATTTACTTGGAAAAGAAATAATAGATTCTGAAGGAGACTTTATAGGGATTGCTGAAAAAGTTTTCATAGACCCGGAAGATTTTGATTTCATTGGAGTTGGAATAGATAAAGGATTTTTGAGGAAAGGTTTGGCTATTGGAAGAAGTTATATTGAAAAAATTACAAAGTACGCGGTTTTTTTGAATATAAAAGTCTCTTTTGAAATAATGGGACTAAAAGTTTTTGATTCGGATGGAAAGGAACTGGGAAGTGTTTCTGAAGTAGAACTTGTAGAAAACTCAAATAAAATAAATGCTATTGCTATAAAGTCTGGATTGTTTCGAAGTAAAAAGATAATAATTCCTTATGGATATGTAGATAAAATTGGTTATGGAGTTATTTTGAAAGTTACTAAGGGAGAAGCATATTCTTTTAGTGAAAAGTATGCTCCTAAGTGATTTCTAAAAAATTTATATAGTCATTTAACTTCTTTGTTTTATGTATCTAGAAAGATATTCAAAACCTATTTTGAGGATTGCTATGAGCCTTGTATTTTTATATTTTGGATTTAATCAATTTATTTCACCTGATGAGTGGGCAGGATTTGTTCCTGACTCTGCCCTTGTTTTTGGACTAAGTGCTAAAACATTAGTCTTGTTTAATGCTGTATTGGAACTGGCATTAGGATTTATATTACTACTAGGAATATATGTTAGATTTGCTTCACTCATTCTTTCTTTACATTTAGTTGTTATAGCCTCGTCTTTAGGATTTAATGACTTAGGTGTAAGAGACTTTGGTTTAGCCGTAGCCACATTTGTAGTGTTCCTTAATGGTGAAGATCAATTATGTTTACATAAAAAGTTTAGGAAATAATAAAGAAAACTTTATATAATCCTTTTATTTTTAACGATTATGAATAAAGCTGTTGTTGGAGTAGTAATTTTGCTAGTCGTTTTGATTGGTGGGATGTATTTTCTTAATTCTTCAAATATTACTGGGAATGCCATAGCAGATGAGAGTATGGATGAAACTCATCCTAGTGTTAAGACTTTTAAATTAACTGGAGAGAATTTTAAATTTTTTATGAATGGAGTGGAAAACTCTCAAATTAAAGTAAAAGAGGGAGATAAAGTAAGAATCGAGTTTACAAGTACTAAAGGATTCCATGATTGGAAAGTCGATGAGTTTAGTGCCGCTACAGAAAAAGTTAATGATGGAGGCTCTACATTTGTAGAATTTGTTCCCGATAAGAAAGGAACATTTGAATATTATTGTAGTATTGGGCAACATAGAAAGAATGGAATGAAGGGTTCTTTAATTGTTGAATAAGATTATCTCTTTCTTAATAAATATAAACTTATTAAAAGTAAAATGATGGCAATTGCTTGAATTTCTAAACCTTTGAAAGGCAAACTAGCGAATGAGAATGATATGCCTAATAGTCCAGATATTAGGGGGAATAGTCCTGTAACGCATAAAGGGCATATTCCTGTTGCTAAACCTCCTAAAGTTCCAATGCCTGTTAGAGTATTTTCTTCAAGGCAGTTATTACGTTCTTTATAAAGAATATAACTATATGTTACATTAATAGAAACTAGTCCTCCGATTATTATGGATAGAATAATTGAAATAGATAAATCAACCCAATTGACTGTTTTTGCATAAATAGATATTAATTGAATTGTGGAATAAAATCCGCTAATTAAAATATTTAGAATAATATAAAATAAAAATATGCTTATTGTCCAGTAGATATAAGGTTTCTTAAATATCTTTAGCATTTTATTCGACAATTAACTTGCCATAGCCCATACCCATACTACATGCAAATGTGTAAGTGCCCTGTTGGGTTGGGGTGAATTCTAGGCTATCTGAAGGAGTTCGCAGATATTTAGCAACTTTTAAATCTTTTATTGTGAATGAACGCAAACATCCCGTAACACTTTTGTCTAAGGAAATACTTACTGGCTGATTAGCTTTTACTCTTACTTCTCTTGGATAATAGTTATAATCTTTTTCACTTAAAACAAATTTCTGAACTTCCTCAAGATTATTAACAACATTTCCATTAACTTCAATATTTCCCTCTTGTGAACTACCAAATACGAAGTATCCTCCTATCGCTAACAAGACTATAATCCCTAATATCATTGTAGTGTTTTTCATAATTATGCCTCCTCATTCAAGCTTAAATATTTTATTAATTCTTTTTTCATTGGAAGATTCCGCTTCTTGGACCGTAAACGATGAGCCAAGTAGTTATTGATATTAATATAAATGTTAATATTGAAGTGAACAAATGATCTTCCTGTCTCTGTCTTTCAGATTCTTTTGTTTCGGTAAATATCATATAATTTAATTTTACCATTATTACAGCACTTACTGCAAAGACTAATACTCCGGCTGTCTTTAAATTGTCGTTTAATAACATGAATGAGGTCATTGCACCCATTAGACCTCCCATGAATCCAGCCATAACTCCTTCCATCGAACCCATTACTCCGCAACATTTACCATTCCAAACGCCAAGAGTAATTCCTATAGCGACTCCGAAGAATCCTCCTATGAACATGCCATTTGTGGATGCAACATAAAATCCTGAGAGAAAAGAAGCTATCATCCCCATTGTCATTCCTATCATCATCCCAGACATACAAGGAAATTCTTTGTATGCTCTTACTTGCCTTATTGCGGGAGTTATTAGTGCAAAACTTAGGGCACTAAAAAGTAAATAGAATCCGTATTTTGGCATGAAATCCTGAATTGTTTTAAGCTTCAAAAAATAAACTATGCCCAGAAAGATAAATGAGGTTAGTAAAGAATAGAAAATAGTTTTTATGAGTTCTCCTTCTACTCTATCTCCATTTAGTTCATTTACAAATTCCTTAAATGCCATTTAAATCTTTGCCCTCCTTAGCAAGTTAGCATTTACAACTACGCTAATACTAGACAATGCCATAGCGACTTCAGCTATGATTGGATGTAAAAGACCTGATACTGCTAATGGGATTGCTAAAACATTATAAGCAAATGCCCAGAATAAATTTTGTTTTATTTTTTTGAATGTTGCTTTTGATAGATTGATTGCCTGGACTACTCCAATTAGAGAGCCTTTGGCCAAAACTAAATCTCCCGCCTCTATTGCGATATCTGTCCCTGTTCCCATAGCAATTCCTACATTTGCTTGTTTTAGAGCAGGAGCATCATTAACTCCATCTCC
>CAYHYK010000021.1:0-12173 GCA_964360985.1 Candidatus Woesearchaeota archaeon | reverse complement strand
ATTCTAATTTATCCAGTTTTCTTGCAGCTTTTACATTGGGAGGAGTTGTTTTAGTATATTCATCAAGAGATTTTCTTATGGACTTTCGATAGATTAATTTTTCATCCATTTTTCCTTCTTTAATCTTTTTTATGTAATCTTTGATGAAGGATTCTATAGGACTATTTTTGAATAACTTTAGAAGAAGTTCTTTTTGGAAGTCTTGTGCTGCTTCTGTCCAGTCTCCTCTTATTGCTTCTAAACCTGTTATTTCTACTTCTTCTTTGCCGCTATTTTCTATTAATCCTGCGTATCTTTTCTTGGCTGCTCCTTCTTTACCTCTTAATTTTGGAAGCATCATTGCAAGATATAGTTTTTTGAATTCAAGTTCTAGAAAAGAATTTCTGTTGTAATTGTCTTTTACATATTTTTTATAGAAATCGTTTATGTGATTTTGTATCTTTTGTCCTAGTTCTAGGGCTTTATTTTTATCTAGAAAGGTCTCTATGAAAACAGAGTCGGTGTCAGAGTAGATTGTTTTGTAACCTAATTTTTCTATTTCTTCAGCTGTTAATTTTATTATAAATTGTCCAAAGTGAGTAATTGCGTTAGCTACTTCTAAACTGAAAAATCTACAATTTGGACTTGCTAAAACTCCGAAAAAGGAATTCATTATTATTTTTATAGCATAACTTGATAATTCTCTTTTTTCTTTTTTTGCTTTTTCTCTTGCATCATGAAGAGTGCCTATTATTTCTGGAAGTATACCTGCAGTGTTTTTAAAATGAGCTTTGTTTGGAGAGACGATTAAATCTTTTTTACCAGAAGGGTTTTCTACATATGATGCAGGATCTATATTGAATGTTTTTATTATTGAAGGATATAGAGATTTGAAATCCATAATTAGTACGTTGTGATATACTCCGGGTTTTAGAGAGTTAACATATCCTCCCTTTATTCTTTCTTCTTTATTACTAAATCTCGTGGTTGGACAAACTAGACCCCTACTTTTTGCTTTTCTTAGGTATAATGAATCGAAAGCGGCAATTGAAGCAGTAATTCTATCTAAAGACATTCCTGTAAGTAGGGATCTTTCTACTGCTAAATCAACCATTTTTGTCTTTTCTAGAATTTCAAAAACTAATTCACAATCATTTAGATTATAGTCGGCTAATTTTTGGTGGCTCTGAGGAGAATTTTTTGTATATAGCTCTTCAATTTCATCATGTCTTGATTTTCCTTTAAGCAATTTACCTTTTTTTAGAATTGCTTGGGAGACATCTTCCAAAGTGTATGAGTCAAATTCAGCATTTCTAATAGTCGGGGCTTCTTGAATAAATGGATCTTTAATTAATGACATTGCATCGATGAATTGTCTACCTGTGGCATCAGCGCTTGAATTTTTGAAGAAACCTGATTCTATTCTTAGACGAAGGTTATTATTATCTCTGCCAATATCAAAGAGTATTTTGTTTTTACTGGATAGAGATCTTAGAAAGACTAGATCAAAGTCTATAAAATTCCATCCTGTTATTATATCTGGATCTATATTCATTAATTCTTTTTTGAATTTTTCGATGCAGTCTAATTCGTCTTTACAGGGAATTACGTTTTTTATTTTGTGTTTAGTGATCATGAATACTTTTTTTTCTTTTTCTGTGTAAAGTCCAATACAGAAGAGTTTGCCTGAATCTTTACTTGACTCTATGTCCATTGAAAGAACTTTTAGTTTTGGATTAAATGGTTCAACGTGCTGAACTTGAGGATTATTATATATTCGGTCTATTTTTTCTGAAGAGGTATAATCTCCTTCAATTTTAACAGTTCCTAAAATATTATTATCTATTAAAAAGCGAGTGTGAGGTTTTACATCTGCTTCATAAGTGTCTATTTTTTCATGCATGGATTTTACTAGTTTACTAAGATCTACTGGAGTTTTTGCTGAAATTTTAGTGACTTTTTCTTCGCTGAAGTTTTTTAGAGAAGTTTTCTCTACTTCGAATTTAGAGAGAAGTTTCTCGACTTTTTTTAAGTCACTATCTTTAATATAGCAATAAGGTTTTACTTTGTTTATTGTTACGAAAGATTGTCCGTTTTCAAGTCTTCCGTGTAGATAGACATGTGTTTCTTCATCGATTGTTTCATATGTGGAATAGATGATATATCCTTTCATGTTTTTATTAAGGGCAAGGGTTATTTAAGGTTATTTTAGATGGAAAAGCTTAAATAGATTTTTACTATATTTTTTTGTGGTAAGAGAAAAAGAGTATTCAGAAAGGGGAGCTAGTGACTCTTTGGTTTTTGGGAAAGAGGTGCCTGTTAGAAGATATAGAAAAAAGAAACCTGTAAGAGTGGATATTTCTGAGGAAGTTAGCAAGTTGGAAGCTGATTTAAGGAAAGCACTTAGAAATAATGATGCTGGATTATACTATTTGAGTGCTAACGCACTAGGTATCCCTCAAGATTCCTTAGAAGACGAACATTTATATGAAAGAGGACAGTTATACAGTTCTTAGATTAATTTTATTAAGTATAATTTCTTTCTAGAATAATGGGTTTACAGATTGGGGATATTGTTCCTAGACATGAAATTAAGTTCGCAGAGTTAAAGGGAAAGGTTGTAGCTATAGATGCATTTAATGCAATATACCAATTTTTGAGTTCTATAAGACAACCTGATGGAACTCCTTTAATGGATGATAAAAAAAGGATAACTTCTCACTTTAGTGGATTATTTTATAGAAATATAGCTTTGCTTTCAGAAGGCATTAAACTTGTTTATGTTTTTGATGGCGAGTATCATCCTTTGAAAGGAAAGACTCATGAACTAAGGAATAATGCTAAACAACTAGCAATGGAGAAGTATGAGGAAGCGAAAGATGAAGAAGATATAGAGGGAATGGGGAAATATTCTCGTGGTTTTGTAAAATTAACTAAAGAAATGATTGATGAGAGTAAAACTTTACTTGAAGCAATGGGGATTGCTGTCGTTATGGCTCCTGGAGAGGGTGAAATGCAATGTGCTCAGCTTGTTAAGGATGGAGAGGCGTATGCTGTTGGAAGTCAGGATTATGATGCACTAGTTGTTGGAGGGAGATTAATTCAGAATTTAACTCTGGCAAGACAAAGAAAGACACGTTCTGGAATTGTTTATATTTCTCCAGAATTAATTGAATATGATAAAACACTAAATTCTTTAGGGATGGATGGAGATCAGTTAATTTCCTTGGCTATATTAGTTGGAACGGATTTTAATCCTGGAGGTGTAAAAGGTATAGGTCCAAAAAAGGCTTTGGCACTTGTTAAAGAAAAGAGATATCCTGTAGCTATTTTTAGAACCCTAGAGGGAAAACTAGATTTTGAGTGGAAAGAAATTTTTGAGATTTTTAAAAAGCCTAATGTAAAGCATGTTAAAATTGATTTTCCTAAATTAAATAAAGATAAAGTGAAGGAGATACTAGTAGGTGAACATGATTTTTCAATGGAAAGAGTTGAAAAGCATTTAGATAAATTAGGAGAAATTAAGAAGGCTGGTGCACAGAGGAAATTGTTTTAGATATTATTTTATTTGTAGAAAGATTTAAGAAAATATTTTAATCCTACATATGAACCAGTTAATCCTGCACTTGCAATTATTAAATGTCCTACTCTATCTTCTAGCCTTTTTGGATCTTTAATGCAGTCATATCCGATATATCCCACTGTTCCTATAGATCCTAATGCTAGAGTACCTGCTACTAACATTTCTTTTAATTC
Organism: Candidatus Woesearchaeota archaeon; assembly: GCA_964360985.1. GTDB lineage: Archaea > Nanobdellota > Nanobdellia > Pacearchaeales > GW2011-AR1 > JAUSIK01. Next base: position 8,438 of record CAYHYK010000021.1, on the reverse strand, counting down.
CTTTCTCATATTTTGATTTCTTTACTGGAGTATTTAAAACTTATTAATGCAGAAATATTTTTAGAAAAGGATTTAAATGATATGTATTTAATAGCTAGATGAAAAAGGGCATGTTATTGTTTATTGTTTTTTTGAGTGTGAGTATTTTATTGGTAAGTGCTCAGAATAACGAGCCAGAAAGTAGTGCTGATATTCCAAATAATTTAGGGATAAATACAGATAATGTCTTAAATAAGGAAATTATTATTCCTGATAATTTAGCTTTTTTTATGAAAGTGGTTTTCGGTTTATCTACAACTGATAAGGTGGATTTGCAGACTTTTGTTGTGTTGATTGTTTTATGGATTGTATTGTTCTTGATAATTCATTCTATACTTGAAATAGTTCCTTTTTTCGGTTCGGGATTAAAATCATGGTTTGGAGCATTAGTAATAACTGTGTTAATTGCTATAACTGGAGCTATTAGGCAAATAGCGTTATTCTTTTTTGGAGCTGGGAATATATTTGGATTTTTAGCGGGAAGTGGAATACTTAGATTTATTTCTGTCTTGATTATATTGGTAGTGGCATTTTATGTATTGTTTAAACTCATAAAAGTGTTAAAACATAAATTGGATTTAGAGGAAATGGTAAGTGCTGGATATGACATTGCTCTGGAAAGAGCGAGAGCGAAAGCTGCTCGTAGTGCGGCGAAGTAAATAAATTAGTATTTTACTTTCTTTATTTCTTTTGTAAATCCTTTTACTTCCTTTACTTTTTGTATTGATTCCTCTTCTGCTTTTTCTCTTGCTTTTTCTTTTATATGTCTAGACAATATAGATGAAAGAACGTATACAACTGCAATTACACCGAAAGTTATCGCTATGATTATAGTTCTCATCCACCAGTTTTCGGGTTTTAGAATTAAATCTTTAATAAATACAGATAAAGTTTTTAGAATTCCTACATGAGAGAGGATTATGGCGAGGGCTGCTCCTATTACTAAAGAAATACTTTTTTTGGTTATTCTTGAGGCATTAATTATTTCTGTTGTTTTTAGAAAAACGAAAAACCATAAAACTATTATTAGAAATAGAGTTAGAGAAATTTCATAGGGATGTGCAAATAGAACAATGAATAGGAAAGAAAATTTTGTTAGAAATTTATGGAGGTTACCTAATATCTTACTTTTAGATATAAATTCAGTCCATTTTTCTTGCAAATAATCTTCTTTTAGTTCATCTAGATTAGTAGGAATTTTATTAGGATCTATTCCTATCTCTTTTTTTATTATTTCTCCGCTATCTTGTGCACTAGAAAATGCAAATAGAGAAATAAATATGAGGTTTAATATAAGAATTAATTTGATCACACTGCTCTTTTCCATATAATATGTAATCATTGAACTTTTAAAAATGTTGGGCTTTTATTAATTGAGATTAGCTTCATCACGTAATGCTCTCGCTCTTGCTTTTGTTAGTTCAGCTGCTCTTCTTTCGGTTGTTTCTGCAACGTCTATTTCAGTATTAACAATCTCTTTTTGAAACCATTTTATTATTCCTCTATTTCCAAATACCATGAACGCTGATAAGATTATTGCAGCAAGGAATATCCAGGTTGAAATGTTATCTACAGGTAAAGACCCTTCTACAGCGCCAGCCACAAATCTATAGATAAGGAAGACGAAATAAATCATCCATATTATGTGTTGAGTTACAATTCCCATAGCCTTTCCTTCTTTTATAGTCATAGTTGTAAAGAAAAGAAGGATTATGAATGGAAACAGAAATAATAATGTTAGACCTAAAGCGTTGTAAGAAATAAGTAGAGCCCAAATGTCGCTGGCTCCAAGATAACTAATACCTAGAAAAGCTACTACTATGCTTATTAACCATCTTATTCCATTGTTTTTTACTAAGCCGCTTGCATCTAAAGAGGACCAGACTAACGAAGATAGTAAAATAATAAATAAATATTTTGCAATGTTTGTTGATACAGATAAATCTGTTTTAAATGTAAATAAGTCTACGATAGGATCAAGTATAGGATTGTTTGTTTGTGCGGCTACTAGTGCTAGAGAGAGAATTATAGAGAAATATGCTAATATTATAAAACTTGAAAATTTTACCAGTTTCCCCTTTGTCATGATTAGAATAGAATCTCTTAATTTATAAACGTTTTCATTAATTATTTTGTTGTTGGGAGGTGGTAGAATAATTAGACAATATTTGGAAACTTTTAAATAGGAGTTAGCCGAATACTGTATTATGGGTGTAAAAGAGATGATAAAAGGTAAATTGGTTTCTGGTTTGGTTTCTTTTGTTTCAATGATTGGGTTGGTTTCTGCTCAGGGATTTTCTGATGCAAGGAGAGGAGTGGAAGATGCAATTGCTTTTTTACTAGGAAGAGTTGATGGAGATTACTCTGGAGAAATTTTATTTATTAAATTATTAGTTTTTGTAGTTATTTTATCTATTGTTAGTCTTGCTGTTGGAAGAGTACCAGGATTTGAAGGTAAGAGAAGTATTTCTTTAGTTATTTCTATTGCTGTTTCTATGATGGCTGTGAGATATATCACTACCTCTAGTTTGATTAATTTTATATGGCTTCCTTACGGAGCCATGGGCATTCTCTTTTCTTCAATTTTACCTTTTATAGTAGGGTTTTTCTTTTTTCAGGGATTTGATAGTTCAATAATAAGGAAAGTAGGATGGACTGGATTTTTTGTTATATTTGTGGGACTTGGTTTTATGAGGTGGAGTGATTTTACAGCTGATGTTTGGTTTAAGAATTTAGCTTTTATTTATGTAGTTATTGCAGCTATATCTGCATTATTGATTTTCTATGATAGAGATATGCATGCTATGTTTATTGTTAATTCTTTGGGAAGAGCAGGGAATAGGAGAGCTAGAATTGAAGCAGCTGAAATTGCGCATGAAATTGCCGAGTTACAAGAGAGGTTAGCTAGAGCAGATGTTGGTGCAGCAAGAGATATTAATGAAGAGATAAGGGAAAGGAGAAGAAGAATTAAAAATCTCTTGCGTTCTTAGATGATCTTTTTGAAATACTGATTAATTTCTTTACCAATAGGTTTTAAAATGCATCATTTCTAAATTGTTTATGTCAAAGAATAAAGAAACTATGGAAAGCAATGTACTAAATATAGGAATAGTTGGACATATAGATCATGGTAAAACCACATTGCTTTACAAATTAAGTGGGAAGTGGACGGATACTCATTCAGAGGAATTAAAGAGAGGAATTACCATAAGACTTGGATATGCTGATATTTCTATTTATCATGATGAAAAGGAAGGATATAACATTTCTGGAAAAGGAGAAAAAGTGGCGGATGTGAGTTTTATAGATGCTCCTGGACATGAGATGCTCATGGCTACAATGCTTTCTGGTGCTGCTTTAATAGATGCTGCTTTACTTGTAGTTGCTGCTAATGAAGGAATAAAGCCTCAGACACGCGAACATGTTATGGCTTTGCAGGCTAAAGGGATAAAGAATTTAATTGTAGTTCAGAATAAAATAGATTTAGTTGATGAAAAGAAAGCTAAAGAAAATTATAATCAAATTAGAGAATTTCTTAAGGGAAAATATGATTCTGCTCCTATAATTCCTGTTTCTGCTCAACAGAATGTTAACATAGATGAAATTTGGAAATGTTTGTCTAAATTACCAAAACCTGTGAGAGATGATAAAGGAGAGGGAGTATTCTTGGTAGCGAGGAGTTTTGATATTAATAAACCTGGAACTATTCCCAAAGATTTACATGGGACAGTTCTAGGGGGAAGTTTAAAGAAAGGAATATTGAGAGTGGGGGATGAAATAGAAATAAAACCTGGAAGAGTTATAAAAGAAGCAAATAAGTATAGGTATGAAACCATAGTTACTAAAATAATAAGTTTGTTTAAGGGAAGTAAAAAGGTTAATGAGTTAGTTCCTGGAGGAAGCATGAGTATAGAGACAGGTATGGATATGGTTTTAGGAAAAGGAGATTCTTTAGCAGGAAATGTAGTTTCTATTAACGGAAAACTTCCTAATTTAACTCAGTCTTTAAAGTTAAAGTTTAACTTGTTTAGTGAAGTTTATGGATTAAATGACAAAATAAAAGTAGATCCAATTAAACAAGGAGAATTATTAATGCTTAGTGTTAATACTTCCACTACAGGTGGAAATGTAAGTCACTTGAAGGGTGAGGAAATAGAAGTTTCATTAAAAGTACCTACTGTCGCTTTTAAGGATGATAACGTAGGTATCGCAAGAAATATTGGTGGGCATTGGAGATTAATAGGATATGGGAGAATCATCTAGATAAAATTTCTTTAGATGAAACTTCGTTTGTTAGTTTTTTAAGAGATTCTAAGAATATTTCTTTATACTCTGGATTGATTTCTATCATTCCTGGGCGGATAAGTTTACCTTCATGCTTTCTTAATAACCCATAAGAGCCTTGTTTTCCATTGAGCATGTAATTTACTTTTATTTTTTCTGATTTTTTTAGTTTCTTCAACGAATAGGAAATTTGTATTTTAGGAATTAAACCAAATCTTCTTGCAAAATAATCTTGATAAATTAGACTTTTTCCATGGAACAAAATATCTTCTTTTGCAAAATTTGCTGGATTGAAAAATGAATATAAGTCAAAAGACTTTATATGAATGGGAAGATCTGATATTTTTTCTAGCTGTCTTTTTATTTCTTGAGCTTCATCTAATTGATTTTTTATAGGTATTGTATTAAAAATTATAGCTATATCTATGTCATTTGGCTCTTTGCCTTCTTTTACAGAAGAGCCAAATTGTATTACATCAAATACATTTTTACTGTAATTTAACTTTAGTTTTTTTAGCCATAGTTTCTGCGTCATTTTTTATAACCTCCGCTAGTTCTTTAGACATTATTTGAATATAGCTATCTTGATAAAATGGGAAATTTTTGTCTAAGAGATTATAAACTTCTTGAAATTTTTCTTCTAATATTCTAAATCTATCATTATGGGAAGATGGAGTATTTCCTGTTTGCTGATAAACATATAAGTCTGTTAGAGCAACTAATGCTTTAAAGAATAAAACAACTGCGGAATTATTCCTTTCTTTTTTTAGATTTTCATTAGCTGAGCTGAAATATTCTCTTGCTGTTTTTTCTAAGATTTCTTCTTTTGTTATTTCTAAAGGTTTTTTTTCATTTTCTTTCTCATTTGTTTGATTATTAGTATCTTTCATACTTGGTAAGAAAGATAATTAAGTATTTAAATCTTTTCTTACTTGGTAATAAAAAAACAATAATATGGGAGTTTTTTCATACTTGGTAAGAATAGTCTTTTTAATACTCGTTAAAATCCATGGAATTTAGTTAGAGGTTATTTTACAACGGATTTTCTCAGTAGCCACATACAGAGAACCACAATTCTCTGTCCCATTCAATTCTTATGAATTGAAGGAAACCACGAACAGACCACGAAAGGGTTTTGTGACTTTAAAGACGGGAAAGAGAATTATCTGTTATAATATTTTAAAGAAGAACATTTCAACAATATTTTTAATGACTGGTTTTCTATGAATTAAATGAATTTAGGACAAGAAGAGGCAATAAAAGATGTAAAGGGTGCGTGTGTTATTTTAGCAGGGGCTGGTACTGGAAAAACATACACTATAATTGAAAAATTGAAATATATTATAGATAATAAAATATATTCTCCAAATAAAATTTTATGCATTACTTTCTCTAATGAAGCAGCAAATAATCTTCTTTCTAGAACAAGAAAAAAAACTAGTTCTCCTGATGAAAATGAACCTGTTATTAAAACGTTTCATGCTTTTTCAGCAGATTTATTACGAAAGTATGGGGATAGAATTGGAATAGACAAAGACTTCAGTATTCTTACTCCTAATGAGGCTAAGGTAGTATTGTTTAGATATTTGAAGGTACCTGTTGGAAATTGTCACCAGTATGTTAATGCAATAGGAAGTGCTAAGGATTTAGGAATAGAGTGGAGTACTCTAAGAAATTATTATGATAGTGAAGAAAGCAAGTATAATGGAGTTGATTTGGAAAAGAGGGTGGAAAATTTACAATTTGATGTACAGACTTTACATATTAAGAAAGATAAAATGGGAAAGAAAGACATTGGTGATGAAATTAAGAAAATTAATTATATTCTGAAACTAAAAAAATTTCTTAATGCATGGAGTGCTTATGAGAAGATAAAGACTCTCAAAAAATATCAAGATTATTCTGATTTAAATAGGAATGCTTTGATACTCCTAGAAAAAAATCCAGAAATTTCAAAAGAATATGATTATGTAATAGTTGATGAATTTCAGGATACAAACAAAGTACAGTTAGATTTGTTATTTTTATTGGCAAAAGAAAAGAATATTACTGTTGTAGGAGATTTGAATCAATCGATTTATAGATTTAGAGGAGCATACAAAAAGAATTTTGTAGATTTTAAAGAGAAGTTTAAAGTTTCTAAAGATAAGATATATAATTTAGATAAATCTTATAGATCGAGTAATAAAATTTTAAGAGCAGCGCATAACTTAATAGTTCATAATTATTTAAATAAAGATGAATGTTTTGAAGTTCTAAATGTTAATGATAGAGAGGGAGAGAAAATAGAAGTTTATGAACTAAAAAATTTAAATGAAGAAGCAAGAAAAGTAATCGAGATAGTTGAGAAAGAAATTTCAGAGGGAAAATTGCCAAAAGAGATATGTATTATGTTTAGAACTCATCAGCAAGGGAGAATTATAAAGAAATCTTTAGAGATGAAAAAAATTCCTTATGTATCTTTAAGCAAAAATCCTTTGTTAAAAGAGAGGAGTATAAAGACAATCATAGATTATCTCAATATTATAAATAAATTAAAAAATAAAGAGAAAGGAGGAGAGCAGGCGTGGTGGGATTTGATATACCATTCTGAATTTATGGAGGAAGATCTGATATCTATTGGAAAATTTATAAAAGATAATTATAGAAATGATAATTTATCTATTACTGTACTTAATTCTTTAGCTGAACTGAATTTGAGTGATTCTGGAAAAATGGCTGCTAGAATTTTAATAAAAAGAATAAAATTAATGCTTGAAGTATCCAGTAATAAAGTTACTGATTTAATTAAGGAAATTTACAATATCTCAGGATTAATTAATAATCAAACTGATAAAGCCGTAATTTTAAATCTGAATAAATTTTATGATTTATCTAAAGAACATGAAGTTCTTTATGGTGATGATTTATCTGGTTTTATATATTATTTAGATATTCTTAATAATTTAGGGATAGATATAGAGGCGGTAAGTTCTGAAAATGAAGGTGTAAGATTAATGACTTTACACGCTACTAAGGGTTTAGAGTATGATAGTGTTATAGTCACAAATCTATCTCAGAAAAGATTTCCAATGGAAAAAATAAATAACAGTTCTCTTATCCCTGCATATTTGTCCCCTGAGTTTTCTTATCTGAAAGAAAAAAACATTTCTAGAGAAGAGTTTGATTATTATATTGAAGAGTATGAGAGAGAAAATAAACTTTCTGAGGAGAGGAGATTATGTTATGTGGCTTTTACTAGATCTAAACAGAAATTAATTTTAACCTACTCCAGAGATTATGGAGGTAAAAAATATTATCCTTCGCAATTTTTGGAAGAGGTAAACTATACTCGTAATGAAGATTTTAATTTTGCTATTGATATGGAGGAAAAATATTCTGCTCCAGAAATGGAAATCAATAATAGAGATAATTTTTTATCTATCTTTAAGGGAGAGGGAGTAGATTTATCCTCTTTAGAATTAATTAAAAATAGAGAATTAAAGAAATTTGACAGTAAGAATTTAGTATTGTCTCCATCTTCATTACTACTTTTTACAGAGTGTCAGAAGAAATACGAATATAAGTATGTGTACAATATGCCTGAACAGAAGACATTATCATGGGAAGCAATAATGCTTGGGAGTTTTGTACATTTAGTTTTAGAAATCGGAGTGAAATCTAATTTTAAGGAATTAGCTGATTTTCAAAATATTGTGAAAGAAATAGGTTCTAGAGAAGATTGGCAGGGTGTGGATTTGAATGAAGCTTCATTACTTGTAAAAATATTTTTCGAGAGACATAAAAATAAGTATGATGTTAATTCTAGAACTGAACAGAAATTAAATATGGTTATTGGAGGAATAAAATTTATTGGTTTTGCAGATAGGATTGATTTTGGAAGTGATGGACTTGAAATTATTGATTATAAAACTGGAAAAAACGTTTTAAGTCCTGTTGCAAGGAATTGGCAACTTGGATATTATGCTTTGGCTGCTTCTAAATTAGGAAAAGTAAAGAGAATTACTTTGGAAATGTTAAGACACGATTCTCCTTTGGAATTTGAAATTGATGAAAAAGGAAATGCAAATGCAGTCAATTCTAAAAGAATGAATGGATTTAATGTTTATGAGGTT
>CAYHYK010000020.1:0-12587 GCA_964360985.1 Candidatus Woesearchaeota archaeon | reverse complement strand
TAATTTCATAGAGCTGTCTATGACAGCCTTATGAAATAATTTCGGGATAACACAAGGTACTGTTAACTAATAAACTCTAAAACAGTCAACCAAAATCTTTAAAAACCCTTTAGCTATTCTCTAAACATCGTTAAACTACATACTAGCTTCACAGATTTCTTGTGAAGAGAGTCATAATGTAGGAGATAAAATGAATGTAAAATCAGCATTAGAAGAATTAGCTAAAGAGAAAAAGCGAAAATTCGCGCAGTCTATAGACTTAATTGTAAATTTAAAAGGTCTTGACTTAAGAAAAGAAAATATAAGTGCAATAATTAATGTTCCTCATAAAGTAAAAGAGAAGAAAGTTTGCGGATTTTTAGATAAAAAGTCTGATTTATTACCTACAATTTCAAAACTAGAATTTGCACAGTATAAAGATAAAAAATCTCTTAAAAATTTAATAAAACAGTACGATTTCTTCATTGCAGCTGCACCATTAATGCCGTCAGTAGCGACAACTTTTGGTAAAATTTTAGGTCCTGCAGGTAAAATGCCTTCTCCTCAGTTAGGAATAATTATGCATGAAACTCCAGATGCAATAAAGAACGAATTAACAAAAATATCAAAATCACTAAAAATAAGAGTTAAAGAAGCAAGCGTTAAAATTTCTGTAGCAAAAGAAAGTATGAAACAAGAAGAGATAATTGAGAATATACAAGCAGTTTACAATGGAATTGCAAACGCTTTGCCAAAGAAAAGAGATAATATCAAAAGTGTAATGATAAAATTGACAATGTCAAAACCTATAAGAGTGGAGGTAAATTAAAATGTCAAAGTTAGTTACTGCAAATTTAACAGATAAAAAGAAAATTGTTAGTTCTTTAGTAGATAAAATAAAACATAGTAAAACTCTTTTAATAGTATCAACAAAAAACCTTCCTTCATCTCAATTTCATTCAATAAAAAAGAATCTAAGAGGAAAAGTAGATATTAGAGTTGCAAAGAAATCATTAATACTAAGGGCAATTTCATCCACCGAAAAAGGAGCATTACAGAATATTAAAGAGTATATTACTGCAGATATCGCCCTTTTCTTCTCAGATCTAGATGCTTTTGAATTATCAGGTATTTTAGCAGACAATCAATCACCTACTAAAGCAAAAACAGGAGATATCCCTTTTGAAGATATTACAGTAGAACCTGGACCAACAGATCTTATTCCAGGTCCAGCAATTTCAGAGTTATCTTCAGTCGGACTTAAAGTAGCAGTAGAAGGTGGAAAACTAGCGATAAAACAATCTGTAGTTGTAGCAAAAAAGGGAGAACCAATTAAAGAAAATGTTGCCTCAGTTTTAAGTAAACTTAATATTTTCCCTATGAAAGTAGGTTTTATACCGGTTGCAGCTTACGATTCAGTTTCAGACCAAGTTTATGCTAATATTGTAATAGATAAGAAGTCTGCCTTTGAAGAATTAAGGTCAGCAATAGGAAAATCTTTAGGTTTTGCAGCAAAAATAGGATATGTATGTAAAGAAACAATCTCTTATATTTTCGCAAAAGCCAATGCAGAAGAAAAAGCTATTGAAAGTCTCATTAACAAAAATCATAAGGAGGAAACACAATAATGGAATACATCTACGGAGCCTTATTGCTACATAAGCTTGGACAACCTGTAAATGAAGCACACCTAAAAAAAGTGATTCATGCTACTGGCGTTGAAGTTGACGAAGCAAAGGTAAAAGTATTGATTGCAAGCCTGCAAGGCGTAGATATAGCATCTGAATTGGCAAATGCAAGTGCAGTTGCCGCAGCACCTGCCGCGTCTAGCGCTCCAGAGAAGAAGGAAGAAAAGAAAGAAGAAAAGCCTTCAGAATCTGCAGCTGGTTTAAGTGCTTTGTTTGGTTAATTTTAATTTTTTATTTATATCAAAGCACTAAGTTTTCTTAGTTCTACTTCTATCAAGCGTCTTTTCTACTTATAGCAGTCAGAATAATATTTATAAGGCAAGCATCAATGAATAATTATGGAAAAAATTCATATATTATTATATTACAAATTTGTAAATATCGCAAGTCCAGAAAAATTAGCTTTAGGACATTTAGAAGAATGTAAAAACATAGGAGTTTTAGGAAAAATCCTATTAGCTAAAGAAGGAATTAATGGTTCTGTCTCAGGCACTAAAAAACAAACTGATAAATATAAAAAAATTCTTAGAAGTTACCCTTCTTTCTCGGATATGGTATTCAAAGAAGAAATAGGTACTTTTCATCCATTTAAGAAATTAATGGTAAAAGTAAAAAAAGAAATAATAAGGTTGGATAAAGAGGTAAATATGAAAAATAAAGGAAAATATCTCTCTCCAAAAGAATTTCTAGAGTTATACAAAAACAAAGAAGATATGATTGTCTTAGATGCCAGAAATGATTACGAATCTAAAATTGGTAAATTCAAAAATGCAGTTACTCCAAAAATAAGTTCTTTTAGAGAATTCCCAAAAGTTGCCAAGATGCTAAAAAATAAAAAAGATAAAAAAATAGTTATGTATTGTACTGGCGGAATAAGATGTGAGAAAGCATCAGCATATCTTATAGAGGAAGGTTTCAAAGATGTTTCTCAGCTAGAAGGTGGAATTATAACTTTCTGTCAAGAATTACCAAATACTATCTGGGAAGGAAAATGTTTTGTATTCGATGAAAGACTATTATCTAATGTAGATTCAAAGAGTAAAAAAATAACTAATTGCGTTTGTTGTAAAAAAGAATGTGATCTATACAAAAATTGTAACAATGTAAAATGTAATCTACTCATCAATATCTGTCCAGAATGCGAAGATAAAAATAAAGGATGTTGTTCTATTGACTGCCTTAATAAATATAAAAAAGAAATTTATACTAAAATGATACTAAATAGGAATAAGAATCTAAAAGTTAATTCTTAATTGTAAACTAGCTCCAAAACCTTCAGGAAGATTTTTACTTTCCAGATCATAGTCTCCTATTAATTCAACATGCCAGTTTGTTTTTGGAGGGGTTACTCTTAGTACCGCTCTAGATCCATATGAATAGTCAAATTTACTTTCTGCATTTTCTCTCAATCTAGAAGTCAACCCTAAACCAATTCTAAACAAATTATTATCCGTCAATTTTGTTCCTACAATTAATCCAGTAGACATTTCGTCTAGTCCTCTAACACCTTTACTATTAGTTCCTGCTAGACTATGTTCAAAAGAAAAGTCTGTTTCTATACCTTTATCAGGAGTTAAATATGTGGCAAATATTCCACTCCTAAAGTCTATTCTATCATTCCCTAGTGGAGGAGTTTTCTTTTCATCTCCAGTGGGTAAACTAACTCCTGCGTAAGAAATAAAGTGAATGGAGCCTAGTTTCTCAGAATCAAATTTAGCTCTAGGACCTAAACCAATAGTTAAATCTCCAAAACCTTCACTTTTAGAATTGTTTGTTTCAATTGATTTATATGCTGGAACATTGACAAAGCCAAATATTCCTATATCTTCACCGTTCCAATACTTCAAAACCTCATTATTTGAGAATGTTTTTGTGAAGTTGCCTTTTTGATCTTCTCTTTCTGTATATCCTACTCTTAGATCAGCCTGCCAATTCGTAGGTCCTCTTACTCCCTTGTAAATATCATCGCTTTCTATCTTGCCAGGAATGAGAGCCAAGACTAAGGCAGATCCGAAGATAAATTTCTTTATTCTATTTTGTAAGTTCATTGGTTTTTCCAATTAGAATCGTACTTAAACATTTGTGGTACTAATACAATACCATAAATATATATAGCCAAAAATTTATAAAATATTATGGACATCTCACTCTTAAGAAAAATTGGTCTTTCCGAAGGAGAAATAAAAATTTATTCTGCTCTCCTTGAATTAGGAAATTCCCAGGTTAATAAAATACATGAAAAGATTGGTATGGAAAGAAGGAACATTTACGATATATTAAATAAATTAATAGAGAAAGGACTTGTTAACTATACTCAAGAAAACAAGAAAAGAAGATTTAATGTAACACACCCTAGTAAAATAATAGGATATATAGAAGAAAAGAAGAAAGATCTCGTAAATATTGGTGAAGAAGTAGAAATTATTCTACCTAAACTTATAGAAAAATTTAGCACTAAAAAGATCGAAATAACTTCAGAAACTTTTAGAGGTGCAGAAGGAATAAAGGCTGTCTGGGAAGACATGCTTAATTATAGAGAAGCAAGGTGGATAGGATCTGGAAATTATGTACCTACCAAGTTTCCAGCATTTTTTGCAAGCTGGAATAAAAGGAGAATTAAAAACAATATAAAATCTTATCATCTTTTTAGACATGAGATGAGAGATAAGCTTATAAAAAATATAGGATCTGTTAAAATATTACCTCTTGAATTTTCAGGCAATCCAACAGTTACAGTAATTTACGGGTATAAAGTAGCACAGTTTTTATTTGGAGAGAATCTATTTGTATTTGTGATAGAAAGTAAAGAGCTCGCAGAGAACTATAGAAGATACTTTCAATACCTCTGGGACAAAGTTGGAAAAGACTAAAAAACTAAATATGACAACTCATAATTCCTTTCTTTTCTAAATATTTCTGGTGATATTCTTCAGCACGGAAGAAAGTCACTGCAGGAACAATTTGTGTATAAATGGTTCTTTCTTTTCCAATCATATCCTGATATTCTTTCTTCATTTTTTCAGCAATATGTTTTTGGCTTTCATCATAATAAAATATGGTCGATCTATATTGACTTCCATAATCTGGTCCCTGTCTATTAAGTGTAGTAGGATTATGATTTTCAAAGAATAGTTTAACTAATTCTTTATATTTAATTTTTTCAGAGTTAAATTTTACTTCCACCACTTCAGCATACCCTGTTTCATCACTGCAAACTTCCTCGTAACTAGGATTAGGATATTTTTTTTCATCCCCTCCCATGTATCCAGATGTAGCAGATATAACTCCCTCTGTTTTAGAGAATAGAAGTTCAACTCCCCAAAAACAACCTGCTCCAAAGCAAGCTTTTTCCTCTTTCATATAATAAATAAAAATAAAGCCAATATAAATTTATCTCGTCCTAATTATATATTTCAAAAATATAATGTATCTCTACAGTAGTTACAAAATAGAAAGATTTATAAACAAAGTTATTACTGAAGAATGATGAACAAAAGTCAAATCAAATCAAATGTTGCAGTTATAGGAATGGGCTATGTGGGTTTCCCGCTAGCATGTGCAATTGCAAGAAATAAAAATTATAATGTTTTCGGTCTTGATATAGACGAAAAAAAGATAAATTTAATAAAAAATAAAATTTCTCCAGTTGAAGATGCACAAGCTTCAAAAGATATAAAAGAAGTTAAAATTAATGCCACAACCGACTCCACCATACTAAAAGATATGAAATTTATTATAATCTGTGTACCTACTCCAGTCAATCATAAAAAAAGACCAGATCTAACACCAGTAATTAAAGCAACAGAATCAATTGCCAAAAATCTTAGAAAAGGGCAATTTATAATTTTAGAATCCACTGTTAATCCTGGTGTATCAGAAGAAGTTATGCTTCCTATTTTGGAAAAAACAGGTCTAAAAGGCGGAAAAGACTTTGAATTAATACATTGTCCAGAAAGAATTAACCCTGGAGATGAAAACTGGAATGTTTATAATATCCCTAGAAATATTGGTGGAATAACTAAAAAAGGAACAAAATTAGCAGCTGATTTTTATCGTTCATTCATTAAAGCAAATATCAATGAAGTTTCAACTCTGAAAGCTGCTGAAGCAACAAAAATAGTTGAAAATACTTTTAGAGACATAAACATAGCCTACGTTAATGAATTAGCTCAATTTTTCGATCTTTTCGGAATAGATATAATGGAAGTAATAAGAGGAGCATCAACAAAACCTTTCGCTTTCATGCCTCACTATCCTGGATGCGGAGTTGGAGGACATTGTATCCCAGTAGATCCTTATTATTTAATAGAAAAAGCAAGACAACTTGGATTCAATCATAAATTCCTCAAAATAGCAAGATCAGTTAACAATTCAATGCCTAAATATACTGTAAACAAATTAGTTGCAGCCCTTTCCAAGAGAGGAATAAAAATGAAAGGCGCAAAAGTAGGAATATTAGGTCTTTCATATAAAGCCAATATTGGAGATATGAGGGAAAGTCCAGCTCTTGAAATAAAAGAAGAATTAATTAAGTTAGGTGCTAAAGTTATCTGTCATGATCCTCATGTTAATGGTCACTCTGATGCTAAGCTAAATGACGTATTAAACAATTGTGTAGGTGTAATTATAGCAACAAACCACGCAGAATTCCTTTCAATAAAGAACTGGAAAAATGTTAAAATCCTTATCGATGGAAAAAACTGTATAAAATTAAATCAAATCAACTCCAGCATATATTATGAGGGTATTGGGAGGGGTTTAAATGCAATCACAAATTGAAAGTAAGTCTTTAAACTCTACAAATAAAAATATCATCCAAGAAAACTCTCAGCTAAATAATATTTCACAAAACAAAGAATCAACATATCTAAAGCAAAAAAGAAGTAAATTGGAAATAGTCGTTTATACAACTCTATTGATAATCTTTACAATTCTAGTTGTTCTATTAAAAATAATTAATTTCCCAGGAATAAATCTTATCTATTTCTACAGTATATTCATAACTACTTTTATGTTGAGCAGAGTTTTAGGTTCATTCTTTTATAGAGATTATAGAAATAAATTAGACAAAAAGAAATTAGAAAAATTATCCACTTATTACCCTACAGTTAGTTTTGTAGTACCTTGTAAAAACGAAGAAAAAGCAATTTATAATACAATTACAAGTTGTTTAAATTCAGACTATCCTGCAGATAAAATCGAAGTTATTGCAATAAATGACGGCTCTACTGATAATACTCTTAATGAAATGAATAGAGCTAAAAAAGATAGTCCAGGAAGAAGATTAAAAATTATCGATTTCAAGAAAAATCAAGGTAAAAGAATAGGTATGTACGTTGGTTTCAAAAAATCTTTTGGAGAAATAGTTATCCAAGTAGATAGCGAT
Organism: Candidatus Woesearchaeota archaeon; assembly: GCA_964360985.1. Taxonomy (GTDB): domain Archaea; phylum Nanobdellota; class Nanobdellia; order Pacearchaeales; family GW2011-AR1; genus JAUSIK01. The sequence goes on along the minus strand of CAYHYK010000020.1, from coordinate 5,534 downwards.
AGTTATCCTGAAAAGGATGCTCTAAAAGAATTAATTAATCCATTTATAGATAAGAGAGTGGGTGCTACAGTAGGTCACACTGACCCTTCAAATAAAGATGAAAATTTAATGACAAGAATGCAAGCTGCATACTATTTCACTTCCTTCAGAACATTGAAAGCAACAGAAAGTGTTTTTGATATGGTTTTCTGTTGCTCTGGATGTTTCTCTGCTTATAGAAAGAGTTACATTATGCCTATTTTGGACAAATGGATAGATGAAAAATTCATGGGCAAAACAATTATATTCGGTGATGACAGAGCATTGACAAATTGGATATTAAGAGGGGGACATAAAACAATTTATGTTGCAAATGCAAAAGCTTACACTGTAGTTCCAAATAAATTAAAAACATTCTTAAAACAGCAAGTTAGATGGAAAAAAGGGTGGCTTATTAATTCAATTAAAATAACTCCTTTCCTGGTGAAGAAAGATAAATTTGTCGCATTTACATATTTTATTCCATTAATAGTTTTAACATTATTAACTCCTATAATCGCGTTCAAAGCATTAATATTAAATCCTCTTTTCTTTGGTACCTCCCCTTTCTATTATGTAGTAGGTATAATTTTAGTTTCAACAATGCTCTTTATGCATTACAATATATACACAATAGAGAAATATGGAAAATATATGATTCTCTGGTCCATTCTAAACATGACTGTTCTTTCATATATAATGTTGTATGCTTTATATGACCTTAGAAATATGGCTTGGGGGACAAGATAATGAAAGACGACCTAATTAAAATAAAACTAATGTTTACTATAATGATAACTTTTTTCGTAATTCTAATCATAGGCGGACAATTCACGATAGACTATTATAGAGAAGATATTCCTCTTGTAAAGAATATAACTGATTTTGACCCATATGAAAAAGGTAATTATTATTTAAAACTATCATTTTTAAGTCTAAATTACTATAGATACTCTTTAGAATATAAGAATTATACAGAATCTTTACAAGCACAGGAAAACTACGCTCTAATAGATTCCACACAATTAGGTTATGCAGAATCTATTCCAGTATTAGTCTACCATGGAGTAAATTCTGATGAATCAACTGATGGAGAAGGTTATAGTCTATCTGTAAGTACATTTAAGGATCAAATGTTTGCACTAAAAAAAGCAGGATGGCAGACTGTAAAAATGGAAGAATTTAATGCTTTCATGAGAGGAGAAAAGCAATTACCTGCAAAATCATTTTTATTAACATTTGACGATGGAAGAAAAGACTCATTTTATGGCGCAGATCCAATATTAAAAGCAGTAGATTACAATGCAGTTATGTTTGTTATAACTGGAGAATCTCTTAATCCAGAAAAACAGACCTACAAATACCATCTTAATATAGCTGAACTTCAGAAAATGATTGATAGTGGAACGTGGCAGTTAGAAACACATGCAGGTCTAGGTCATGGAACCCCAGTTATAGCAGAAGATGGTACAAAAGGACATTTCTATAGCGATAAATTATGGCTTTCAGAAGAAAATAGACTTGAAACAGATGAAGAATTTAAAACAAGAATTTATAATGATATGAACGAAGCAAAGTTAGCTCTAAAAGAAACATTTGGGGTAAATTCCACAACTTTTGCCTATCCATTTGGAGATTACGGAAAAGATACAATTAATTATCCTTCCTCACAAAAAGTAGTTATTTCTACAGTTAATTCATTATTTGAGTTTGCATTCTATCAAACTTGGGTTGGAGAAGGATATACATTCAATTATCCATCTACTACAGAAAGAGCGTTAATAAAGAGACTTAAGCCAAGTGCAAACTGGGAAGGTGAAAAACTATTGAAATATCTAGAATTTGGAACAACTAAAGAATTACCATATGATACTAACTCAGATATAAAATTCAAAGCTTTTGCAGATCATGAAGGAAAACTTATAGATACAAAAGGAACTCTAACACTTCTCTCCCAACTTGGAGATACAAGTGCATTTACTTTCTTAGATGGAAGTTACCCCTGGCAAAATTACACTTTCACTCTTAAGGTAAAAGAATATCAAGCAGAAGCACTTAGTATGATTGCCAGAATTTCTAGCCCTACAGACTATGTAACTTGTACATACTCCAAAGATTTCCTTCAAATAATTAAGAGTGTAAACAATGTAAAAACAAATATATTTTCAAAAAGGATAAAATACCTAAAACTACCAAATGAGAATTTCGAAGTCGGAATAAAAGTAGATGGAGATAAAGTATCCTGCCTATTCAACGGAAAAGTAATCCTTTCAAGAGATGTTAAAGATATGCCTACAAATGGCGGAATAGGATTTGCAGTTTGGGACCCATCCTCTCCAGTTTCTTTAACTACAGATAGAATAATTATATCTATATAAGAAAAGAGCTAATTTTTTATAAAATCAATCTAACCTCTATTTCCTAAAGCAATCTTTAGAGAATATTATTTCCTTATATAGCATATTTTTGTCTCATATTTGTATGAAATTGAGGTTTTTTTTAGTGTTTGCAGCTGTGTTAACTCTCTTAATTTTAGTCAGAGCTGAAGCTTTAACCGCAGCAATAATCACTCCACCTTTCCACTACTCATTTAATACTGAAGGCATTCTACAGGAATCTGCATCATCCTCTCTTAGTACCAGTCCATACTGGTGGTTAAATTCAGGAGCAGAATTAAATCTTCTAAACGGTAGGGGAAAAACAATTCAAGGGGCTTTAGCATCTACCGATCCATGGCGCCTAACTTATCTTGCTTCCAGTCCTGTAGATACAGACAATGGCTACCATCCACAGAATATATTTAGAATGGTCTCCAGATCAAAATGGCAGAATTTCAATCAAAGTGTCTATTTTAACATTAAAAAGGATCAATTAAGTTTAAGTCCAAATAGGGCAGAACATAATGGACTTCTTTTAATGAGCCGATATATAAGCGGAGGAGACACCCTTTATTATTCAGGTGTAAGGGTAGACGGAGAAGCAATAATAAAAAAGAAACTTAATGGGAAATATTATACCTTAGTATCAGAAAAAATATTTTCTGGAACATACAATAGACTATCAAAGCCAAGTTTACTTCCAAAAAACACATGGATCGGTTTGAAAACAGAAATAAGAAATATAGGAAGCCGAGTAAATATTAAACTATATATGGATTTAGGATGGACAGGAAACTGGGTTAAGATTCTAGAGACAACAGATTCAAGTTCTCCAATTTTATCAGAAGGATATACAGGAATAAGAACAGATTTTATGGACGTTGAATTTGATAGTTATAGGATAACTAAGTTCTAAATTTCAGATATACAACAAAAGCTCCAACTGCTAAAACAATAATTGTCAAAGCCACAGATATATTTCTTTTATTTCTCTCCAGATTTTCATTTATAGCCAATCCAACTAAACTACTTCCTTCCGCATTAGAATCTGTTTCTTCATCAGGCAAAGGAGTGTGTGATTCTGGTTCTGGAACTTCATTTGAATCCTCAACACTATTTTCCTCAACATCAACAACATTTCCACCACCGCCCCCTCCTGAACCTCCTCCTGAACTGTCTGAACCAGAGCTAGATCCAGAAGAACTTGAACCTCCAGAATCTCCAGAATCTAAAACAATCTCCTCGCTAGAATTAGAATTATTTATCACATTAATAGAAAAGAAAACTCTTTCAGTATAATTCTTGACTCCTAAACTATTATTGCAGTAAGTCTCTATCATATAGCCTCCGTCACTTCCATTTTTCAAAACACCAAATTCAATATCATCATTAGATAATAAACTATTATTACTAACTCCTCCATCAAGAGAATATTCACAATATCCCTCTTCATCTAGAGTTATATTTATAGAATAATTAGAAATGTTATAAGTAATATTAGCAGGAGATACTATATCTACATTCAAACTATGCTCTACAACAGATAAATTAATATTATACAATTCATTTATTTCACTAGAATTCAAAGTTCTATTAAATATTCTCAATTCATCCATATAGCCCAAGAAATAACCTCCTTGAGATATTCCTCCTAAAACTATAGGTGCATTTCCATTCCCCATGGTTATATCATAATTAGAAATTGGATCAGAGTCTTTCAATATTCCATTTTTATAAATAAAAGTATGAGTTCCGTTCATCACACCTATAACATGTATCCATTCACTTTCATTCAAATCCTCTTGAAAGTAAGAACCAGCTCCTAAAGATCCAGTTAAATTAAATACATAAAAACTAATTCTCTTCGGTCTATTTGTACCTCCATCAACTGCACTCCCGTTATATATTCTAAAATACCATTCTCGATTGTTTCCTAAAAAAGAAGAATATTTAGAAACAGGATGAACTGCACATTCACATACGTGATCAAAAACATTTCCATCAAAATTAAATGTAGAAGGTTTAATCCAAAATGAAACTGAAAATGCTCCACTTGTAGAAGGACTTAATTCATCTCTATCAATAATATTAATAGTATTATTCCCCTTAAATTCAAAAGCCCCATCATTAAAAGGCCCTCCAGAACTATTCCATATAGGATTGATTAAAAGAGCAGTATTATTATGTCCAGAGAAATCACATGCTATTAAATCATATTCTCCATAAGAAGATAGATTATTAAATTTCAGATAAACAATAGATTTAGAATTCAAAGGAGAAAAATTATCTACTAAATTAATTAAACAAGTGTTAAAATAAGGATCTCCAAAAGTAACATATCCCAAAAGCCTAGGACTATATAAAAATAAAAAAATACTAATTAAGAATAAAAAACCAATTAAAATTGCCAAAATATGCCTCCTTTTCATAAATAAAACAGATTTAATTTATATAAAAAGATTCTAGTGATAAATGAATATTAAATTCTAAACAATTTACTTGCTTCTTCTCTCACAGAAACATCAATTAAAGGAGATATGTCCTTTCTTAATTTTATCAAAGATTCAAAAGTATCCAAAGCAACAGAAGGAGTATTATTCGTCTTGCTTAAATGAGCTAGCAAAATATTATTTAATCTTCCCGAACAATTTTCAGCTACACATAATGCTGCCTGCTTATTTGATAAGTGACCTACATCGCTACTTATTAATTTTTTAAGATGAGGAGGATAAGGACCATTGTCAAGCATATCTTCATCGTAATTGGCCTCCATTATCAAAAAATCAGAATCAGATATATTTTTCTTTATATTTTTGCATCCATAACCCGCATCTGTAACAATACTTACTTTTTTATCATAAATCACATTGTAAGAAACAGGGTCGCTCGCATGATGGGACTTTGAAAAAGTTTCTATTTTTATTTTTCCTATTTTAATAATAGAATTGTTTTGAATTATATTTACTAGTTGATCATCAGAACATAAAAAGCAGCTCTCAGAAGTTCCCTTTGTTGTAAACACGGGAATATTTAGTTTTCTTGCAATAACATCAACCCCTCTAACATGATCAATATGTTCGTGTGTAATAAATATAGCGCGTATATTTTCAGCGCTTCTTCCTCTATAAGCCAATCTTT
>CAYHYK010000019.1:0-13688 GCA_964360985.1 Candidatus Woesearchaeota archaeon | reverse complement strand
TTCAATTTAGAAAACTTAAGATATTCTAAAATAATAATAATGACAGATGCAGATGTTGACGGAGAACATATTAAAACATTACTATTGACTTTCTTCTTCAGATTTATGCCAGAATTAATTAAAAAAGGGCATATGTACATTGCAGTTCCTCCATTATACAGAGTAAGAAAGAGAGGAGATCATTATGTTTATTCAGATGAAGAATTAAAAGAAATGAAAAGTAAATTAGGACAAAACGTTGACGTTCAAAGATTCAAAGGTTTAGGAGAAATGAATCCAGAACAATTATGGGATACTACAATGAATCCGAAAACAAGATTATTAAAAAAAGTTACAATTGACGATGCAGCACTAGCTGACCAAGTTTTTGCAAGATTAATGGGAGATGATGTTGAAGCCAGAAGACAATTCATTGCTGAAAGAGCCAAAGAAGCCGAGGTGGATGTATAAAATGGTAACATTTGATGATTTTCAAAAATTAGATATAAGAGTAGGTAAGATATTAGAAGTAGAAAAGTTACCTAATGCAAAACATACAACTCATAAATTAATTATTGACTTTGGAGATGAAGTTGGAAAAAAAGTTTCTTGTGCAAGAGTCATTAATTATAAAGATAAAGAATTAATTGGAAAGAAAATTATAGGAGTGGTAAATTTTCCACCAAGACAAATAGGAAAGGTAATGTCGGAATCTTTAACTTTAGGAGTGCCTGGAGTTGATGGGGAAGTTTCACTTATCGTTCCAGATAAAGATGCTAATTTAGGAGGTAGATTATATTAAAATGACTGTAAAAAACGAAGATGAGGATAAAATAGACGCTGAACTCGAAGAAAAAGAAAGAGAAAGAAGAAGCAAGGATATGATTTCTGAAGGAGTACAAGCAGCTGAGATAGTTGAGGAGATGGAAAAGGCATACATTGACTATGCCATGAGTGTTATTGTTCAAAGAGCATTGCCTTCTGTTGAAGATGGACTAAAGCCAGTACATAGGAGAATTCTATATTCTATGATTGAACTTGGTTTGGATTCTTCAAAAACAACAAAAAAGAGTGCTACTATTGTAGGTAATGTTATTGGTAAATACCATCCTCATGGAGATACTGCTGTTTACGACGCATTAGTAAGAATGGCACAAGATTTCTCACTTCGATATCCTTTAGTTCACGGACAAGGAAACTTTGGTAGTCTTGATGGAGATGCCGCGGCAGCTTATAGGTATACAGAGGCGCGTCTATCAAAGATTGCACAACAACTTCTAGATGATATAGATAAAGAAACAGTAAAGATGAATCCTAACTTCGATAATTCTGAAAAAGAACCAGAAACACTTCCAGGAAAATTACCTAATCTTCTATTAAATGGAGCAACAGGTATCGCAGTAGGAATGGCTACAAATATTCCTCCTCACAATCTAAACGAACTATGTGACGCAATTACTTCTTACATTGACAATCCTGAAGTCACCATTGACGATTTAATACAGATTGTAAAGGGTCCTGATTTCCCTACAGGTGCATTTGCAATGGGTCCTGGAATAGTCGAGATGTACAAAACAGGAAAAGGAAAGATAGTAATGCGTGCAAGGACAACTGAAGAAGAAAAAAAGGGAAAAGAATACATTATTGTTACAGAAATTCCTTATATGGTTAACAAAGCTGATCTTGTAAAAGATATAGCTAGATTAGCTTCTGAGAAAAAATTACCAGATATTGCAGATATATGGGATGAATCTGCAAAAGGAAAAATAAGAATAGTAATAGAATTAAAGAAAGGGGTAGACTCAAAATACACTCTTAACAAACTCTATAAATTAACAAATATGCAGACTAATTTCGATGCAAACATATTAGCTCTAGTTGGAAAACAACCTAGAATTCTAAATCTTAAAGATGTAGTGAGTGAATATGTAAAATATAGAAGATTAGTTGTCACAAACAGAAGCAAATTTGAATTAAAGAAAGCAGAAGATAGATTAGAAATTGTTATAGGATTATTAATATCATTAAAACACATTGATGAAATTGTTGATTTTATTAAAAAGTGTAAATCTGCTGCAGAAGCTCATGAAGGATTAATGAAAAAATGGAATCTCTCAGACAGACAAGCCAAAGCAGTTTTAGAAACACGTTTGCAACAGTTAACTTCATTAGAACATGGTAAATTAAAAGACGAAGAATCTAAATTAGAGGAAGCTATAGCATATCTAAGAAAAGTATTGGATTCTGACAAAGAAGTTCTTAAAATAATAAGAAAAGAAGTTTCTGAAGTAAGAAAAGATTATGGAGATGAAAGAAGAACTAGAATAATAAAGAAAATTGAAGAATTATCAGAATCAGATCTAATTGAAAAGAAAGATGTAGTGGTAATGCTTACTAGCTCAGGATACATAAAGAGAGTAGATGTAAAGACTTATAGAGAACAGCATCGCGGAGGCGCAGGAGTAGTTGGTGCAGGTCTAAAAGAAGAGGATTTTGTAATGAAAATGATTACCTGTTCAACTCATGACAATTTATTATTCTTTACTTCAAGAGGAAGAGTATACTGGCTTAAAGCGAATGATGTCCCAAGTGCTGAAAGACAAAGTAAAGGAAGGGCTATTGCAAATCTATTAAATCTAAGAGAAGAAAAAATAGCAAACGTAATGGCAATAACTAATTTCGATTCAGGATATCTAATGTTTGCAACCAAACTAGGTCAAGTAAAGAAACTTCCGACTAAAGATGTTTCAAACCCTAGAAGTACAGGTGTAAGAATAATGAATCTTCCTCTAGATGGATCTGATGAAATAATCAATGTAACAAGAGTAGAAGATAATCAAGAAGTTCTATTAGTTACAAAGGACGGACAAGCAATTAGATTCAACACAGATGATGTGAGACCTATGGGGAGGGCAAGTTACGGGGTTATAGGAATAGATCTTGGTAAAGGAGATGCAGTAGTTTCACTAATGGCAATTCCAAAAGATCTAGTAACCACTGTTTTAACAGTTACAAAAGATGGATATGGAAAGAGATCTGACCTTGATGAATACAGACTAACTTCAAGAGCAGGAAAAGGAGTAATAAACATTAAAACAGATAAAACGGGAGATGTTGTCGCATCAGTCTCTGTAAATGACAAAGACTCGGTTATATTAACAACTACTCAAGGAATAGTGATAAGAATATCAATGAAAGAATTAAGAGTAATGGGAAGAGCAACTCAAGGAGTAAGAATAGTCAAACTAAAAGAAAGAGATAAAGTAGTAGATGTAGTTAAAGTCCCTATTGCTGAAGGTCTTTCTGAAAAAGGTACTTTAAGTGAATTTACAGATAAAGCAGAATAAATTATTTGAAAATATCTTTTAATTTTATTGAAAGAGCAATCGCACTTAGCAGCTCTCCAATTTATCCGCTACTAAATTTTCAAATAGCCCATATTTATCTCGATTAGCATTTGAGTCTGGAGATATCCATATAGTTCCAAATCTAATGTCAAAACCAACTCTTTCTCTATATAAAATAACTTCTTTGTTAAAGACATCAAGAAGTTTGGGATCATTGAAAAAACATTGGACTAGACCATCTTGTAATTCATATTGTCCTCTATCTTTATTTTCTGAATTAATTGAATAAGTTAAACCACATAAAGGATATCTCTTTTCGGATAAAGTAATCATTCTGTTTGGATTGGAAGGAATTTGAGCATCACAACTAGCTAAATAGATAACAGGAGGCAATAGGATATCTGTAAATGCTCCATAACCCATAGCACAACCACCTAAGACAATTTTCTTGTCTATTTTCTCACCTACTTTTATTAATAATAACTTGAGACCAAGATCATCATCTTTTATACTTTTGTTCCATTCAGGATTTATAATATCCACAATTCGTCTAACCTTTCTCATAATTTAACTTTATAGAACTGATTTATAAATCTTTAGAAATCAATAATCATGATCTTCTCTATAATGCTTAGTATTATGGTCTTTGTGATAATCTCTATGCTCTCTCCATTTTGATCCACTATGAGGATAGTCTGAATCTCTGTAATCTCTTCCTCTACTATCTTCATACCTATCATCGTCATCATCGCAGTCAAAATAACGTCTTCTTCCATCCCTATCGTAGTAGTAATCATTACAATCATCATCACTTAAGTAATAATTTCTGCTATGTTCGTAATAATAATCTTTTTCTCTTCTATCGCAATCATCATCACGAATCAGATAATAATCAGTTATATCTCCAGCATATCTTCTTTCTCGCTCGTCTCTATAAATCCTTATATAACACTCATCATCGTCATCATTATCAATGTAATAAAATCGTACATCCTGGCTATTATAAGCTAGTTCACGATAACCTCTGTCATCTATAAGGTCATCATATCGATTATCATAATCGTAGTCATCAACGTAATTATCGTTTCTTTGTAGAGAAGTTGTACTTGTATAAGGCATAGAATTTGAATTGCTTACACTACTCTTAGAATTTGTTGGTGGACTTATATAAATAGGACTTCCATCATTGTTTTCTCCACTTTTATATGTCCCAGGATTTGTAACTAAGCTATAAATTGGAAACGCAGCGACTATTAAAACGGCTAACAATAAAACTCCAACAATTATGGCTCCAATTGCTCTTTCAACCATAGAATAAATTAGTTTCTCAAATATTTATACATTATGGAAATTTTTATTTTAGACTAATATCTCCAGTTATAATAACCGTTAGAATATTTTGGAGAGTAGTAATAATTGTTTCCATAACCATTTCCATAATCATAAGAATTGTAAACATGGGCATCTCTAAAAGATGATTCTTGAGAATAACTGCTCCTTGTAGGAACAGAGCTATAATCTCTTTCATATAGTTTACTTTCTGATTCGCCCTTTGCTTCTCTCTCTATATTACCTACATATCTTTCAGAAGTTTGATAAGAAACAGTTCTAGTAACTCTTCCACTCTTTCCTACCTTTAAAAATTCATCATATCTAGTATCTTTCTGCATTACAGGACCTTGGTACTCCCTGTTGTAAAAAGAAGATTTATCGCTAGCATCTTTTATCTTATCACTAATAACAGGTGTGTCTGAATAAGACGCAGATTTATAATTCTCATAACTAGGATAACTATAATATCTCTGGGGATAATTATAAGAATATCCCGCAGTCACTGGGTTAATCAATAAACCAGCTAGTACTAAAGCCAATCCTAAAATTAAACTTATTTTTCGCATAGTATCTGGCGTTTAATGACATATTTAAAGTTAAGTCACTACTCAATTAGATAAAAATCAACGGCTTTATACTAAATTAAAAATAAAATAAAAACTTTTAAATGGTTTATTCTTTTTCCACTGCTATTTTCCCAGGTCCGGTCAAAGCCAAGCTTATCAATCCAGATGTAGTTATAAGGTGGAAGAATACATTTACCCAATTTATTGAATCTTGCTGTAAGGAAACCATTAACACAGCAACAACCATAATTACTACTAAAGGCCACACTGCATATTTAACTTTCCAACCAGCTAGTAATGCCAATCCACCAAGCATTTCAGAAAGAATTACTATCCAAGCCCAAAAAGCGGCTCCAGGAAATCCTAAATTCCCAAGCATTCCAGTAATCCCAGCAGGATTCATAAGTTTACTTATTCCCGTAAACAAGAATATCATTCCTATTGTTAATCTTAACAATGAAGGACCATACTCACTATATTTTTTCATTTCTACCTCCTTTCATTAATTTTAGCTATAATTCAATCTATTTAAATTTTAATACTCGTTAAAATACTTAGTTTTTTGTGACAATTAATTAACCGCACTATTTATTGAATAAAATCAGGATAATCTTTAAAAGACAAAGTATGGAGTAAATAGTATGCATATAACTGGAAACTATAATCTGGTCGAACTCCAGCAAATACCAAATAAAGATCCAATATTAAGAGTAATCTCAGATCAATCAACGAAGAAGGTATTTTTCGAACCATTTGGGGAATCTCGTAGGACAGTTTCTATTACATATGAAGGAAATGATAGTAGAATACTATACTCTCATAATCATTCTAAATTTATTTTTAGTTTTCATTTAAACACAGAATATGCAGGAGTAATTGGTTTAGATAGACCTTTAGTAGAAAACGCCCATCTTTTGAAAGATATAGAGTTATATCATCTAAAAAGTCCAGAAAAATTAAGAGAATACCATCTTAATAGAATAAAAGGTATTCAAACTTATTCAAGTAGAGAAATAACAGAGCACACATTATTGAAGTATTCAAGTCTATTAAGAGCATTAACTAAACCTAAATTATAAAAGGAACATATAAATATCTTATAATTCTATTGATGAAAAGATGGTTAAGCAAATAGGGCTAATAGGATTAGGAAATATGGGTGAGAATATAGCTTTAAATCTATTATCTAAAAATTATAAGTTAGTAGTATACAATCGTTCTATAGAAAAAACAAAACAATTAAAGCATGGTTCAATTCCTTCCTATTCTTTAGAAGAATTTTTAACTAAATTAAATTCTCCAAGAGTAATATTATTAATGCTAACTGCAGGTAGTCCAGTAGACCAAGTAATAAATCAACTTACTACTTCGCTAAATAAAGGAGATATAATAATAGATGGAGGCAATTCACATTTTAAAGATTCAGTAAGAAGATATAATTATCTAAAATCAAAATCAATTCATTTTATTGATATTGGAGTTTCGGGAGGAATTACAGGTGCAAGAAATGGAACCTCTCTAACAATAGGTGGAGATAAACCAATATTCAAAAAAATAGAATTCCTTTTCAGAGACCTTTCCAAAAAAAATGGCTATGCATATCTTGGAAATGCGGGAGCGGGTCACTTTGCAAAAATGATTCATAATGGAATAGAATATGCTTTGCTGCAAAGTTATGCAGAAGGATTTGAAATTATAAAAAAAAGTGAATATAACTATGATCTCAAAAAAATAGCCCGTGTCTGGAACAACGGATCAATAATAGAATCACACATATTAAGTTTAATAGAAGATGTTTTATTAAAAAACCCAAATTTAAAAGATATAAAAGGAATAATAGGGGGCGGACAAACTGGTCAATGGGCTTACAAAGAATCTAAATCAATAGGCGTTGAATTCGGCACACTAAAACATTCTTTAGAGAAAAGAAAATCTTCAGAAAAGAAACAATCTTTCTCAACAAAACTCATTTCAGCATTAAGAAACGAATTTGGCGGGCATAAAGCTCAAAAGTAATTCATAATTATAAATAATAATAATGTTTATAACTATCTTTTCATGAATTCAAGCATGCTAGAAGATACCTTGTATGTTAAATTGAATAGATTTTTTGAGTTAGAAGCAATAAAAGACCATAACGCAGAGCAAAAAAAGGAGTATTGTACTTTATCTGGTGAAATTGGAAGGAAATCACTTTATACTTTAGATGAATTAAGAAAGTATCATAATTATTCCAGAGGAATACAAGATCAAACTTTTTCTCTTTTAGAAATAATATCTCAATGTATAAGAAGTGGAGACCCAATAGATATAGATTCAGAATTAGTACCCGAAGAGGATATTAAATTAGATACTGCCTATAAAAGTATACAAGACGCTGTAGAAAGTAGAGAAATAAGCATACTTATAGAGCACTTGGTAGAAGAAATTGAATTAAAAGTAGGTTTAAGGGAAAGCATTCTTTCAGCAATTACACAAAGGCACGGTGAAAGGGTAGCAGAATCATTACGCGAACTCATAGATGACGAATTATCTGCGAGCCTGGCAACTTACGTAAATCGCTATACAAGTGCTTCTAAACAGCAAGCTAGCGTAAACATATAAAGAATAAAATCCCCACAAACAATATAAATCTATTAAGACTTTAAAATAAATGAAAAAATATACCGAAGAGAGACCTTGGGGTAAATTTGAACAATTTACTCATAACGAAATATCCACAGTAAAAATAATAACTGTGAATGCAGGTCAAAAACTATCCTTGCAATATCATCAACACAGAGAAGAATTCTGGAGATTTTTAGATAATCCTGCAAAGGTTACTGTAGGAGATAAAGTTATAGACGTGAAGAAAGATTCTGAAGTTAAAATTCCAAAAGGTGCAAAGCATCGTGTGGAGGCTCTTTCACAACCTGTCAGATTTTTAGAAATTGCATTTGGCAACTTCGATGAAAATGATAATATAAGACTCGAAGATGATTATGGAAGAGTCAAATAACTAATATTTTAGCAAATCTTTCTTCCATTTTGGGACATATTTCCAATATTTTTTCTGTAATTTTCTAGGTAATTTCTTATAAGTACCATATATGGTTTTCCTGCAATTCTCTTTTCCACATAAACATTTCATTTTCCATGTTCCTGTCGTATCTATGGAATAATCCAAAAAAATCTCTTCTCCCTTTTCTATATTTTTCATTGCAATAACCTTCTTTAAAAGAAATGTTTCATATTTAACAAAAGCATTAGGTTTACAAGAGTGGTTCATCATAAATATGGGAGAATATCCTACTGCGTATTTATCATCTCCAATATAATCGATATGATTTTGATCTTTTTCAGATAAGTTTGGTATATCTTTTTTGTAAACTCTTCTGTCAGATCTAAAGTTATGCGTTAGAATGACTTGTCCCTTTTTTATTTTTCTTACAGCAAAAACTCCCTTGCCTTTGCTTCCTGTATCTTTAATGACTATCTTCATTTTTTTATAAGTTTTAAAATTTCTTTAACTTTCTCTTTCAATACACCTTTATTTCTTGCCTCTAAATTTATTCTTAATAATGGTTCGGTATTGCTTCTTCTAGCACAAAACCAATAATCTTCAAATTCCATAAACAATCCATCAAAATGATCACTCTTCTTAGGTTTCTTATTAATATAATATTTTTCTATACTTCCAATAATATCTTTCTCATTTTTTAATTTAATACTTATTTCATCAGCCTGTGAATATTCTTCAAATTCTCTGACTAAATCAGAAAATTTCATCCCTCTTTTTTTAGCATCAGAATAAATTTCTAAAATTATCAAAGCAGTTATAAGCCCTGAATCTGCATAATAATTGTCTCGGTAGTAATAATGTCCAGAATGTTCAATTCCAAAAACAGCATCACTCTCAAGCATTCTAGATTTAATAAAAGAGTGTCCTACCTTTTCTCTAATAGGTTTTCCTCCGTATTTTAAAATAGTTTCTCTGACTATTCTACTAGTAGCAGAACTGTAAACCACTCCTTGTTTTCTCTCTCTGGATAACATTTTCTTTGCGAGTAAAGCTCCTATAAATGAAGCATTTACCGTCATTCCATTTTCATCTACAAAAACAACTCTATCCATATCTCCATCAAAAGCAATCCCAAAGTCAGCCTTATCTTTTACAACTTTTTTCTCTAGAGTTTTAATATTCTCTTTTAGAATAGGGTTAGGAACATGATTTGGAAAACTTCCATCAAGATCAAAATATAATTTGGAAAGTTTAACATTAATTTTTTTGAAAACTTTAGGTATAATTAAAGAAGCCATTCCATTTCCAGCATCAGCAATTATATTTAAATTATTAATTTTACGTTTATCAATAAAAGACAGAACGTACTTTCCATATTCCTCATTTAAGTTATTTTTGATTATTTTTCCAACTTTTTTAGAATTAGAGAATGAATTTTTCTCAATTATTTCTATTATTTCTTTGAATCCATGATAAGCATCTATAGGTCTTGCTTTGGCTCTAACGATTTTAATACCGTTATATTCAGTTGGATTATGCGAGGCAGTTATCATAATTCCAGGAAGATTGTAATGTCCTGTAGCAAAATAAATAGAAGGAGTGTCAACTAATCCTATATCAATTATACTAGTTCCAGATTCAATTAATCCTTTAGATAAAAAATTAAATATTTTAGGAGAAGACACCCTCATATCCCTTCCAATAATTATCTTCTTACATTTAAGATAAGTTCCAATTGCCCTGCCTAATTTATAAGCAAAATCGTCATTCAGTATTTTCCCATACACTCCGCGTATATCATTAGGATGAAAAACCTCTTTTATTGCCAAATTGGGTTTAATACCCTGCAGCTCTGCTGCGTCGTTCGATTTGGCAATTAGAGATTTCCGTCTAGAAACCGAGCGAAATACTCTCCCAGCTTGCTGTGGGGATAACGAAGGTTTAGGAAATCTCTTTATATCCATTAGACTAATAGGCAAATACTCTATAAAAGCTTAACCTATAAATCAATATTTAATTTTATTAATTTATCATCTCCATCTCTTTCATTTCCTCTTCCATCCCTATTATTAGTCCAAATATAAACACTATCTCCTCTTACTAAAACTCCTCTTAATCTTCCAAACTCTCCTTTAAATAATTCTTTCAATTCTTTTCTTTCTATATCGTAAAAGTACAATGATTCTCCTCTTAATCCAGCAAAATATATTCTACCCTTGTAGTAGGCCGTTCCAGATGGAGCCCAAGTATCATCTCCAGAATGAATGAGTGGACTTTGCATATCTTCCTCTCTCTGTTCACCTTGTATTATTGGCCATCCATAATTCTTGCCTTTCTCAATAATGTTAAGTTCATCCAGTCCAGATTGAATGCCGCTGCGACCATGTTCACTTGCCCATAATCTTCCAGAGTCATCCCAGCTAATGCCTTGAATATTTCTGTGTCCATAAGAATAAACTGCATTTCCAAAAGGATTATCAACTGCATTTCCTCCTTCATCATCTAATCTTAATATTTTTCCAGCCAGAGAATTAATATCCTGAGCATTGTCTTCATTTCCAGCGTCTCCTGTAGAGATATACAAATATCCATCACCTCCAAATTTTATTCTCCCTCCATCATGGTAAGATGCTCCAGGAATATCTTCAATTATTATTTTTCTTTCCGTTAATTCATCGTTCACAAGATCAATTTTATACCTTTCAACTCTATTCTCTATAGTTCCATCCTTATTCGAGGTAAAATAAAGGTAAATATAATTATTATTTTTAAAATCAGGATGCAATGCCATTCCAAGTAATCCTCCCTCTCCATTATGCCTAACACCATTAACTTTTATTTTATTTTTTCCATCTCTAACATGAACCAAGTTTCCTGTCCTTTCAGTTATTAGTAGTTCATTTTCATTTATGAATTCAACCTCCCACGGAATGTCTAAATCACTTAAGACAACTTCAGAAATATTATTTTTTTCTTCTTCATCTATTTCTCGAGGAGAATATGCAATTAGTAAAAGAATAAAAATAATAATCAGAGCTAAAAAGTACAACAAATAATTTTTCTTCATGAAAATCATAATCAACCAATCTATAAATTACTTTCGCAGAAATAGAAATGTTTTAAAACTCAAATGACTACAACATATTAACAAAAAGAGTGAGAAAATAAAATAAAAAATGAAGAAAGAGGTTGATCCATTAATTCTTTATGTAGCAACATATCCTCCAAGAGAGTGCGGTATAGCAACTTTTACAAAAGATATTAGCGATTCAGTAGACAAAAGATTTTTTCCAACGTTAAAATCAAAAATCTTGGCTATGAACAATAACGGAACAAATATCTACAATTATCCAAAAAAAGTTATTTTTCAGATAAGCGATTCAGAAATAACTGACTATCTCGCAGTAGCCAATAAAATAAACAAAGATCCAAATATAAAATTAGTTAACATCCAGCATGAATATGGTATTTTCGGCGGAGAATATGGAGAATATATTATTCCCTTTCTCGAAGTTCTTAAAAAACCAAAAGTGATTACTTTTCATAGTATCTTGCCTGAACCAAATGAAAAACTAAAAAAAGTAACTCGCGAAATAGCGAAAAGAGTAAATGCTATAATTGTAATGACTAAAAAAGGGGCAGAGTTATTGCACACAGATTATAATATAGGTACAAAAATACATCTAGTACCTCATGGAATACCTAATACTTCATTCGAATCTCAAAAAGGGGAAAAGAGAAATTTAGGATTTAGAGATAAAATAATTATTTCATCTTTTGGAATGATAGGTCCAGGTAAAGGATATGAATATGCAATAGAGGCTCTTCCAGAAGTTGTTGCAAAATATCCTAATTTACTTTATATTATCGTCGGAGAAACACACCCAATGGTTCGTAAAAGAGAAGGAGAGAAATACAGAAATCAATTAGAGTCAAGAATAAAAGAATTAAAATTACAAAAAAATGTTAAATTCTATAATAAATACGTTACTTTATCAGAAATAATCCAATATCTTAAAGCTACAGATATATATCTCTCAACTTCAGATAATCCAAACCAAATTACTTCAGGGACGTTAGTTTATGCTATGGGTTGTGGCAGAGCAGTAATCTCCACTCCATTTTTACACGCAAAAGATATAATCACAGAGAATAGGGGTCGTCTTGTAGAGTTCCAAAATCCAGAGTCATTCAAAGACGCGATTCTAGAGCTAGTTTCTAATACTACTTTAAGAAAAGAAATGGAAAAAAATACTTATCATTATACTCGTCACATGACTTGGCAGAATGTAGCCATGTCTTACGGAAGAGTATTCAAAGAAATATTAAGAAAAGATGGAGTAGAAGTAAAAGAACTTCCTCCTCTAAACATCAAACATCTTATGAGGCTAACTGACAAATTTGGAATAATCCAATTTGCAAAACAATCTAGTCCTGATTTAAACTCAGGTTATACTCTTGATGATAATGCCAGGGCACTTCTAACTTGCTCAATGCATTATGAAAAGTTGAAAGAATATAGACAGCTAAAAATGATAAAAACTTATCTGGACTATATAGATTATGTAAAATCCGAAGATGGCAAACTCTACAATTTTGTAAATCAATCAAGAGTTGTAGATAAAAATAGATGGAGTGAAGATGCACACGGCAGAGCTTTATGGGCACTAGGCTATCTTTACTCATTGCAAGAAGTTCCTCAGGACTTTAGAGAGAAAGCAGAAAAGATATTCCTAGAAACTTTTCCAGCAACGTCTATAATTACCTCTCCTAGAGCTATAGCCTATACAATAACAGGACTTTATCATTATAACAAAATAAAAAAATCTCCCTACATAGTTGAAAATATTAAAAAATTAGCCAATTATCTAGTCTCACTCTATAAAACTTCCTCCACAACAGACTGGCATTGGTTTGAACAATACCTCACTTACTCAAACAGCAAATTGCCTGAAGCATTGTTCTATGCCTACAATTCAACTAAAGATATAGCATATCTAAAAATTGCAGAAGAAAGTCTAAACTTTTTAATAGGAAAAACTTTTGATAATAATTTATTTGTACCAATAGGTCAGAAAGGATGGTATATTAAAGACAAAGAAAGAGCATATTATGACCAGCAACCAATAGAAGCGGGATACACTGTCCAGACTTTAATAACTGCTTATCAAACTACAAAAAATATACTCTACAAGAATTTAGCAATAGATGCATTTCAATGGTTTTTAGGCAAAAATATGCTTAAACAAACAGTTTATAACGAATCAACAGGAGGCACTCATGATGGTTTAGGAGAACACTCAATAAACCTTAATCAAGGTGCAGAATCAACAATCTCTTATTTAATGGCACGTTTGTCTCTGATGGAAAATTAGTCGTTTCTAGCTACCATTTATTAATCGGTGTAAACAAACAGGAGCTTTTTCTGGGGGAGAACAATAACTTTATTGATTATCAATTCTT
>CAYHYK010000018.1:0-15998 GCA_964360985.1 Candidatus Woesearchaeota archaeon | reverse complement strand
AATTTCTTCATTTCCTCAGAAATTCTTCTAAAGAAATCCTTTGCCAATCCCTCAGTAATTCTATGAAAACGCTGACTCGATTGGCCACCCGCCCTAACTTTACCAGGAACTCCCGAAGTCAAATGTTGCAAAACTTTTATCTGTTTACCTTCTAGTAGACCGATGGTAGCTTCCTGTCTATCCATAACAACTAGCCCATATATTTCACTTGCTTCAAGCAATTCTTTTAAAGCATCTATAATAAAAATCTGATCACACCTGTAAAGTCTTATATTCAAAGGTCTATGAGGCTCATAAATCCATAATTTTATATCCGCAACTCCTTCTTTTTCAGAAACATTTCCACAAAATATTGCCAGTCCATTTTTAGGACTTCCCTTGTAAATCTTTAGTTCTCTTATAATTCTCTCTAGTGAATCTTCAACAGCATTTCTAGTAGCTTTAGATTTAATGTTCGCAGCAGTAGATTTTTCCGCTTCAAGCTGCCTTGTAATAATCGACAAATTAAATTCTGCTGGAACAAAAACAGTTACAAGCTCAGTATGTCTTCCCCTTATACTTCCAAGTACATCGACTAATTCTTCAAGTTCTTGTTTTTGTTTTTGACTAATTTCTGCCATAAACAACATGAGAATATACGCTTAATAAAGATTAGGGTTTGGTCCTAAATCTATTGGTAAATTTAATCATTATTTTTTCTATTTGTTTCTGGTATATGAACAAAACTATTGATATTGCTATAAAAAATCCAAATAATACCAAAGAAAATCTAGAGTTTTCAGAAGCTAGTCCAGATCCAACAAGATTGAGAACAATAAATCCAGGCAATCTTCCTATAGCAGAAACAATTAATAAATTTCTCATTTTTATTTTAGTTAATCCTGCAATATAACATATAGCATCATCAGGTAAAGCAGGAAGCAAGTATATTACAAATAAAGTAATTAATCCTGTCTCACTCGAGAAATGATCGAATTTAGCCAAAGTTTCTTTTTTAACAAATTTCTCCACAAGCGGTCGTCCATATTTTCTTGAAAGAAAAAAAGCAATATATGACCCTATAATCAACCCAATCATGCTATAAATTGTACCTAATATCGGACCAAAAACAAATCCGGCAGCTAGTCCAGCAGCCTGTCCTGGAATAGGAGCGAATAAAACTTGAAGAGCAATAAATATAATCAATACAATAGGTGCCAAAAATCCAAAACCCAAAAGATAATTTTTAAGAGCAATTTTATTATCCAAAACATTTAAGAAATTATCATAAAATATTATTCCACAAACAACCAAAATTAACACTATCACAATTAAATTAAGAATTACATGTTTTCTCTGCATATTTATCTCTAAGAACAGATAGTTTATGTAAGTTGTGGTTAAAGTTTATCAATCAGCAAAAATTTAAATACTGTCATTTGGCTCTGAAAAGTATGAACAGATTTCAAAAAGTATTAGTTTATTGCGGTTTAGCAATTTATGCAGGTGGCGTTGTAACCCATGAATTGATTCTAGCTAGAAATATATCTAAACTATCTACTAAAATTTATCAGCTTGAACAAGGACAAAAAGCCCTTGAAAATAGGTACAGATATCTTGAAAATGAAAATAAAAGAATCTATGATTCAAAGGAAAAGTCTAGAATTCCAATAAAAAGTAATTCCTTAGAAAATAAATAATCTACCAATGACTAAACAGAACACGCATATAGAAAATCTTGATGAATATGACCCTTGTCTATTATACCGAGATAGTAATGGATTTTATTATAGAGCAAAATCTTTAGAAATTGAAAGATATAGCAATGATAACATAAAGTTTAGATATATTGGTGATTCTCAAGCATTAAAACTCGGACTAGATATAATAGAGGTTCCTACAAGAGGAATTTCGTTAATTGCAAGATGTAATAATGATCCTCTTGATGAAATTATGACTGCTTATAACGAAACAAGAAAATTTGCAGAATTATGCAGAAGAGATTATTTTGGATTTGAAGAATTTGGCTCTAAAAGTCCGACTCAGATGATAGAGGTAAGTAATGGCAAATTAATCATAGAAATTAGACCTAGATTATTCAGTAAAAATAATTGATTCTAAATAAACTCAACTTTAAAATCGCCTTCCTTAATTTCTTTTGCCGTTGTAACATTTTTTAGATCTTCTAAAAAGTCTTTAAGGGAGTTATATGTCTCTTTATCTAGAGTTAATATTATGGGAGAATTCATTGACTTTTTATTTTCAGTTTTTTTTCCTCTAATCTTAGAAATTAAATTACTCATAATAAAAAATCTATTTGCCGAACCTATCTCTTTCCAATCTTCTTCGCGTAGTTCATTTGTTTTATCGTATTTTGGCCATTCAGAAATATGTATGGATTTATCCTTTTCATGTTTCTTAAAATATTCCTGATAAAGATGTTCTGTAATGAAAGGAGTTATTGGAGCATAGAGTTTCAAAATAGTTAATATGGATTGATAAAGAGTATAATAAGCTGATTCTTTTTGTTGTTCACTTCCATTATAAACTCTACCTTTAACGACCTCCAAATAGTTATCACAAAAAGATTTCCAAAACAACTCATCAGTATTTGATTTAGCTTTTGCATAATCATAAATCTGAAAGCGATTAGTACATGTATATATGTAGTTATTCACTACTTTAAGAAATAATTCATCATATTTCTCTAACTTAGCAGGTTTCTTTGGTTTTGTTTTACCGAGATTCATAAATGCAAATTTAGTAGCATTGAATATTTTATTTATGAATTTCTTCCCAGTAATTATATCTTTTTCCTGATAATCTAAATCCTCTCCAAGTTTTGAAGTTGATGCCCAATATCTCAATGTATCTGAGCCATAATTATTCATAATAGTTTGAGGAGCAATAACATTTCCCTTAGATTTAGACATCTTCTCTCCATGCATAGTAACAAAACCAGAAACCGCTATTTCTTTCCATGGAATTTCATTTTCATGCAAAAAAGATTTAACAATTGTATAGAAAGCCCATGTACGAATAATATCATGTGCAGAAGCTCTCAAAGAATATGGAATCTTAATTTTTCCATCAATCAAAGAGGATGCAATTTGAGGTGTCAAAGAAGAAGTTGCCCATGTGTCCAAAACATCAGTTTCGGCTTTTGCCTCAGTTTTACATTTAGGACAATTCTTCTTAATTTGCAAAGGATCTATAGGAAGTTCAGACTCTTTAGGCAGGATTACTTCATTGCACTTCTCACAAGTCCAAACTGGAATAGGAACTCCGAAATGTCTATTTCTTGAAATTGGCCAATCCCATTCAAGTCCCAAAATCCAATTTTCATAACGTTTAAACATATGTTCAGGATGCCATTTTATTTTCTTTCCCTGTTTTATCAATTCATTTTTCTTATCTAAAATCTTAATAAACCATTGTTCAATAGGCAAAAACTCTATTTCCGTTCCACACTTATCATGAACATTTACATTATGTTCAATCGTCTTCTGTTCAATAATCAAATCTTGTTTCTTTAGAGATTCAAGAATATTTTTCCTTGCTCCCTTTATAGAAATATTTTCATAACCTTTAACGTTTATTCTTCCCTCTTTATCCATTATTACTTTTGGAGTTAACTTATGGCGCTTTATTGATTCAACATCATATTTATCTCCATAAGAACAAATCATTAAAACTCCACTTCCTTTTTCCATATTAGCAGACTCATCTGCAATTATAGGAACATCATGATTAAACAAGGGTACATTAGCTCTCTTTCCAATAAAACTCTTATAACGTTTATCTTTAGGATTTACAAAAACTGCGACACATGCTCCCAGTAATTCTGGTCTCGTAGTAGCAATAGGTAAATCCTTGCCATTAACCTTAAATTTTAAAGTCGTAAAAAAAGTACTCTTCTTTTTATCTTCAAGTTCCGCCTGGGCAACTGGAGTCTGACACTCTGGACAATATATTGTAGGAAATTTTTCCCTATATGCTTCTCCTTTCTTGTACAATTCAATAAAAGATTTCTGTGATAATTTTCTAGAATGTTCATCTATTGTAGAATAAGATAAATCATAATCGCATGAAATTCCTAAATTCTTCCAGTCTTCTACAAACGTAGGAGTTATTTCCTTTAAAGTCTTTAAACATAAAGCAATAAAATCTGCTCTCGACATAGATTTGCTTCTGACATTCTTCAATTTTTCAATTAATCTTTCAGTCGGTAATCCATTATCATCCGTTCCAAAAGGGTAAAAAACTTCAAAACCGTTCATCCTCTTAAATCTAGCTATAAAATCCTGTTGTGAATAAGAAAATGAATGCCCTACATGCATCGCACCAGAAACAGTAGGAGGAGGAGTATCAATAGAATAAATTTTTTTCTTAGATTTAGGATTAAATGCATATATCTTCTCTTTTTTCCATAGTTCCAAACTCTTCCTTTCCATATCTTTAAAATCTAATTCAGCCATCTTTTTGTTAGGAGAAGAAGGATTTTAAAGTTTAGGGTTTTAGTATGAATATGAAATCAAAGTTTTTAGATTACATTGGACAACTAAGAATTTACTCATTGGTCGATCTAACTTTATTATTATATGTTATAGATTCAAATAAATATGAATTAATTGGAGGAATCTTATTGCACATAAGTTTTTTAGCCTACCTAGAAAGCGAACATAAGCACAAATATAGGGCAATAATGCCAAAGTGGATATGGATTATACTACTAATTCCTGGAATTTTATTATATAACCACTTTAGCGTACTTGGATTCATTATAGTTAGTTATTTCTATACTTTAAAGAACAAGAAATATTATGGACCTATAGCTCCATTATTAAGAGGCATGCAATGTTTATTTTTAGTCGGAGGTGTTGCAGGATATGAAAGTTTTATTACGTGGTTAGTTCTACCAATAATTTTTATTAGAAATTTAATAGGAGATGTAAGAGATATTGAAAAAGACAGAAAAGAAGATTTGAAAACTCTACCTATCATATTTGGTTTGAAAAAAAGTATACCTTATATTCACCTCATTTTTTTATTGTTTACTAGCTTAATTTGGTTTAGCTATTCTACATTTAGATATTATTATTTAATAGGAATCTGGGTTATCGAAGTTACAACCTATAACCTTACCAAAAGATAAGTCTCTTGATAAACATTATAAATGACTAAATGTTTATTAGAGTATGGAAAAAAATATCTGGTTTAAAGCAAAAGAATACGGTTATGGTTGGTACCCTGCAAATTGGAAAGGATGGCTAACATTAATGATATTCATTCTCGTAGTAGCTCTTAATTTTTTAAGAATAGAAAATTCATTTACTTCAGAAAGAAACATTCTAATAAGGTTTATACCTCAGTCTCTAATACTTGTTTTAATCCTCATTTTAATTTGTTACCTTAAAGGAGAAGAGCTGAAATGGCGATGGGGAAAAAACAAGAATTCTTAAAAATATTTAATAAAGCAGAAAACAAATATAAAAAATCAGAAAAAAGACTAGCAGGAGAAGGCTGGGATGCAGATTGGAAATTATTAATAGCAACTATAATGTCTGCACAATCAAGAGACGAAACAACTATCCTCATAGCAGAAAATCTTTTCAAAAAATATCCTAATTTAAATGATCTAGCAAATGCTAAATTTCCAGAAGTGCTAAACATCTTAAAAAGTCTAAATTATAATAAAACAAAAGCTAAACATATTATTTTAGCATCAAATTTTCTAATAAACCACTACAATTCAAAAGTTCCTGATAACATTGAAAAATTAGTAAAACTCCCCGGAGTAGGAAGGAAAACAGCTAATCTTGTTTTATCTGAATTACATAATAAAGATACAATAACGGTGGACACTCACGTACACCGAGTCTCAAACATTCTAAACTTAGTAAAAACAAAAACCCCTCATCAAACTGAACTTGAACTAATGAAAATAGCCCCTAAAGAATACTGGAGCAGAATAAACAGAATTTTCGTCCTCTGGGGAAAAGACGTTCCAGGAAGAAATAAATCCAAATTATTAAAAAAATTAGATGAATAACTACTGATATATAATTTTCCACAACAAATAAAGAATTATTAATATTACTATTATCTACAGAATTCTAGGGTCAACTCTCCAAATTCCTTTTTTTAACACTTTCATTTTTTATTCCCTACAGTATTTAGACCATCCATATTTAAAAACTCTTTTCTAACCTCTTCCTTTTTCATATAGTTTGCAGAAAACCAGTAGCAAACTATTTTTCGGTAGCCCTAGGACATATGTCCTAGGTAAGAAATCTAATTTTATAGAGAAGATTGCAATTTTATTAATTTTTAAAACTCAGAATGGCTCAAGGAGCGAATTTTAACCAATTAACTCATTTATTAAAGACAAATTTGTATTGTTTTATCAAATTTTAGGGGTAGGACATATGTCTATGGCTTATACAACATTTTTTAAATAGATAAATTTTTATAGCCTAGTTTTCTAAAATTAACATGTCGGACAAAATATCCCTTCCAGGATTTGGTGGACTAACTAGATACGATGAGGAATTCGAAAGTAGATTCATGTTAAGCCCTAATCAAATAGTTGGCTTTGTAATTGCAGTTATTCTCTTTGTCCTAGCTCTTAAACTTCTATTCCCAGTTGTTTAAAGAAAGACTTTTAAATACACAGTTCATACATTTTTATGACAAGTTTACTTGAAAGAGCCTATGAAGCCTATGATGAAGTAATGATGTATGGCGTGAATAAATTATTTCAAGGATATAATCGCCTAACTGGAGAAACAAAGACAGATTTAGCTAATAAGCTAGTAGTTGTCGCTCCAACATTAGAAGTTGTAGGTTGTTATCAATCCAATCCTGCTCTATCTATGATTAACACTCCATTTTTGATACATTTAAGTTATAGATCTGTTAAAATGAATAAACAACAAGAAGAATTAGAAAAAAGAGCCGAGAAATTAGGAATGAAGAATATTATGGCTGAAGTTGGAAATGTAGCGAATAAATATCTAGGCACACTTTGGATGGGAATGAGTACTTTTTTAATTTTAAGTCCCGCTATAGAATCATATAGTACTGGTCAAACAAGCGAACGTCTTATTCCTAATTTAACTTGGGCATCAGGAAATGTAATGAGAGGACTTTCACATTACGTAATGCGTTGTGAAGATCTTCCAAAAGGAAAAAGTGTTTTAAGTAAAGCTAAAACTAAACTAGAAGAAATAGTTTCTGAACATAAACTTTCTAAAAAAATGAGACCCCAACAAGTCTAATAAGAAAACTATATATAATCTAATCTTTTAAAAAAACTATGTTTCCAGGAATGCCTAAAATCGATCCTAGAAAGATGCAGCAAATGATGAAACAGCTAGGCATCAATCAGGAAGAAATAGAAGCAAATAGAGTCATTATTGAAAAAACAGATGGAAAAATAATTATTGATAATCCCAGTATACAGAAAATAATAATGCAAGACCAAGAAAGTTGGCAAATATCTGGGCAGTCAAGAGAAGTCAAAGAAAACTTACAGGAAGATATACAATTAATAATGGAAAAAACAGGCAAGACTGAAAAAGAAGCTAAAAAAGCCCTAGAAGAAAACAATGGAGATATAGCAGAAGCTATTATGAGTTTATCTTAATAGATTCTATTTTGCAGAAAGGTATTTAAAGTATGCGAACTTTTTACTCATCTCGCATTGTCTTCGAGACGGATTTTAAATGGAGAGAATAATCAAGGAAAAAATTAGTGCAGACCATCTATTGTATGTTAGCTTAAAATACACCAAAACATGCGATGTCATAGTAAATCTTCTCCTACGGTGGGCAAACATGATAGATTATTCTCTTGATATGTTAATAGAGAAAGCGAAAAAAGCAAAAAAGTGGAAACCAGTTCCAGATGCACCAAGAGCAAGACTACTCCAATTAAAAAAGATATATGAGTCTGATCTTATAATTAAAAAAGTTCTTGATATGTACGAACTTTTCAGAGATATGGAGAAACTCGAAAAAATAAGAGAGAACGAATTTAGAAAAGGAGTAAATCTAAAAGTATTCTATAAAGGCGCAACTATAGATATAAATCTTGATAAATTGAAAGAATATGCCGAGATATTAGAAAGGTTTATAAGTGCTCTAAAATAATTTGTTCTACTTAAAGAGTAAAAATTTAGTCTAATGACAAGAGTCATAACAATAGCATCAGGAAAAGGAGGAGTAGGTAAAACAACCACTGCAATCAACTTAGGCAGTGCGATAAACAACTTTGGAAAAGAGGTTATAATTGTTGATGGTAATCTAACAACTCCCAATATAGGGCTGCATTTAGGAGCTCCTATAGTGCCTATTAGCCTAAATCATGTAATACTAGGCAAGGCGAAAATATCAGATGCCATATACGAACACCAATCAGGTACAAAAATAATCCCTAGTTCTCTCTCAGTAAGAGAATTAAGAGAAATACAGCATGATAAATTGAAAGAAGTTACAAAAAAACTCAAAAAAGTAACTGACTATATAATTCTAGATTCAGCAGCAGGTCTAGGTGAAGAAGCAGTAGCAGCCTTAGAAGCAGCAGACGAAATAATACTAGTTACGAATCCAGAAATACCTGCAGTTACCGATGCGTTAAAAGCAAGTAAACTTGCAGAACAACTAGGAAAAGAAGTAAAAGGAATTATTGTAACAAGATATACTGGATCAAAATATGAAATGCCAGTACAAAACATCAAAGACATGCTTGAATTACCAATCTTAGGAGTTATACCTGAAGATAAAAATGTCCCTAGATCAGTATTGATGAAAGATGCTCTAATTCACACTCACCCTAAAAGTAGAGCCTCTAGAGCCTATCGTAAACTTGCAGCTAAAATAATAGGAAAGACTGACTATTATGAAAGAACTCCACTGTTAGAGTTAATATTTGGTTAATAAAAAATATAAAAATTCCTCTACCAAACAACTGCGGACTCTATAACGAGTATTAAACAAATATTACTTTCCCAAGTTTTACCTTAATTTCTGGAATTCTTTCTTTAACAGTCTTCCAAATACGATTCAAACTAACTTCATAATAAGAATGAATAATAAAATCTCTAAATTGGGCAACTTCAAACCATGGAAATTCTTTATTCTTTTCCTTGAATATTCTTGGAATATTTCTACTTGCTTCCCCTATTATTTCAAGTCTTCTTAAGACGGCATCTTGCAATTTCTCATCTTTCTTGAAACTCTCTTCAGAAACTCCTCTAATATAGCTCTCAATTTTAACAATACTTTCTCTTATGTCATTTAGATAAAGTTTGTAATCTCTTTTCATCTTAATATTGGAATTTCTTCACTTAGTATTTTTTGCTTGAGTTCTTTTCTAATAGAATCATACTCTACCAGATCTATTTTTCTCTTAACTTTTAATCTAAGGGCATTTCTCAACCTTATTAAGTCTATTAAATCGGCATTTTTATCAACTTCTACTAATATGTCTATATCGCTATTTCTATTTGACTCACCCCTAGCAAAACTCCCGAATATGCCTGCTTTAGTAACTTTATGCTTTTTAAGTACATATAGTATCTTAGATTTTAACTTTCTTAACTCTCTCTCCATGATATTGGAAAGTTAAACTATATTATAAAACTTGCTAAAAAAGACTTTGATAAATTTCTTATTTTATTTTCGAACCAACTTCTATAGTTTTCTCAGTTGTTAAAAATATAACTTTCTCGCCATCACCTGCAGCCAAGATCATTCCATTAGATTCTAGACCTCTAATTATCTTAGGTTCTAGATTAGAGATAAATACTGCCTTTTTATTCAATAAATCTTCTTTTTTATAATATGGCTTTAATCCTGCAAGTATCTGCCTCAATTCTTCCTCTCCTAAATCTACTTTCAAAACATAAAGTTTAGTTGCATCAGGGTGATCCTCAATTTCAACTATCTCTCCTACTCTCAAATCAAGTTTTTCAAAATCAGAATAAGATATTTTATCGGTCATACTCTCTTAATAAATAAGTTTCAAAAGAACTCAAACTCTTATTTGCCAAATATTGTCCTAGAGGATGTGCAGTCTCGCAAAGAAGTCTTTCAGTAACCTCCTTCAAAGATATTTTCTTCCCAGAACTCTTAATTAATGAAGAAAGTTCGCTAGGAGAATATATTTTTTCTTCATGACCCCCTCCTTCAACTTTTAAATAAATATCCATACCTTCATGTTCTATATATAATCTAAAACTATCATCGTTAGAATTCAAAGCCGGAAAAAGTTGTATTCTATGCTTACTCTCCAAGGCATTTTTATAAGAATAATCCCTTTTAAATTCATCAAGTATTTCTTCAAAAAAAGCACGATAATTTGTATCATTTCCCATATTTTCTGAAAAGAACACTCCTTTTTAAGGCTTATGGATATTATATTTTTATAAGAAAATATAATATTTATCATACCTAAAAATTTAGAAAATTATTTAAAAATTAAATTATTAAATAATTTATGTTATCATTAGATGAACTTCTTGCTGCTCAAAAATTTAGAAGACTAAGAGAATACTCCTATACTAGAGAAATTCCATCAAATTATCGTTTAAACAATTCTTCTACTCCAAAAATAGTAATTCGTTTTGAACCTTCAGAAGACCCTAGAACTGGAGAGATTACGCACAAAGTAAGTTCATACAAAGAATACTCTCCTTAATCATAATTTATTATAACTATTCTACCCTTATTTCAACTTTCTAGAAGTTTTCCATTTACCTTTATAATCTGTAAATTCAGATATTTCATCCAATTTAGACATTATCTTCTTCCTTTGACTACTTGCACAATTAAATACCATAAATATCCTCTTCGATCCATAAAAAATATCAAATCTTACTCCATTAATATTGTAATACTCATGAACATCCGTAAAATTTTTAATTTTTTTAGCTTTTCTTATAAATTTTTTATTTTTATTAACAAATTCGCTAACAGTTATATTTTGACCTCTTAAATCTGCTCCAATTAAAGAGAATAATTATTTTAACCAAAAGAAGAAATCTTTATTTTTTTAATTATCAAATAGTTTAAATTATCCTCATTCCCCATACCTAAAATAGTCATTTTCATCATACTTTCTTAAACAAAATCTCAGATTTTTTTATTTTACTTAATTTCAAAGGAGATTTTAAAGCATCCAAAGAAATTTCAAAATTGAAAGTTTTAGCTATATTTTCACAAGTTTGAGGCATAAAAGGATAAAGAAGAATAGCAATATCCTTAATTGCATTTGAAATTTCATATAAAATCTCAGAGTCATGAGTTTCCCAAGGCTTTTTTTCTTGAACAAATTCATTCGTTTGATCTACAAATGAAAATATCTCGTGTAATGCTTTATCCAAATGAAGTTCATCAATATGTTTCTTAACTTTAGCCTGTATATCTTTCGAAAATAAAGTATCTAATTTCTTTTCCGCTAAACCGCATTTCTCAGCCAATGTTGAAACTCTTGATACTAAATTTCCGAGTTTATTGGCAAGTTCATTATTATGTGCTTCTTTTAACCCTTCCTCACTAAAGTCTCCATCTTCTCCAAAAACTATCTTTCTTAGTAAATAATATCTTAATGTATCTGCAGAATATTTGTCTATTAAATATAAAGGAGAAACTGCATTGCCTGAAGATTTAGACATTTTCTCCCCATCTACTGTAAAATAACCATGTACAAATAATTTCTTAGGCAATTCATAGTCCAGTGCCAAAAGTAGTGCAGGCCATATGGTTGCATGAACTCTAAGTATATCATTAGCCATTAACTGTAAATCACTAGGCCAAAATTTATCAAAATTTTTCTTTGAACCAATTCCAGTAATATAGCTCCAGAATGCATCCACCCATACGTAGCAGGTATGCTCCTTATCAAAAGGCAATTCTATTCCCCAAGCCACTTTAGATTTTAATCTAGAAATAGATATATCTGCAAGTCCCTCTTCTATAAAAGAAACCACCTCATTCTTTCTTTTTTGAGGTAATATTCGATACTTATCTGTCTTAACCAACTTTAAAATTTTATCACTAAAACTCGATAATTTGAATATATAAGACTCTTCTTTTAATATCTGAACTTCTTTCTTATGTATTAAACATTTACCATCCAAAAGTTCCTTCTTCGTCTTATACTGCTCACATCCAACACAATAATAAGATTCGTAAATTCCTTTATATATAAATTTCTTATCGTATAACTCCTGTAAAATTCTTTTCACCTCTTTGATATGATTTTCATCAGTTGTTCTTATGAAATTATCATTTGAAATATTTAGTTGTTTAAAAGTCTCAATAAACTTTTTAGCCATATCGTCCACAAACTCTTTAGGCTTTAATCCAACATCATGGGCAACTTGCTGTATCTTTTGCCCATGTTCATCAGTTCCAGTAAGAAAAAATACTTCTTTGCCTTGAAGTCTATTCCATCTTGAAAGTATGTCTGCCGCTATAGTCGTATATGCTGACCCAACATGAGGCGTAGAATTAGCATAATATATGGGTGTCGTAACATAAAATTTATTTTTCTTTGCCATATGAAATTAAAATTTATAGTATATAAAAAACTATGTTTTTGTATCTCTACAGGGATGGATAAATATTTATAAACTATTAATAGAAGTTATTTCTATGGGAATTGATGAAGATGCAGATTTATTAGATGATTCTACTAGTAGAAAAGTCCATTCGCCCAGTTTGGGTGAATTTGTCTTACGTGGAGTTGCATTAAGCACATTGATAGGAACAGTAATATTCCTTGTTTATATGAATAAAGAGGATATGAGACGTTCTAGAATAACTAATGAGAATTATTTAAAATTACCAAATGAGGTAAGACAATATGATGCAAATACAGACGGATATCTAGACACTAGCGAACTAGGAGCATTTATCAGAGATTACGAATTTAAAAGAAAATAATTCTATTTCCTATAACTTTCCATTAACCTATCAACTACCTATCCAAATATCGTTTTATTCCACTATTTAATCATTTTGTCATTTATTTCAAAAAGCAGAAGGTTTAAAAACCGTTTTTAATAAATCTCTTAATGGTTAAAGGAATGTATCATCATATAAGACAAGCTTGGAAAAAGCCAGAAAGAAAATTATCTCACGAACAGTTGATAAAATGGAGAGCTAGTGAAGCCGTAGAAAAAGTTGACAAACCGCTTAGACTGGATAGAGCAAGAACATTAGGATATAAAGCCAAAAAAGGAATATTTGTGTTAAGAGTTAGATTAATTAGAGGAGGAAGAAGAAGAATTAGAAAAGGTGTTAAAGGACGTAAATCAAGAAAACAAACAATTAGAAAAATGCTTAAAATGAATTATAGATGGGTAGCAGAAATAAGAGCAGCTAGAAAATATCCAAACATGGAAGTATTAAATTCATATTGGATAGGAAAAGACGGAAAATATTATTTCTTTGAAATTATAATGGTTGATCCAACTAAACCTGAAATTATAAATGATCCTGTTTTTAATTGGATAACTAAAAAAGCAAATTCCAAAAGAGCCGAAAGAGGCTTAACTTCAGCGGCAAAGAAATCAAGAGGATTAAGAACAAAGAGCCATAACCTTAAAGTAAGACCTTCCTTAAGATCCTGGAATAGACAAGGAAAGTAATTATTTTTTACCTCAGTTATAACAGATTTCTAACTTGGCTTTTCTTTGAGAAGTTCTCTACTAACTTTGTCATACAAACTTTCTCTAGTTAATTTAACTATGAAACCTCCAGAAATTGAGAGGTCATGAGTTGTGTGATGAGGTCTTTCTATCTTATTAACTTCTAGACCTCTTCCTTGAAGATATGAAACAAGTTCTTCATAAGTTCCGTTTGTTGAATAAATTTCAATATGGTCAAATCCTTCTGTTTGGCTTCCATCTGGTTTTTGATCTGAAAGGTCACAAAACCCTTCGGGTTTTGTGGCTACCGAGAAAATCCATTGCTAAACAATCATTGATTTTAACACCCGGATTTTAACGAGTATTCAAGAAGTCCAATTTTCCCAACTGAAGTGTCTATTAATCTATTAAGTGTAATCAACGCTATTCTTCTTTTGGAGATATATAACTGATTTATTCTACTGGCTCCTGAATCATTTTCCTTTGGAGACTCAAAAATAGATCTCATAGCAACAAAAGATTCATTACTTTCACACTTATAACCTATATGATCTACCTTAACTCTCCCAATTAGTTCATTCTCTTTCAAAAATCTCTCAAAGCTTTCCAATATAACTCTTGTACTATTATAAAATTCAACAATATTTTCCATTTTAAACTAGAATAAGTCTCTTATTTAATTTTTCTTTTATTGTTAAAAAACTACCCACAAACTTCTATTCCTAAAAGAAATAATATTTTCCATCACAAACCCTAGTCACCTAATAAAATTAAATAGGTTAAATAAAAAAATAAATTTTTAAGCAGTTACTGTCTCGGTTATAGTGCCTGTAGAGGTTAAATCAACACTGCTACTTTCTTTTTGATAGACAATTGTTATATCTCCCTTGAAATTATCTCCTAAAGCCAAAGCCGCAACACCACAATTCGCATCTATAGTTCCTAATGCACCCGCAGCTATCACTGATGCTCCTGCAATACATGTATCTCCTCCGCCAACAACAGTTACACTTGAAATATCATAATCCTCCCCGCCATTGTTTCTCAATTCCAAAACAATCCCAGAGTTTCCTCCTCCAGTATCAACTTGAGCGTTCCAAGCATTAATATAAAACGGAGCATTTACAACAGCAGAACCTCCAATATATTTATCAGGACTAAAAACACCGAAATAAGCGAGAACTCCTATCGCAATTATAGCTGCCAATATGGCCCAGCCATAAGTCATTAAGAATTCCATCGCCGCTTGTCCTTTTCTGAACATTTTTTTACCTCCTTTTTAAGTTATATTTTATTTATACCTTATTTATGAATAGAGATTTTATAGTATATAAATCTTGCGAACAAACATTTATAAGATTTATAAAACTAATTATATCATGAAAAAACTATTATTTTTTGTATTTATATTTACCTCAGTTCTAATAATTCTTTTGCTATTTTTCTCCCTTCTAAATAGAACTTCAAAAATTTATGATTCACCAGAAAACTCAAAAAATGTAGCAGACAGTGATGAAGATTTAGATGTTCAAAAACAAACAAATGATGATTCAGAAGACTCAGAGTTGGCTGCCAGTGATAATAATGAAGGTGCCTCAGAAGATTCCAGCACTTCCTTTTTCTCAGGTTTCTTCATAGACAACTGCGAAGAAACAAAAATTCCTTATGCACTGAAAAATCAAAAATCAGAATCTAACTGTTTAGAATATTCAGAAGATATATGCACAAGAAAAAAAGTCTCATGTCTTCTCGATTTAGAAAATCTTGATGAGAATATAGAAGGAAAATTTGTTATTAATTTTATCTTAGTATTAAAAGAAAATAATCAGTTACTTGACTCCATTCAAAAAGAAACAAATTTATCTCCAAAATCATCAGAGACTCTTTCAGCAGAATTTTCTGTAAATGAAAACGCAAATCAAGAACTAGAATGTAAATTCTTTTCTTTAGAAACTCCTAAAACAGAATGTTAGCAACTAACTTCATACTTTGCTAAATGTAAGTTATCCAGTTTAAACCATGAAGGCATTCCGCTAGGGTTAACATTACAAGCAGCAGGATCACTAGAAGAAAAATAAATATAATCCACAACACTTTTATCACTAGTAGAAATTCCTCCGCCAGACAGTTCTCCTAAGTTAACTAAAGACTCTATTCCATTGGTATTTGGGATATTTCTTCCTTCCAGTCTATTAAGAAAACTAGGTGCAGAGTTAGAGGCAATATAATAAGAATTTTCAGAATGGATTGAAAGATTAGATATATCGCTACCAGCAACAAAACCAGAATAAGGACTCATTTTTATTTTATTAACAACTAGGCCATTAGTATTAATTATATACATTGGGTCTTCAAAGTGCTC
>CAYHYK010000017.1:7258-17022 GCA_964360985.1 Candidatus Woesearchaeota archaeon | reverse complement strand
ATCTTTTTAGAATAAATATTTAGCTGGGAGCAAACTGCCCCATCTTAAAAGATGGGGATATCTTCTTAATTATAAACTCATATTTTCATCAAAACATATGAATAGTTTAAACAATCTATTAAGTGAAGTTCCACGTTCAGACTTGGCTAGATTTTCTAGATGTAGAGTTCATTTTAATGGAAAAGCTGGAGCGGGAAGAGAAGGGGAATATTCTACTGGTGGAGAGCCTTTTGAAGTTGAAATATCTCCAGAGCAAGCTAGAGTTTTATCTGTAGCACAAGATAAATTTGCTGGACATATTAAAGGGTCTATTACTTATTATGAAGGAAAAGTTTTAGAATCTTGCCCAACTCCTTTAGTGAATAGATTTGAAACTAGAGTGGAAATGGCAAGTCATGCTCAAGTTGCATTGTATGATTTGATAGAATAGTTATATTTTAAAATCGATAAGTTTATTATTTTCTTTACATATCTAAGAATATGACAAAAGAAACAGATAATAAAAATGAAGAAGCTCCAAAAGTGGCAGATCTTTCTGGTGTATGGGGCATGATTAAGAAGAGGAAAATGTCAGGACAAGAGTTCAAAGATTTAGTAAGGGAAGGATGGGAAGGAAGTGAAACTTTGGATAATGAGGAATAGGGTTTTGAGTTGTCCGTTAAATTATAAATTTGTGTGACACTTTTTATGATACATTTTAGTACAAATTGTGTTATACTCTTTGTTATATCTCCTAATTAAATTAAACAGTACTAGAATAAATAATTATATTTGTAACTATCAAATAATAACAATAGAAAGTTTTATAAACTAAAAATATATTAATTTTTTATGAATGCACAAATGGATTATGAAGGATTTGAAGTCTTAGCTGTTCATACTAAACTTTATAGTGACCACTTAGTAGAAATAGCTAAACCTAACCCAAAGTATAATCCCAATAGTAATTTAAGTGACTCTTTAATTGTAAAAAGAATTGGTGCTAGTAGAATTTTATCAGATTTCTCTAAACTTGAGGATGCTTTAATAAAGCTAGCTTTAGGGAGGCTAGATAGAAAGACTGGATCTAATTTTGTTCCAGAAATATCTCAAACTGAAATAGAACTAAGTAAACAATATGATGCTTTAAAGAAAATTGCCCCATATGTTCGGACGATGACTCAAACTAACATTCAACCTAGATTTTGTTTTAATTAACTTTTTCAACAATTTCTTAAATTGTGTCCAATTCTTAAAACTCTCTAAAATAAATTATGCCCACTTTTCTGGTTACCTTTTATAAATATGTTGGACATTTCAAATAGGAAGATTTATATAAAAATAAGATTAGTCTTATTGATGCAAATCGATATTACGAGAATGAGTTCAAGGGGACAAGTCGTTATTCCTCTGGATATGAGAAAAGATATAAATGAAGGAGATAAATTGATTGTAATCAGAAAAGATGATGAAATAATATTGAAAAAATCTATTCCTGAGAATGTTCTTATTTCTCATAAATCTATGGCAAAAACATGGTTTAATGAGAAAGAGGATGAAGCTTGGAAGGATTTGTAAAAGGAGATATAATTGTAATCGAGTATCCTTATTCTGATTTTAAAACTTATAAAAGACGACCTGTTGTAGTTCTGAAAGTTCCTAAAGGAGAAGATATTATTGTTTTACAAATGACTGCTGAATCACAGGAAAAAAGTGTAGAGATTTTAATAACTTATAAAGATTTTAGCAAGGGAAGATTGAAAAGGGAAGGTTTTATTAGACTTGATAAGGTTTTTACTATTGACAAATCACTAGTTAAATATAAAGTTGGATCTTTAAAACAAGAAATGTTCAATAATATCGTTGAAAGCCTCTGTAATTATTTAAAGACAGATTAAAAAATATAGTTTATGTTTTGTCAGAGCGATTATAACCTTCTGGAAAAATTTACTAAACTTATTTTTAGATCACCCACAAGTTTAAAAAGCCATTTTTTCTATAGATTACAGAATCTAATTGAATAACCGAGATTTACGGTAAATAAACGAAGGTAGGTTGAACCTTAAACAAATGAGATACACAATAAATGGCAAAATTAGCACGTCCAAGATTTGGAAGCTTGCAGTTTTATCCCCGCAAGCGAGCAGAGAAATTTGTACCTAGTGTAAACTGGAGTACTATTAAGGTTGATTCTCCTGGAATTTTAGGTTTTATTGGTTACAAAGTTGGAATGGCTAGTGCAATAGTAAAGAATTCTACTGATAAGGCAATGACTGTTGGAAAGAGAATTGCTCTTCCTGTGACTATTCTTGAAGTGCCTAATATGAAAGTTTATTCTGTAAGATTTTATAAAAATAAAAAAGTAGTTAAAGATTTCATTGTTTCTAATGATAAAGAACTTAAAAAAGTAGTAAAGGTTCCTAAAACTCTTCCTCACTTTGATAATTTCCCAAGTGATTATGATGATATACGTGCTATTGTTTATTCTATGCCTAAACAGACTTCTGTTAAAAAAACACCTGATTTAATAGAAATAGCTATAAATGCTCCAAATAAACTTGAATTTGTGAAGTCAATAATACATAAGGAAATTACTTTGAACGATTTTCTGAGATTCCAATTACTAGATGTTAGAGGATTGACAAAAGGAAAGGGACTTGTTGGACCTGTAAAGAGATTCGGTATATCGTTAAAAGGACATAAGAGTGAAAAAGGAAGAAGAAGACCTGGAAGCCTTGGTCCATGGCATCCTGCGAGAGTTACATTTAGAACGCCAATGGCAGGTCAATTAGGATTATTCACAAGAGTACATTATAATTCTAAGGTAATTGGACATGGAGATATTAAAACTAAAGATATCAATTTGAAAGGCGGGTTCAAACATTATGGAAAAATAAACAGTTCTTATTTGATTCTCAATGGATCTGTTGTAGGTCCTGCTAAAAGACAAGTCTTACTTACTCCTTCATTCAGACCTACAAAGCATCAGGCAAAAAAGAAATATGAATTAATAGAAATAGTGGGAGATACAAAATGAAAGCAGAACTATACGATTTAGAAGGAAAGAGAAAGAAAGAAATAGATTTGCCTAAAGTTTTTGATACAAAAGTTAGAGAGGACATTGTTGCAAAATATTTTGAGGCTTCTAAGTTTGATGATCGAAGTCCTTATGCTCCAAATAAGGAAGCGGGAAAAAGACATTCTGCTTCTGGAACTATATCTCATAGAAGACATGAGTGGAAGGGACACTATGGAAAAGGAATATCAAGAATACCAAGGAAGACAATGTGGAGACGTGGAACACAATTTGTTTGGGTCGGTGCTGAAATATCCAGTGCTAGAGGCGGAAGACGTGCTCATCCACCAAGAGTATATAGAGAAATAAAAAAAATGAATAAGAAGGAAGTAATGATTGCATTAAATTCTGCATTGGCTGCAACTGCAAACTTACATTTTGTTCAGAAAAGATATGCAAGTTTGTCTGAGAGTAAGGCTAAATTCCCAATCGTTATTGAATCTGGAAATATGATGAAAACTAAGAACTTTATTTTGATGCTTCAAAATATTTTGGGAGAAACTTACAATTTGGCACTAAAGAAAAAAGTAGTAAGGGCTGGAAAAGGAAAAGGAAGAGGTAGAAAATATAAATCAAATGCTGGAATATTATTAGTAAAGTCAAAATCTGAAAATTTAAAGATTAGTGGAATGACTGTTAGATCTTTGAATGATTTAAAAATATCTGACTTATATCCTCTAGGAAGAATTACTATATACACTGAGAAAGCACTAAATGACTTAGAGGGAAGAAAATGATTTTAAAACCTATAAGTTCAGAGAAAGCAGTAAAAATGATAGAAATAGATAATATATTACTTTTCCAAACAGATAGAATTTTTGGAAAAAAGGAAATAAAAAAGGAAATAGAGAAATTATTTTCTGTTAAAGTTGAATCTATAAATACTCATATAAAAGGTAATAAGAAATATGTTTATGTAAAACTAAATAAAGCCAATCCTGCAATAGATGTGGCGACTAAACTAGGAATGATATAAAATGACAGAAAATGAATCAATAAAAATTGAAAGAGAACCTCATGTGGGAGCTGCAGTTATATTAGCTACTGAATATAGTATGGGACATATGTTAGATGTTGCACCTTCAGCTTATATAGGTAATTTAGATGGGAATTATTCATTTATTCGTCCAACCTCCTCTGGAAGTATAGCTATGCAAAAAACTCCTAAAGGATTTTTTGGAAGAAGTAATTTAGGAATTACTTTCTATAGTCCTTATTATGAATTAGAGTTTACAGATAGTGATGAAGAAGGTTTTGAAAGTTTAGTATCTAAATTAAGAAATTCAGATTTAGCGAGGAAAAAATAAATGGGAAAAAATATAATATCACAGGCACGAGGACATGGAGGTCCAGCATACAGAGCTAGAAAGAGAGCTTATAGGTTTACTATAGGTTATCCTATAAAAGAAGGAAAGGCAAAGATACTAGATCTTATTCACTCTCCTGGACACAGTGCACCATTAATAAAATTAGTAATTGATAATGAAGTGTTTTATAATCCTGCATTCAATGGTGCATTTGTTGGACAAGAAATAACGATAGGAAAAGATAGACAAGTTGGTTCTCTAACTCTCCTTAAGAATTTAGCAATAGGATCTTCGGTATACAATATAGAAAGAAATACTGGAGATGGAGTAAAAATGATAAGAGCAGGAGGATGTTCTTCTATGATTAACAAAAGACACTTAAATAATAAAATAGGAATTTTAATGCCTAATAAAAGAGAAGTAATATTAAGTGGAGATTGTCGTGCTACTATTGGAGAAATTGCAGGAAGCGGAAGAAAACTCAAACCATTCATAACTGCTGGTAGAAAGTACTATAGAATGAAATCTAGAAATAAACTTTGGCCTAGAACTTCTGCTGTTAAGATGAATGCTGTAGATCATCCTTTCGGATCTGGAAGAGGTAAACGTATAAAACCTAAGATTGCGAAAAGAAATGCTCCTGCAGGAAATAGAGTAGGACATATCAGACCAAGAAGGACGGGAAGGCGATAAAATGAGCGAAGAAAGAATTGAATTAGAAGTTGGAAGAGAATATGTTGTCGATGAGGTAAGCAAAAAGAGAAGTCACCAATTTAGTAAGTATAGAGTTACGTATTTAGGAAAAGAGATATTAGATAGTGAGGAAGGAGAAAATTCTCTTTTTTTCCGTGCTAAAGCAGGAGAAGCAGAGTATTATATAGTCCACTCTGAGGGAAAGGTTAAGAAAGGAAATAGCGAGGAATCTTTGAGAGTAATGAAGGATGACTTTGAATTATATTTACTTAAGAGTGGGATTAGAGATAACAGTAGCAGACTAAGAAGAATACTAAAAAGTTTAGGAGAGAAAATTGACGATGAATAAAAATAAAAAACCAGAAATAACAAGGAAAGAAGTAATGTATAGAGGAAAGACTTTAGAATATTTGAAGACTTTAGATGTTAGAGAATCTGCTAAGTTTATGAATTCAAGTAGTAGAAGATATATACTGAAAAATTTTGATGTTGTAGAAAGATTCATTAAAAGATGTGAAAAGAAATTGGCTAATAATAAAAAGATAAAGACTCATGACAGAGATTTAGTTATTGTTCCTAAATTAATTGGTTTAACTATTGGAATTCATAATGGAAGAATCTTCCAGGATATTTTAATGCTGCCTGATATGATTGGGCATAGACTTGGAGAATTCACACCAACAAGATCTAAAGTTGCACATGGAGCTGCTGGAATAGGGGCTACTAAAGGTTCAAGAGGACTGAAGAAGTAAAATGAGCGAAGAAACAAAACATAATCACGAGCATAAAATGGAAACACCTAAACACGAACACAAGGTTGAGGAAAAACATAGTCATGAAAATAAAGCTGAAACAGTAAAGACTGAAAGTCAGAAGAGTGAAGTGCAAAAGCATGAAAATAAAGATGAAACAATAAAGACTGAGAGTCACAGAAGCGAGGAACATACTCATGAGCACAAGACAGAGGAGAAAAAGGAAGGAGAAAAAAATAAAGGTAAAGTTGAAAATACAAAAACTGAGGCCAAGAAAGAACAAGTGAAAAAAATTGTTAAGAAGGAAGAAGCCATTGCTCGTGGAACTAGCCTTAGTTTATCTAAGAGACATTGTATGTATTTATGTACATTTATAAAAAATAAAAAAATAGATCAGGCAATAGCTGATTTGGAACTAGTCATTAAGTTCAAAAAGCCTGTTCCGTTTAAGGGAGAGATACCTCATAGAAAAGGAATGATGTCTGGAAGATATCCAATAAACGCTTCTATGGGATTTATTAAATTATTAAAAAGTTTGAGAGGAAACTCTTTGATGAATGGCCTGGATTTAGAAAAGACAAAAATAAGTTATGGATCTGCAAATTGGGCTCATAGACCGATGAGGACAGAAAATAGAAGAGCTAAGAGAACTAATGTTTTAATTAAAGCGAGAGAAATGGAAGACAATTAATATGGAAGCAAAAAAATTCGTTGATTTTAAGAAAGAAGAACTGGGAGTAAAGGAGTATGTTAAGTATGAACTAGGAAAAGGAAGAATAAGTGATGTGACTATAGAATATACTCCTGTAGGAGAAAAAATAATTGTTTCCACTAGTAAACCTGGGCTTGTAATTGGCCGAAGAGGAGAAAAAATAGATATGTTGACAAGAGTACTAAAGAAAAAATTTAAGCTGGATAATCCTCATATAGAAATACGCGAGATTATGGATTCTAGACTTGATGCTCAACTTGTTGCTGATGAAATTGCATTATTACTTGAGAGAAAAGGATCGCTGAAGTTCAAAGTGATTGCATACAAAATGCTCCAAGATATAATCAGAGCTAAAGCCCTCGGAGTTGAAATTGTTTTATCAGGAAAATTACCGAGTGATAGGGCAAAGAGCTGGAGATTCTCTCAGGGATACTTGAAAAAGACTGGAGAGCCGTCTAAAGTTGTAGATAGAGCACAGTCACAGGCAAAAACCATGTCTGGAATAATAGGTATAGAAGTTAGTATATTGCATCCAGATGCACATATACACGATAGAATAATTGTTGATGATGCTCTTAGACTGAAAATAAGAATGAATAATGTCGATGTTCCAGAAATTCAGGAAGAAAAGAATAAAAAGGGCGAAAAAAAAGTAAGAAAGGGAGAAAATTAAGATGACACTTATTAGATATAAAGACGTTTCAAAGATGGATAACAAGGAAAGAAAATCTAAACTTGAAGAATTAAAGTTTAGTTTGGTTAAATCTAGCGTAGCTGCTAATAGGACAAATTCCAAGACCAAAGAGATTAAAAGGGCTATTGCACGCATATTGACATTTAATGCCTCTAATAAGGAGGTATTAAAGAACAAGAAATAAACAATGGACATAGACCCAAACTTTGGCTTTCCAGCCGAATCAGATGTGTTTGAAGAGATCGCAAAAAGCGAACAACACATCAAGGTAACGACTGAGAAACGACGCTATGGAAAAATCATAACGTTAGTTACAGGATTCAGTAAGAACCTTGATCTTAAGGGCATTGCAAAATCCCTTAAGGAGAAGTTAGCATGTGGTGGAACCGTGAAAGGGGACATCATCGAATTGCAAGGAAACCACCTAAAGCAAGTTAGAAGAGTACTTGTAAAGGAAGGTTTTGCAGAAGATTCGATAAGCGATTGAGAGTAAGATATAAGGAGAAAAATGCAAAACGAAAAATCAACGATTGAAAAGAAAGAAATTGTAGTAGGAACTAGAGGAAAAATATTCAAGGGAATAGTTACAAAGAAATTCCCAATGAGAGTTGTAGTTGAATTTGAGAGAACTGTATATATGCATAAGTATGAAAGATATTATAAGAAAAAAACTAGATTACATGCAAGACTTCCTGAAAATGTTAAGGTTGAAGTTGGAGATTTAATTAATGTTCGTGAATGTAGACCATTAAGCAAGATAATTCATTTTATAGTTCTAGGAAAAGTTTCTGGTGAGGAGAAAAAATGAAAGCAGTAAACGCTAGAGTAACGAGAGGATTAAATATTGGAAGTTATTTAGTGGCTGCTGACAATAGTGGAGCCAGAATAGTAAAAATAACTTCTGTAGTCCATGGAAAGAGCAAGAAAGGAAGACAGCAATATGCTAAAGTTTCTGATTGGGTTAAGGTTTCTGTAAGAGCAGGAAAACCTGATATGAGGGGAATAGTTTTTGATGCAGTAGTTATTAGACAGAAAAAAGCTTATAAGAGAAAGACTGGTGAGCGAGTATGTTTTGAAGACAACGCCGTAGCATTATTAAAAGATGATAAAGGTAATCCGAAAGGTACACAAATTAAGGGGCCTGTAGCAAGGGAGGTTCAGGAGCGATGGGTTTCAGTTGCGAAAATCGCTCAATTTGTTCTATGAAAAAAGAATTTTCAATTTCATGGTTATCCTCAAGCCAGCCAAGAAAACAAAGGAAGTATTTGTATAATGCACCGTTACATAAAAAGCATAAGTTTTTAAGTGCTCAATTATCAAAAGCTTTAAGAAAAAAGTATGGCAAGAGAAATCTTCCCCTCAGGAAAGGGGATGAAGTGCTTGTCATGCGCGGTTCTTTTAAGAAGAAGAAAGCTAAAATTATTTCAGTTAATACTAAGAGATCAAACGTCACTCTTGAAGGTCTTCAAAGATCTAAGAAAGACGGAACAAAAATCAATGTAGTATTCCATCCTTCTAATTTACAAATTCAATCTTTAAATTTGGATGATAAAAAAAGAACATCCAGTTTGGAGAGAAGCAAAGGAAAACCATTAAATAAATCTAAGGAGAAAAAAAATGCATCTAAAGAGACAGGAAGCAATAACTAAATTGCCAATACCACGAAAGGGAACGAAATATATAGCTAGAGCTTTGTCAGATATACAAAATGCTGTGCCAGTAGTTATCGCAGTTCGAGATATGTTAAAATTAGCTCGTACTGCGAAAGAAGTTAATGGACTGATTCATCGTAAAATGCTTAAAATTAATGGTCGAGTGGTAAGAAACAAACGAGAAAGTATTAAACTGTTTAACCTTTTTGAAGCCGATAAAACTTATTTCTTGTCTTTGCTTCCGACTGGTAAATTCTTTTTTGAAGAGGCAAAACATAAAGATATAAGACTTTGCAAAGTAATTAATAGAACCAGCATTAAAAATAATTTAATACAAGTTAATTTACATGATGGTTCTAACGTTATATCTAAAGACAAGATACTTGTTGGAGATTCATTGTATATTGATTTAGAAGGGAAAATAAAGAAGCATCTTACTTTAGAAAAAGGTAAAGAGGCAATGGTAATAAAAGGAAAATATATGGGATTAAAAGGAAAGATAGATTCTAGTAAAGAAAATAAAGTAGTTATTCATCTTAAAGATAAATTAGTAACATTAGATAAAATGGGAGTTATCTCTATATGAAAGCAGAATTAGAACAGCAAATGGAAAACCCTTCAAGAAAGATAGCTATAGAAAAAATAGTTCTTAGCTGTGGTGGTGTGGAAAAAGAACTTGATAAAGCTAAAAAACTTCTTGAAAGAATGACTGGAAGAAAGACTCAGATATTGATTTCTAAGAAAAGAATTCCTAATTTCAACGTTAGACCTGGACTTGAAGTTGGTGCTAGAATAACAATACGAGGCGAAGAAGCTTCTGCTCTTTTAAAGAGATTACTAGAGGCAATCAA
Organism: Candidatus Woesearchaeota archaeon; assembly: GCA_964360985.1. GTDB lineage: Archaea > Nanobdellota > Nanobdellia > Pacearchaeales > GW2011-AR1 > JAUSIK01. The sequence goes on along the minus strand of CAYHYK010000017.1, from coordinate 7,306 downwards.
CAATACATTGAGTTCTAAACAAATATCTGAAAAAATAAAGTTACTGGT
>CAYHYK010000017.1:3713-7248 GCA_964360985.1 Candidatus Woesearchaeota archaeon | reverse complement strand
ATTGAAATTCCTGGAATGGAATATCAAAGAGATATTGGAATAAGAGGTCTTAATGTTACAGTTGATTTTATTAGACATGGTTTTAGAGTAAAGAGAAAAAAAATTAAAGCTGGAAAAATTCCAAAGAGACAATATGTATCTAAGGAAGAAATAATTAATTTTATGGAGGAAAACTTTAATACGAATTTTGATTAAAATGATAGAAAATTTACAAGTAAATTTAAATGAAGGAAGACATTATATGTTGAACGGCAGGTTACCTGCAAAGTATGAAGGATTCTCAGATGGAGTTCATAGATTTGTCCGTAGACTTAGTACTGGAGTGACTTCTCCAGCAATTGTCTCTATAGCTATAAAACCTAGTGAACTAGAGGTTAATGGGAAAGTAGTAAGAGCTGAGTCATGTACTCATTTAATTTATAGACTTAGAAGACACACTTCTTCTCCCTTACATAGGGATGAAAATAGAGAATATGATGCTTTATCTAGATTTTTAAATGGAGAGAGTTCAAAATGACTGCAAGCGACTGGAGAAAATTATGGAATCAATTAAAGAATAAACCTGCTATAGCTATGAAGTTTTTGAAACATAATAAACCTAAACAGAGAACTACAGGAATTGCTAAAAAGAAATGTGAAAGATGCTGTAGATTTGGGGCTCATCTTAATCAATATAATCTAAACTTATGTCGCCAATGCTTCAGAGAGATAGCTGAAGAAATAGGCTTCAAGAAATACAGTTAAAATGTCACACGATGTAGTAGCAGATGCTTTGAATAAGATAATGAATGCCAAGAGGGCAGGGAAGACAAGTTTAGAGGTAACTGGAAGATCTAAGTTATTATTGTCTGTTTTGGCACTAGCTAAACTAAGAGAATATATCAAAGATTATAAAATAGTTGGAAAACAATTGAAAATAGAAATAGGAAACTTAAACAAGTGTAATTCTATAAAACCTAGATTTACAGTAAAAGTTGAACAGATAAAAAAATATGAAAAAAGATATCTTCCTGCTAGAGACATGGGAATATTGATAATTTCAACGCCTAAGGGACTAATGGCTAATGATACTGCTCTAGAGAAAAACTTAGGAGGATGCTTAATTGCATACATGTACTAATGAAGAAAGCAATTTTAGAAGAAGTAGAAATTCCAGAAGGTATTGAATGTTCTTATGAATTTAATTTTTTGACTTGTAGAAAGGGAAGTGTAGAACTAAAAAGACAAATAGCTATCCCTAAGATAGATATTTTTGTGAAGAAAGATAAAATAGTTTTCAGTTCATTAAAAGCAAATAAAAATGAAAAAAAGAAAATCGCTTCTTATACTCATCACTTAAAAAATATGTTTAAGGGTATAGAAGAGAAATTTGTTTATAAATTAGAAAGCTGTAATGTTCATTTTCCTATGACCTTGAAACTAGAAGGAAATAAACTTGCAATTAATAATTTTTTGGGAGAAAAAATACCTAGATATGCAAATATTATGCCTGGAGTGGACGTTCAGATTAAAGGTAACTTGTTAACTGTTTCTTCTCATGATAAAGAAGCAGCAGGACAGACTGCAGCAAATCTAGAAAAATCTACAAGAGTAAGTAAGAGAGACAGAAGAATATTTCAAGATGGAATTTACATAACTGAAAAACCAGGAGAAAACAAATAATGGCACCGGTATTCATAAGACAGGATTATATGAGATATATCAAACTAGGAAAACATAGAAAAAAATTGCTTAAGTGGAGAAGACCTAGAGGAAGACATAGTAAGATGAGAAAACAAAGAAAAGGCTATCCTGTTTCTCCTGGAGTTGGATATAAGAATGCTAGAGTGGCTAGAGGCAAACTTGAAAATTTGACACCTATATTGATCAATAATATGAAGGATTTAGAAAGAACTGGAAAGGATCATATTCTCATTATATCGAAGAGAATTGGGGCAAAGAAAAAAATGGATTTGTTAAAGAAGGCAAGTGAAATGAAATTAAGAATATTTAATTTACCTGGAGGCAACAATGGATCTAAGTAAAAAGAAACAGTTGGCTGTAAGAACATTGAATTTGGGAAAAGATAGAATTATATTCAACCCTAATAGAATGGATGAGATAAAAGAAGCAATTACAAAACAAGATATAAGGGATATGGTTAGTTCTAAGGCTATCATTATTAAAGATATAAAAGGAAGGAAGAAGACAAAGAAAAGATTAAACAGAGCAAGAGCTGGAAGTAGAAAAAAAATAGTTATTAATACAAAGAGAGAGTATATGATCATAACAAGAAAATTAAGAAAATATTTAGTCTCCCTTAGAAAAAGAAATTCTCTTGCGAAAGAGACTCATGTGAAATTATTGAAAGAAATAAAAGCTAGAAGCGTTAGGAGTTTATTGCAAATGAAAGAAAGAATTGAGGAGTTGAAAAAATGAGATCAATAAGAAAACGAAGATTATCAAAGAAAACAGATTATGCTGCTAGACTGGCTTTGCTTAAATCCAGCTTTCCTAGATTAGTGGTTAGAAGAACTAATAGATATATGATAGTACAAATAGTTGAGTCAGAACAGGCGAAAGATAAAGTTTTACTTGGAATTACTTCTAAAGTTTTACTTGAAAAAGGATGGAGTAAAGAACATGAAGGAAGCTTGAAAAATAAAGCCGCATCTTACTTAACTGGATATATTTTAGGAAAAATGGCAGTTGATAAAGAAATTAAAGCAGCAATACTAGATACAGGAATGCATAGAAACGTTCATAAATCCAGATTATATGCTGTCTTAAAGGGAGCTATTGATTCAGGATTAAAAATACCTTGTAATAAGGATGCTTTGCCAACGGACGAAGAATTAAGTAAAGAAACTAAATTTAAAGAAATGATAACTAAAATAAAGAAGAAATAAAATGGAAGAAGAAACAAAAGTACCAGTAGAGAACAATGTAGAACCTGCAGTTAGCGAAGTAGAAATTGTTAGAGATCCTAAACATGGAGAGAAGAAAGATAGTTTGTCTTCATGGGTGCCTAAAACTAAACTAGGAAAGATGGTTAAGGAAGGAAAAGAAAAAGATATAGATTCTATTTTAGAACATGGTAAAAGAATACTTGAGCCTGAAATTGTTGACTTTTTACTTCCTTTGCAATCAGATTTACTTTTAATAGGACAGGCGAAAGGAAAATTCGGAGGAGGAAAAAGAAGAGCATGGAGACAAACTCAGAAAAAAACACAGGAAGGAAATGTTATTTCTTTTTCCACAATGGTCGTCGTTGGAGATAAAAATGGACATGTTGGATTAGGATTTGGAAGAGGAAAGGAGACTTTACCTGCAAGAGAAAAAGCATTAAGAAAGGCAAAATTAAATATTATAAAAATCCGTAGAGGATTTGAAGAACGCAATGACTCTGCAAAGGCAGATCCTCATACTATCCCATTTAAAGTAGAAGGTAAATGTGGAAGTGTAAGAATAACTTTAATACCTGCACCTAGAGGCACAGGTTTAGCCATAGCGGATGAATGTAAGAAGATATTAAAGCTAGCAGGGATAAAAGATG
>CAYHYK010000017.1:0-3703 GCA_964360985.1 Candidatus Woesearchaeota archaeon | reverse complement strand
AAAAGATGTCTATTCGCGAACAATGGGGAACACAAAAACAACATTTAACTTGGCTAAAGCATGTGTGGATGCGTTAATTAAAACGGAGAAAATGAAAATATGATACTTGTGATTAGAATTTCAGGAGATGTAGATTTAGATGAGGATGTTAAAGAGACGTTGTATAGACTTAGACTTAGAAGAAAGTATGTTGCAGTTATTTTAAAGCCTAGTGCTGTTAATTTAAAAATACTAAAAAAAATGAGAAATCATGTAGCTTATGGTTCTATAGATAAAGGAACACTTAAAGAATTAGTTGATAAACGAAGTATTCCTGTAAACAAGTCTAAAAAAATAGATACAATAAAAGTTATTGAAGAACTAGAAAAAACTCAAAGAGCAAAGGAAATAAAACCTTTCTTTAGATTACATCCGCCTCGTGGAGGAATAGATTCGAAAAAACATTTTGGTGTTTCAAAGAAAGCAGTTTTAGGCGATAATAGAGAAAAAATAAATGATTTAGTTAGGAGAATGTTATGAAAGTAAAAAAAAGAACAAAATCCTCGAGATTTAGAGGATCGCACACGCATGCAAGAGGATTTAAGAAGAAAGCTAGAGGGTCAGGTCACCGAGGAGGAAAGGGAATGGCTGGAACTGGAAAGAGAGGAGACCAGAAAAAAACTTTAATATTGAATCTTTATGGAAATGATTATTTTGGAAAAGGTAAAGTACGAAGAAGAAAGGTAACTCCAAAATTAGAAGTAGTAAATCTATGGGAAATTATACAAAACCCTTCGAAGTTTGGAAAAGAAACTAAAGATCATATTGAAGTTAATTTGAAAGGATATAAAATACTAGGAGAGGGAGAAGTAAATAAAAAGATCAAGATGACTGTATCAAAGATATCAAAATCAGCCAGCGAAAAAGTTAAAAAAGCGGGTGGCGAGATAACATTAGCTTAAAAATGGCTTTTAAAGAAATATTTAAAAACTTTCCTGAAGTCAGGAAACCATTAGAGAAAAAACTTAGTTTTAATGTAAAACTTAAGTGGACAATTATAATATTACTTTCTTTCTTTATTCTTGCTAATATTTCTTTGTATGGAGTTACACAAGGATTTTTAGATAGATTTGAATTCTTAGAAGTTATTCTAGGAACTGATTTTGGAAGCATCATAAGTTTGGGTATAGGTCCTATTGTTATGTCCTCTATAATTCTTCAATTGCTTGTAGGATCTGGAATATTAGGAATAGATACTAAGAGTGAGGAAGGAAAAAAATTCTTTGCAGGACTGCAGAAATTAGGAGTTTTTATATTCATTATTTTTGAAGCAGTAGTATATGTTTTAATGGGAGGAATACAAGCAGCACCAGGATTTACTGGGATAGTTATAACGCAGCTTATTCTTGGAGGCCTAGCAATAATGTTCTTGGATGAAGTATCTCAAAAATGGGGATTTGGATCTGGAGTATCGATATTCATTGTCGCTGGAGTTGCATGGAGATTATTTACTTCTTTATTCCAGTTTATAGGAACTAGTGGAGAAATTTGTTTAGCTGATTTCACAAACACTCCTTGTGCTGGTAAAGTCTTGGTGATTGTTCAGTCGATAATAAACGGCTCTCCAACTGAATTATATTCCGCTGTAGCTGCAATATTATTTACTGTACTAATATTTTTGGGAGTAGTCTGGGCTCAAAACCTTAAAGTTGAAATTCCATTATCTTATGAAAGACTGCGAGGATATGGAATAAAATGGCCGTTGGCATTCTTTTATGCTTCTAATATCCCAGTAATATTAGTTGCTGCTTTGGCTGCAAATATTCAACTGTTTGGAGGATTACTTGAGAATTGGCTTGGAAGGCCAACTATTTTAGGAGGATTTTCACAAGGACAGGCTACAAGTGGATTTGCTTACTGGATAAGTTCAACTAATTTAGTAGAGGCTTTGATAAGAGGAAATTTCCAATCATCTATGTTGCTACAGGCATTGACACATCTTTTGTTCTACGTTAGTCTTTCTGCACTATTTGCAGTATTTTGGGTTAAGACTTCTGGGACGGATGAGTCTTCCCAGGCAAAGAATATATTATCTTCAGGTTTACAAATTCCAGGATTTAGAAAGGATCCTCGTGTTTTAGAGGCGATTCTTAAGAGATACATAATGCCTTTGACAATAATGGGAGGACTAGCAATTGGAGCTTTCTCTGCAATTGCTGATCTGCTTGGGGCATTAACTTCTGGAACTGCAATATTGTTAGCCGTGACTATTATGTATCAACTTTATACTAATGTTGCTCAACAGCACGCTGTTGATATGCATCCTTCATTAAGAAAGATGATGGCTTAATTCCCAACATTTAAAAAAGAACTTTCCCTCTCAATACTCTGAGAAAATGAAGGCGTTAAAAACTGTTTTTATTGTAATGTTAGTTTCCTTAGGTATAGCTTCCTTATGGAACCATATCCCGATTATAAAAGATAGTGCTCACCTTGTTTTAGATCCTAGCGTTGGAAGAATTTTGGATTATAATATAGATATAGGAATGGTAGTTGTAGCTGCATTAATTTCTTTATTTATTAGTGTTATTCAGAAATATACAATTGACAATGAGAGTTTAAAGCAGCTGAAAGAAGAAAATAAGAAACTACAGGCTGATATGAAAGCCCTAAAGGATCATCCTGAGAAACTAGCTCAATTACAAACAGAGAGTGTGAAAAAAGCATTTGAAATGATGTCTCTATCAATGAAATCTTTTGCTTATACTGCAGTTCCAGTAATTCTTTTCTTTAGATGGTTTAGCGATTATTTCTCTGCTTTTGATCCGCCAATTAAGATATTTGGATTTTTGAATTGGTTTTTGGCTTATATAATATTAAGCATTTTATTTTCTACCATATTTAGGAAGGTTTTGAAATTACCTTAGTTGGTAACCTAAATTTTTGTAAATTTCTTGATTGATACCAAAAAATTTGATAATGTAGAATTTGTGAAATAAAATATCTTAAAAATAATTAATTACTTAATATATTTCTTTAATGCATCGCCCTGCATTCTTACAAGATCATTTTCACCTAGTTTTATATACGCTACTTCAAATCTTCCTAGATCGAAATTTTTATCTAAAATTTCTTTAAAGATTTTTAGAGAGAATTTTATACTTTCATCTATGGTTATTCCTTCTTTATAGTCTCTTCTTAATATTTCTCTTATTTTTTCATCATTTTCACCTATTGCGTTTGCTTTATATGAAGTGTAATTTCCTGTTACATCTGTAGTGTACAAGTGTCCTGCACCTTTATTTACTCCTGCGAGCAAAATAGAAACGCCATAAGGTCTTACTCCGCCGTATTGCGTTGACATTTGTTTTCTATCAGCAATTAATCTTATTACTGTTACAGGTTCTACTGGAGAATTATAAGTAACTCTATTTTGCTGAGCTAGTACTTGAGCTTGATCTATTAATACTCTGGCATCTGATAAAATTCCTGCTGCTCCAGCAATTATATGGCTGTCTATTTCGAAAATTTTATGAGAAGATTCTAGAGCGATCAATTTATCTCTTATTCTTTTATCAGCAACAATTACAACTCCGTCTTTACAAACTATTCCTATACTTGCACTTCCGAATTTGACTACTTTTTCTGCATATTCTACCTGTAACAAATGCCCATCTGGGGAAAACATTGTTGCGGCTCTATCGTAGCCCATTGCTTGATGCTG
>CAYHYK010000016.1:0-17995 GCA_964360985.1 Candidatus Woesearchaeota archaeon | reverse complement strand
GAGAATCATCTCCTGCAAGAACAGGAGTAGATAAAGGACAAGAAAGTTGGGATGAGTGGTTTAAGCCTTATTTTAAGTGGATAGAAGACCATCCAAACATCAAGGCTTTTTGTTATATAAATTGGGATTGGGGAAAAGATTGGAAACAGCCTAAATGGTTAAACGGGAGAATACATGAAAATGAAACGGTAAGAAAAAATTTTATTAAAGAGTTATCCAAAACAAAATATCTACATAACCAAGAAATTAGTAAGTTTGTTAAAAAAAGTTTATATTAATTAGATTGCGCATGAAAAATTTATTTTATATGCCAAACCAAAAAATTAGTTACCTACAAGACTAGGCATTTCATGACCATCACCAAACGCATCTCCCTTCTCAGGCAATGACGCTTTATTAACTATAAATATATCTCCGATAGCTTTCACAAACTGATGAGGTACAACGACTCCTCTTGCCCCTCCAAACATACTCATAAAACTATTTCCTATCCTTATTTTCCACCCATCAATCTTATTATCTGCTAAGTTTACTTCTTCTATCTGTCCAAAATAATCTCCTTCAGAAGTATAAGCGTGCTTACCAAGTATCTCACTCACATTTTTTATCTTTAACATATTTTTTGTTATAATATGTAGTATTTATAGTTTTGGTTTCATGAAAATATAAATTAAATATTACCATTTTATTGAAGAGCATCATAGCAAAATCTTTATATGGAGATTTCTATGAAAAACTATGAAATCGCTAGAATTAAGAGATATTATACTTGCCGTTATAGTCTTGTCAATTGTTGCAGGTTTCAAATCCTTTCTAAATTTAGATTCACAAACAATAATATTAGTAATTTTCTACTCAATAATTATTATTGCACTATCAATTTTTTCTAAAAAAGTAGCAGCATATCTACTAGATTCCGATATAGAACATGAAATGTGGAGCATTACCCACTTTGGATTTGGAAAATCTTCTCGTTTCAAAAATCCTCTTCCTGCAGGAATAATATTACCTTTAATATTTTCAATAATTACTTTAGGTGTGTCCAAATTTAGTGCAATTCTCACCTACGAAACCCGTGCACTCAAATACCGTTCCTCTAAAAGATTTGGATTCTACAGTTATACTGAAATGACTGATTTTCATAATGGTTTAATTGGTGCAGCAGGAATATTTTCCCTCATAATTTTAACCCTGATAACTTATTTCATCCCAGGCAATTTAGAATATCTAGCAAAAATATCAATTTATTATGCATTCTGGAACCTTCTTCCAATTTCAAAGTTAGACGGTGCTCAAATATTCTTCGGCTCAAGAGTTTTATGGTCTGTCCTCTTTACAATAACTTCAATAGCTACTGTCTTAGCATTAATAACTGCCTAACACAAAACTATAAAATCTAAATGGTTTCTTTCTATAAATGATAAACCTTTCCCCTAGAGAATATCAAAAAGCGATATTTGAAACCGCTAAAAATGCAAACACTCTAGTAGTTCTACCAACAGGCTTAGGAAAAACTCTCATAGCCTTAATGCTTTCCATAGATAAAATTCAAAAATTCCCTACTAAAAAAATACTTATGCTCGCCCCAACAAGGCCCCTAGTAGAACAGCATATCAAATCCTTCCAATCCCAACTTCCAGAACTATATGCCGATCTCCAGCTTTTCACAGGCTCAATTCCTGCATCTAAAAGAAAATCAATATTCCAAACGGCAGATATAATATTCTCCACTCCTCAATGTATTGCCAACGATCTAAAACATTATCTTTATACTCTCCATGATGTCTCCTTATTAATCATAGATGAAGCCCATAGATGTGTTAAAGATTATGATTATACTGCCGTAGTAAACTATTACAAAAATCAATCTTCCAATCCACACATTCTAGGATTAACTGCCTCCCCAGGGTCCCATAGCGCAACAGTAAAAGAAATATGTCATCATCTAAATATCGAAGAAATCGAACTCCGTACTAGAGATTCTGAAGATGTTAAATCCTATCTAAAAGAAAGAGAATTCCAGAAAGTGGAAGTTCCATTTCCTATAGAATTTCAAGAAATAAAAGTTCTCCTAAAAAGAATCTACGATTCAAAAGTAAATGAATTAAAAGCGCGCAATCTTTTATTTGGTCCTGCAAATAAAATAACTATATTAAAACTTCAAAACAAATTATTTCAAAGAGTCTCTCAAAAAGATTTTACTGCAATGCAAGCGTTATCTCTAACTGCTCAGGCAATAAAAGTCTCTCACGCAATAGAACTTTTAGAAACTCAAACTCTTTCTGGATTAAATGAGTACCTTCACGGTCTGATAAAACAATCAAATGAAAAAAAATCTAAAGCCGTCCAATTTTTAGTAAAAACTCCGGAATTTAACGCTGCTTTAATCTCATTGCAACATCTTTTAGCAAAACAAATCGAACATCCAAAAATAGAAGAATTATCTGTAATTGTAGAATCCGAATTAAAAGAAAACCCTAAAGCCAAAACAATAATATTCACTCAATTTAGAGAAACAGCAACAACCATAGTAAAACGCCTATCTAAATTACCTTCTGTAAGGGCACAAATATTTGTAGGTCAAGCAAAGAAAAAAGACACTGGCCTCTCACAAAAAGAGCAAAAAGAGATAATTGAAAAATTTAAAATAGGAGAAATAAATATCCTCGTTGCCACTTCAATAGGCGAAGAAGGCCTTGATATTCCTGAAGTTTCAGCAGTAGTCTTCTATGAACCAGTCCCTTCAGCAATAAGAAGAATTCAAAGAGCAGGTCGTACCGCTCGTCTCTCCCCAGGAAAATTAATAATTCTAATAACAAAGGACACTCGTGATGTAGCCTTCCACTACGCCTCATCAGCAAATGAGAAAAAAATGTATCAAATAATAGAAGATGTAAAAAAAGAATTAGATAAAAATAAAAAAGCCAAATCCTCCTCTTTATCAAAATTCATCTGATTCAAAAGAAAGATTTATAAACTTGACCCTAACTATAAAAAAATGAATAGATTTCAAAAAAGTAGAACAAATAATTTTAAAATAGATTCTGGAAGATTATTAATTACGGATCCTTACCGTATGGGATATGATCAAAAAACTGAAAAATCTATCGGCCAAGCCATTGACGGAGCAATAACCATCCTTCCAGAGGGTTTTCTTTTTTACAATCTCACGAGCAGAAAAGGAGGGGCCTCTGATGGATTATATATAGTATCCAGAGAAGAAAATAATATATTCCTTGAAGACAGTCTCATTATAGATGATGCAATAGAAAAACAGAGTCGACAAGATAGAGAATTTACTACCTCTCTAGAATTTACTACCTCTCTAAATAACTTTTACCAAAATAGAACAGGAAGACATGTATTATTTGAAGCCGGTCTAGATACTTGTACTCTTCTCATTGGAGACGCCGAAAAGTATCTAGTAGAACGAGAATTTAGAAAGACAAATATTAAAGAAAAAATAAAGTTGGCTTTTGATGGAAATATAAAAAATAAAGAATTAGATAAAATAGTTGAAAATTCCTTGCAGGAAGCAGAAAAATGCTATAGTCAAGTTCTAGATATAAAACCTGGAAATTACAAAGCTTCTTTTAATATGTCAAAAAGATTAGTCACTATAAGTCCCTTAAAAAACAACCAGTAACTTAGAATTAAGTCAATATAAAATAAAAACCCAATATTTAGAATATCCAAAAATATTAAATAAATAATAATGTATCTATCCATATGTTTCACAACATATTTTCAAACAAAAAAACAAAAGTCTTTCCAAAAGTAAAAATAATAGTTGATCATCGTGAAAAAAATTCTCTTGTCATTTCTGAACTAATTTCTCTCAATATAGATATTGAATTTAAACAATTAGAAATTGCAGACTATATAATAGGCAATATCGCAGTAGAAAGAAAAACAATTTCAGACCTTATTGGCTCAATGATAAACAAAAGACTTTTCCAACAATTAGAAAATATGAAACAATATCCCTCTTCTCTTCTAATAATAGAAAATTTCTCCAATCTGAATCTCTCAGAATCAAAACTAAGTGAAAATGCGATTCGAGGTCTTTTACTATCTATCTCTCTAGATCATAAAATTCCAATAATCTTTTCAAAAAATGAAAAAGAAACTGCTCTTTTTATCTCCCTTCTAGCAAAAAGAAAAAAATCCTCTTTTTCCCTTAGATCTAAAGTCAATCTTTCTGACTCAGAAAAAATAGAATTCATTCTGGAAGGTTTTCCTTCAGTAGGTCCAGTAACTGCAAAAAAACTTCTTTCTAAATATAAAACAATAAAATCAATCATAAATGCTCCAGAAGAAGAAATAAAATTTATACTAGGCAAAAAAGCAGACAAATTTTTAGAATTATTAAATAAGGAATATCTTTCAGAAGATAAATAATTTCTATCCTGTTTTCTCACTCGTATCCTTGCCAAAAGATTTTCTCAAAAAGTCATACTTTGGGTCTTTATAATCCCACGAAGTTCCTCTTTCATCTGTACATACTTCTCCATCAACAAAATAAGAATATATTATCTTTCTCATTCTTTCGTCATATATTGAAAATTCGCTATCTTCTCCCTTAGAAATTCTTAAAAGTGAATCTAGAGTACTTAATTTTTTTATTTTACTTAAAGTAGGTCCAACCCTTGTATCTTTTTTCCTAATTCCAGGCCTTCTTGTTTTTCTCTGTGTTCTTCTATATTCAAAAGAATGCCATAATTCCTTATACCAACCAGGGTTAGTAGACTCCATAGGCCTTCTCATAAATCCACTATATGCTTCAATAGGTTGAAGACCATGATTAATAACTCTGCCCTCTTTTAATTCATTATACATTTTCAGAGCTCTTTCCTGAAAATATCCCCAAAATGAAGGAGGTAATCTCTTTACTTTATATTCTGTATCCCATTCCTCAGGCTCAACACTCTCATTTGGTTCAAAAGAAATTACTTTATTTTCCTCTCTTTTTTGCACCATCTTCTAAAATAGCAGTCAAACATTATAAATATTATCAAGATATATCTCCTGCATGGGTTATACTATAGTCAAGGACACTGAAAATTGAACACTTGTGCCTTGACTATCAAAGACATACATTTTTTTCAATTATTTATGTCTTTCACTATATTCTATGAATAAACTTCCAAATCCGTATAAACAGGCCCCAATAATTTTAATTCACTTTCTTTCAATTTAAAATCTTTCACTTTAAATTTAAGTTCCTTTAGACCTATATTCTTAACATAATCCACAAATCCCGATTTATCTTTTACATATTTTACGCGAGCAATAGTCATGTGACTCATAAATCTCTCTTCTCTTCTAAATCCTATTTCCTCTAATTTATCATCAATTTTCTTCTGTAATTCAAATATTCCCTTTCCTCCTATTTTAATCCATACTATTCTTACCATTCCCCTGAAACTAAAAGTTCCTATATCTTCTGTTCTAGTTTCAAACTCAGAAAACTTTATTTCTTTTAGTTTCTTCTTAATCTCTTCCTTTTTCTTCTCGTCCACTTCTCCCAAAAACTTCAAAGTCAAATGTAAATTCTCTAGTTCAGTTAATTTTCCAGTAAATTTCTGCCTCTCTAGTAATTCTCCAATTCTAGAAACCTCTGCTATAACCTCCTCCGAAAAATCAATTGCAATAAACAGTCTATGTTTCTTCTCCACCATTCTCTAGAAATATGTAAATAATTTATAAATATGTAGGCACTTTGTATCTCTCAATGTAATCCAATGTTCTAATCAAAAATTAAAGTATACAGCTCGACCTTCATCGTAAAATAGTTAGAGTTATGAATTGTATAATAATTAACTCTTCCAAACACCTACTGCTAAAGAAATAATTGCGAGTGAAAAAAGCCACATTAAAACATCTCCTGATGTTTCAGCACCCAGAATGTATCTTATTATAATTGCAAGAACAGTGGCTATTATTGAAACACCAACTAAATATTTATTCATCCCTTACACAAACCTAGAAAGTATTTAATATTTTGGTTTAGATTAAGAGAAATATCAAAAAGTACATTGTGAAAGTTTTTGTTCTTAGATATTATAAATATCTCAAACTTTCCATCTAGAACCTACTCCCTAAAAACTCCATTAGATCCTTGCATACACTTAGCATTTCCATCTTCAGGATCTACTCCACATCCATAAGGAAGACAATTATCAATCTTTGCAACTGCCGCTCTTCCATTACAACTATAAGTCACAAGTTGACGTTCCTCATTACATCTATCTCTATGAACTTCTATAGAATCATAATAATCTCCACGGATTTCAACAATAGCTAATCTATTTCGATCATACCCGCAATATTCTGACTCCTGTTTACATCCCCCTACAGAATATTCTTTGTCTTCAAAATTAGGAGTGCTATATTGACATCCTTCAGCACAAGACAATGTCTGAGATCTCCATTGGTTTCCCTGACAGTAATATTCTTTAACTTTATTACCAGAACAACTATCTGTCTTAATAGTGATACTTCCATCTCTATTTACTCTCTTCAAGACCCCCGCAATACTAGGTTCCACACCACCATCAAAGTCCTCACATGTAGAAGAACCAGGACTAAAAGAATAATTTGAAAAAAGAGGAATTACAAAAACACTAATAAAAACAATCGCAATAACTGCCAAAACTGCATATAGGAAAGCCTTTCTGTTCCGTTCACCTCTCTTCATAACCTCCAAAAAGATAGAAACTATTTAAACTTTACTTTCTTTATCGATCAAATAAGTAGCTATATCCTTCTTTTTTTAATCTTTGCACAATTCTCTCTTCTAAGCCATTTTTAATACTTGCCTCTAAATCTTTACCTTCCTGAATATCTACCATTACTTCACTGCGAACTATAGAAATAAGAGTTCCTGTTCTAGGCATAAAATCAGTCACTATTCCTTTTCTTTTGAGATCCTCTCTATATCCATTAAAATATTTTTCTCTTAAAAAAGATTTTAAATCTTCGAAAGGTAGAGTAAGAAAAGAATTTCCTCCCTGAAGATATCCTCTAATAAAATAACTAGCAGTTTCCCTAACGGCTAAATTAAAATCCATATTTTTTTCAAACCCTCTTCCTATTTAAGCATTATTGAATTATTTAGGCAAAATACAGGCAGTACTATATTCTTTAATTAAATTTTTAGCTAGCTTCTTAACATCTTCCAATTTAACTTTCATAATTCTATTTTCATAATCATAATAATCCTCTGCCTTCCCTACTAATTCAGCGAAAACTAATTCATTCATAACTCTAGAACTCTCCTCCCTAGAAACCTTTCTCAATCCTATAACTCTCTCTTTTGCTTCTTTCAAATCCTTTTCAGTCATATCTTTCATATTATCAAAACCTTCAATTATCAATTTCTTAACTTCAGCAACTTTATCCCTAGTAGTTCCAACATAAACTAAATAATAAGAATAATTTTTCTCGGCATTTATATCTCCCCTAACGCTATAAGCCAATCCCTTATCCTCTCTTATAGTCAAAAACAATTTAGAAGACATTCCGCTTCCTAAATATGCATTTAATACTTCCAAATCATAATGTTCTTTATCACTCGCCAATGGGGCATGCATCGCCAAAATAAAATTAGCCTGATCAATCCCCTCTCTTTTAACTTCAACATCACCCTTCTTTTTCTTTATAGTTACCTCCTTCAATCCTCTTCCCTCTCTATTAAAATTCTTCTCGAAATACATACAAAGTTCTTCAAAATCTGCTTTTCCCACAACAGTCACAATATAATTTTCAGGGCTATACGCCTCCTTATAAAAACTATAAACAAAATCCCTATCCATCGCATTTATAGTCTCCTCGCTCCCAATGACTCCCTCTCCAAAAGGTTTCTGAAATAAAACTTCTTCTATTTTCTCAAAAACATATCTCCCAGGATCATCTTTATACATTTTAATCTCTTCAAGAATAACTTTTTTTTCCTTCTCGAATTTAACCTTGTCAAATTTAGGATTCTTTATTATATCTACCAATATATCCAGCCCAGAAAACAAATGATTACTTGGCAGCTTAAAATAAAAACTTGTAATTTCATTAGTTGTAAACGCATTTAATATTCCTCCTTTCTTTTCAATTTCTCTAGAAATATCTTCATGTGTCCTAGTCTTTGTGCCTGTAAATACAAGATGTTCAATAAAATGTGCAATTCCTTTTATCTTGCTCTCCTCATATGCCCCTCCAAATCTATTTGTGATACTCGCACTTACAACAGGCAGATCTCTTTTCTCAAATAGAACCGTAATTCCATTTTTTAATTTCCTCTTAAAAAAGTTATCCATCATCAAAAATAAAGAAGCATATTAATAAACTTTACCAAATTCTAAAATTAAAGTTTTATTTTTTCTTTTTCTGTAAAAACAATAAAACAACTCCAACAATAAAAAGAATAGCTCCAATGGGCCCAGTTACGAATAAGAAAAGAAGAAATGGGAGTATAAATTCCTCATAAGATGCATCAAGATATGAAAGAATAGAGAGAAGAGATGCTACTAATAAGGGAGGGACAAAAGCAAAAACAAAACTTGAAATAATCAACCAAAAAGGCTTCTTATTAACACTCTTACTAATTCCATAACTTTTCCCCCATTTCATTAAAAGAATAGAAAGCACTAATATTATCAAACTAACTATACCTGCCCAAACATAATCATCTGTAAAAGGAAAACTTATAATGCTAACAACAATAAAAATACTGCTCAAAACAAGCAAGACAACACCCAAAGATCTATACAGACTCATAGAACTGACATAGAAAACTTTATTAATAAATCTTTTTAATGAACATTTATACAATTAAGAACCCTCTATATTATATGTCCAAACAGAAAATCTCCAAACTTCAAATAATTGCCTGGATAATTGGTCTAATTGCACTAGGAGTAATTATTTTTGGGATAATAAGGGAATTATTCTTCAAATAAAATGAAGTTTAGTGACAAGATAAATATCTTCTACCAAGTTTTAAACTTTTCAATATTTCTTTATTTTACTATAGTTTTAATAAGAACAAATTCCATTGGATTAATAGACTTGTTCATTAGTGAAATTGCATTATTGAGGCAATAGAAAAACTAAAAGAAGAATAAGTTTTTAACTCTCCAATCCTCAGATATATTCATGCCAATCAACGCAAGTTACGAATTTTTCAATGCAGAAAAAGCCTATTTAGAAGCAAAAACAATAGATGAAAAGATAGCCCGCTTAGAGGATTTAATAAAGGCCGCTCCAAAACACAAATCTTCTGAAAATCTTTTAAAAGAACTTAGAACAAGATTAAAGAAATTAGAAGAAAAAAAAGAAAAGTCTAAAAAAACTGGCAAAACAACAAAAAAATCAATAAGAAAAGAAGGCTTCCAATGTGTTCTTTTGGGCCTTCCAAATTCAGGCAAATCCTCACTATTAGCCAAGCTGACAAATGCCCAGCCAAAAATATCCTCTTATCCATTCACCACAATTGTCCCAGAATTAGGATCTATGGATTATAATGGAGTAAGAGCACAGATAGTAGATCTTCCTTCCATAGGTTCAGAAAATCTTGATCAAGGCCTAATTAACACTGCAGATTGTGTAATAATTGTTGTAGAATCTCTAAATGATCTGCAAAAAATCTATTCATTCATGGTCAAATCCACTGGTTCAAAAATAATAGTTATAAATAAAATAGACAAATTATCCCATGAAGAAATAAGAAAATTAGAAGCGACAATAAAATCAAAGAAACTAAACGCTCTAATGATTTCTGCTCTAGAAAATAAAAATATAGATGCTCTAAAAGAAAAAATATTTACTCAAATGCACGTCATTCGTATATACACTAAAGAACCTGGAAAATCTCCTTCACACCTTCCTTTAGTCTTAAAAGAAAACTCTTCAGTAAAAACTGCAGCAGAATCCATTTTGAAAGGCCTTTCGTCAAAAATCAAAGAAACCCGCATAACTGGTCCAAGCAGTAAATTTCCAAATCAAAAAGTAGGTCTATCTCATATTCTAAAAGATAGAGATATTATAGAATTTCACACAAGGTAAATAAATAATTTATTTTTAAGGTTTATTATCTGGAGAGTTAGAAATAACCTGGCTATACAATATCTCTTCAAACATTACCCTTTTTTTTAATATTTCTTCTTGACTAAGCCTATACCCATAACTTCTTCTTAAAGCTTCTTCATAAAGATCTCCTCTATCTCTAATCCCTCTTATTAATTCATCTTCTTTATTTGAATTCGGAATCATTATATTTAAGAGAAAATATCATTTTTAAACATTTATATAAATTAGAACTATCTAGTAATCTCAAATTTTCTTATTTCTTCAACTAATTTCTTTGCTTTAACGTTTCTCTTAAAATGAATTCTAACAGGCTCTAACAACTCATTAATATAACCGGCAATATTTTGCTTTAAATCCAAAGGATGAATTTCTTTCGCAACAAATCTTTTGCATAATTCTTCATAACTATTAATTTTCAAATCCCCTCCGAATTTAGAAGGTCTTTTAATCAAGATTTCTTTAAATCTTTCAAAGACAATATATCTTGCATACTCCAACACCGGATTATCTTCCTCTTTTCCTTCTGGACAATAAGCTTTCTTAAATTTATCAAAAACTTCCTCTTTTGTATCGGTCATGAATATTGCTGAAGCAGGATTACTCTTAGACATTTTCATTGCAATTTTTCTATCCACTCCCTCCAATCCTTCCCCTGCAAATTGCAATCCCAATAACATATGATGATGTACTGCAATAGGTGCTTTCCATCCTAATTTAGGAAACAACTCTCTAGCCAACATATTTACTTTTCTCTGATCCAACCCCAATTGAGCAATATCTACTTCAAGATGATGTATATCTGCTGCCTGCATTAAGGGATAAAGTATTTGTGCACTGGGATTATTTGCACTATCCTCTCTTCCCATAATCTGACTGCATCTCAAAACTCTCTGCACACTTGCCAACTTAGATAATCTCATTACACTTTCCCAATAATCAGGATTCTTCTTAATAAATTCCGAAGTCCAAATAAATTCAACATTCTTCAAATCCATTCCGCAAGCCTTCCATACCTCTATAAAGTATTCTCCAACTTTCTGAATTTTCTTTAAGTCTCCTCCAAGCTTATTATTCAGCATGGCAAACCAGTCAGCAACCCAAAACTTAAAATGAACTCCAATAGAAGTCAATTTATTTACAGTTATTGCCCTTAATAGCCCCTGGGCAATATGTATTTGTCCACTCGGTTCAAATCCATCATAAGCATAATATCTCTTCTTAGTTTTAAAAATATCTCTTAGTTCATCTTCAGTAACAATCTCATCTGCAAAACTCTTTATTAATTCAATCTTCTCATCGACACTCAATTCCTTAACCATGATCTATTAATCTTCTTTAATTGATTTAAATCTTTCTAAAATCGCTCCAATAAAATCAGCCGTAATAGTAATAATCTGTAAATCTATTATCGACCATAATTACTCCGCCAGTTGTCACAGTTCCAGAGCCTTCAGTTGTAGTAGTCGTAGTCCCACTTGTTGTTTCACCACTCGCAGTTGTCCCTGCAACTTGTTCTCCTTCTCCTGTTGGAAAAGTAGGCTGTTGAAATTCTTCAGGAGGTCTAAATTCTCCCTCCTTAAACTCTCCACTAGGTTCCCCTTCACACTTACATTGCCCTTCAAAACAATTCCATCTCTGTCCTGGAGCGCACTGAGGAGGTCTAAATTGTCCATCTTGAGATCCCTCTCCCTCTCTAAATTCTGGTCTATCTCTCCCTTCTTGTTGCATTTTTCCGAATTCTTCCATTACCTTTCTACAAGAATCAGGAGTAGTCGCTCCAGCCTCTTTACATTGAGAAGGCCAATTTCCCTCTGATCCTCTCTGTTCATAATCTCTAAACCCTTCCGCTCTTCCCTCAAACTCCCCATTATAATCGCCGAATCCTTCAAGCACCGAATCAAAACATTTTAATCTTTCCTCTGAATCTTTAATTTCTTTGCATCTTGCTCCAAATGCCGGTCCTCTTCCTTGACCTCCAGACCCTCTTCTTTCTCCACCCTCGCCCATTTGACTTCTCATAATTTCCTCACACTTCCTATGATCGTTTCTATTTTCTCCAGTCAATCCTGCTTCAATGCATTCTGGAGGAGCATTATTTCTAAATGTTAATTTTCCACATTCTCTATGATCTTTTAATCCTGCTTCAATGCATTCTGGAGGAGCATTTGCTTTAAACATAATCTCTTCGCACTTCATCCTTGCATCTCTTTCATTTTCAAAGTTAATTTCTCCTCTCTCTAATGCCTCTTGGCATTCCTGCGGAGCATGAGTCTTAAACATTATTTTCATACAATCTTTAGGAGTAGTCACTCCAGCCTCTTTACATTCAGGAGGCATAAAATTCCCCACTCTATCTTCATCGTAATCATCTTCTAAACTCTCAACAGCCTCTCTTAAATAATCAGGTAATAGTTCAAATGGATCTCCTTCCCTTTCAATTTCTTCCATTTCACTGCATGCCTCTTCATTATTTTCGATTTCACATTGAGCGGCTAACGGGGCAATTATACTGCACTTATCTGCAAACGGTTTTATTTTTATATCGTTGCATCTGCATTCTTTTGGATTCTCAAAACATTCCCTCATAATTCCCACAAACTCTTTAACCTCTACTTTTTGCTCTTCAGTTAATCTGTCATCTAAGTCCCTCTGCCATTTAGGCGCATCACCTTTAACTCTGCAAACCCTTTCATATTCGCTCGGATCTAAATTAGCTAATTGTTGGCACAAATCCTTAATCTTAGAAGCAATCTCTGCAGCAGCTTCAATTTTATTTTCCGTATCAATTACATCTTTAAACTTCTTTCTTTCATTGCTAGGAATTTCTCCCTCAATTTCTCTAATAGCCTGTCTAATTACCTTTGCACTTCTTCGAGCAGCTTCCTCTTCTTCAGGAGTTACCTCTTTTTCAAGTTCATCAGCACATTCTTCATAACCTCTTAATGCCTCTTTAGCCTCATCAAATTTCTTTTCCTGAACGAGTTCTCTTATTTCAGCAATTCTTTCTTTTCTATCATTCAAACAATCTCCAAACAATCCCTCAAAGAAACTATCAACTCCATAAAGCAAATCTCCAGGTTTCGATCCGGCATCGCCTAATTCTTCATCAACATCATCAACTTCATCTTCACACTCTCCCTCATAATCACCATGTGCTAAATGATCTTCCAAAGAATCTCTGGAAATCTCCAAGGTATTTGCCTTTTCTCTATCTCCAGAAGGAATATGGCAAACTTTAACTTTTTCCTCTCTTTCATCTGCTGTTTCATTTTCATCATTATTCTCTTCATTAAAATCATCACTCTCATTTACTTCAGTTTCTTGAGCAAATCCAACTCCGCTGACTAAAACGATCAGAATTAAAAGTATAGTTAAAACCTCCATCCCTCTTTTTAACATATATTATAAAAAAGATTTTAATATATAAAACTATCTAATGAGCCTATGAGAAAATTTTCATTCATTCTAACAATTCTAGGTATTTCTGTTCTTCTTCTTTTATTATTTGCTCTTCCACCCACAAAAATATCTTCTCCTTCACAGATAAACTCTTACATATCGAACCAAAAGTTCTTAATAGAAAGCGAAGTAATAAAAGAAACCTACTCTCAAAATTCAAAAACCCTTCATCTTAAAAATAATCTATCTTTATCTTGCACTTTACCTTGTCCAGCCCTATTAAATAAGAAAATCTCTGCAATAGTTAAGTTAGAAAGATACAACAATAAAAACTATCTAAAAATATTAGAGCTATCTTACAACTAAAAATTTACCCTAGAAAAAGTAGTAAATCAAATTTATTTAGCTCTTTACCTTCCTACCAAAATGTTTTTAGAAATTCTTGCGCTCATTTTAGGTATCCTAATAGGCACACTAACAGGCTTGTACTGCTATAAATCAGAATTTTTTAGCATTTTGAAGGCTAGTAATTACAAAATAATTGCATCTTTCACGATTAAATCTAATTGTAATAATCTAAAAGAGTAAAACCAAAGAAAGAGGTATTTGAAATAATTTCATTCTTTTGCTATTTCCCACATAGAGTAAAAGAATTTTCTATATGAATTACTAATTTGTTTAGAAGATATTATAACTGCTATGGGATTTTCTTCAAACGCAATATTGAGAACATTATCGCCAAATATAATAACTCCTACAGGAGCAAAACCATTAACAAATTTATATTCTGGTTTTCCGAATTTTGGATAATATTCGTACTTCTCAACATTCTTTCTTTCGGATTCGTTTGTGATTAATTTAACCTTATATTTCCTAGTCGCCCTCTTTTTCTGAAACTCCTTAAAGAAATGTTGAGATTGTTCCGTATATTGTTCATCAAACCCTGCTGCAAATCCGATATATTCTGCTCCCTTAGGAAGAGTATCTAAAATTATGTTAAAAGCGTTATAAATTCCTTTCCATCCAAGAAAAACTTGAGCTTCCTGCTTATTTTTAGAAGACTTTTGCTTAGAAATCAGTTGTGGAACTATCTCTTCAAGCCTTTCTTTTTTATCCTCTAGGAATTTTATTAAATTACTTGGGTCTGTTGCTAAAAAGTACTTGCGTTTTCCTTTACTTATAAAACTAATAAGTCCATTTTGAATCAATTGATTTACAGCGTTGTAAACAACAGAGCTTTGTAATCCTGATTTCTTAATAATATCTCCAGATGTTGTTTCTCCCAATTCAAGTAAAGAGATGTAAACTTTTATCTGCGCGTTCGTTAACCCTATGTCCTCTAAAATGCTGGTATCCATAAAATGGTACACTATCCTCAATATATAAAACTTTCTCCAAAAAGGGAGAGTAAATTAATATTAACCCTATTTTGAGGCATTCTTTCATGACAAAATACGATGTCCATGTCGCAACACAAGGATCCGAAGATCAAAAGTTTGAGAAAGAACTCTTAGATCTTGGATTTAGTAAAGATAAACTTGTAAGTAGACAAGTTACATTCCTAAAGGGAGTTCCATTGAGTTCTTGCCCTCTAATAGGCACTCACATGACAAAGAAATATGAGAAACCTACACAAATTAGAGAAGATATGGAAAAGGTTAAAAGTTTCATGGAAAATTATCAACAAGTAGGTTATGTTCATGGTGAAATTACAAGTTTAGACAATACAATTCTTTCTAGCGAACCTTTTCAAGTTACTAGACCTTGGCCAGTACAAAAGTTAGATGCACAAATTGATAATCAAAATAAGAAGTGGGATTTACATATAGCAGTCCCTAAAAGGAAAATGCCAGAAGAATTGGAAAGAACTCTTAATTTTGATAACTCTGGATTATACCATATTGAATTGAACAAAACTAGAGAAGGAGAAGTACAGCCTTTCAGAATTTATACTATGCAAGGAATAAGTAATCCACAAGAAGGTAGAAAACTTTGGCAAGTTCTAAATAATTGGTTCATAGATGTAAATGCTCCACATGTAGAAATGAAACAGGAAACGTATATTAATATGTTTAGAGTTGGAGATCCTTTAATTGTACCTCCGACAGTAAGAGAAATTAATTATCTATAGATTTAATTAGAGGTAACCCTCAACATACTTAAAGAAAAATCCTTAAACTATAACATGTTGTCTAAACTAACAAAACATAGGAAAACACCAGGAATACAATGTGGGAGTTCGTACTTGCACTATTATTGGGAATTGTCGTCGGTACATTCACAGGCCTCTTCCCTGGAATTCATGTAAATTTAATTTCAGTATTCATACTCTCTCTTTCACCCACATTACTAAACTATTTCTCTCCAATTTCTTTAGCAATTTTCATTGTCTCTTTAACCATTACACATTCTTTTCTAGATTTCATACCCTCAATATTTCTAGGCGCGCCAGATGATGAATCTTTCCTCTCCGTTTTACCAGGCCATGAACTTCTAAAACAAGGAAAAGGCTACGAAGCAGTTGTTTTAACTTTATACGGCTCTCTTGTAGGACTCTTAATAATATTAGTTTTTACTCCTCTTTTTATATTCCTTCTTCCATCTATTCAAAATATTATCTCTAGTTATATTCCCTATCTTCTAATCTTCCTATCTCTATATCTTATTTTTCAAGAAGATAATCTTCTCCTATCTCTAATAATTTTTAGCCTAGCAGGTGTTCTCGGTTTAGTAACTTTCAATCTCCCAATAAAAGAACCTCTCCTCCCACTTCTAACAGGCCTCTTTGGAACTTCATCAATTATCTTATCCTTAAGGAGTTCTTCGTCTGTTATTCAAAAACAAGAAACTCCAAAATTAAAAGATATAAAACTAGAAAAGAAGGAATTTCTAAAGTCCACACTGGCTGCATCAATCTCCGCACCATTATGTTCTTTTCTCCCTGGAATAGGTTCAGGCCACGCCGCAACCTTAGGATCAGAAATATTCAAGCAGGATAAACGTCAATTTCTATTTTTAATCGGTGCGATAAATACTATAGTTATCTCATTAAGTTTTGTTGCGGCATATTCTATAAATAAAACTCGTTCTGGAGCAGCAGTCGCAGTAAAATCTCTTCTAAAGACAATATCCTTTACAGATTTAGTCTATATAATCGCTACGATAATAATCACAGGAGTTATCTCATTTTTCATAGCTCTAAAAATTTCAAAACTGATCGCGAAAAACATTAACAAAGTGAATTACAAAATCCTATCTATATTCACTTTGAGTTTACTCTTTCTTATAACTATAATATTTTCAAATTTCCTAGGCTTTTTAGTTCTAATAACCTCAACTTCTCTAGGAATTTTCGCAGTACTCTCAAATTCAAAAAGAATAAACCTTATGGCTTCCCTTATCCTGCCATCAATAATATTTTACCTTACAAATTAACTGTGATTTATAAATAAATTTCCTTTCTTCTTTTATAGTCTTCTACAATAAAATCCAGTCCCTTTCTTATAATTGGAATTAAAAATTTTCCTTTTCCTTTGACAAATTCCGCCATTTTCTCTCCTCCACCATTATAATACCATTTCACAAATCCTCTTCCTACTTCATCCTGCATCAAGACTTCATCTCTATATTCCCTTAAAACTCTCACTTGCTCAACATCCTCTCCACTGTAAGCAGCACCCACCATTGCCCCATAAACAACAACAGCTACACAACATTCATCTTTTTTAGAAGAACCTTGTATGTTCTGGCTGTTAGAAGAATAATTTTTCGGTCGAAAAAAATCAGCATTCGGTCGAAAAAATTCCCCATCGTACGCATCTCCATACTTTTTTGGTGGCATAAAAATTTAGAATTCCTCCTTCAATTTTCTAAAATAAGTTTTTAATTTAATCTTCTGCATCTTCGTCATCTCCTTCTAAGTTAACCTCTATATAATTATCACTAGACAAATTATAATCTCCTTCTTTTTTATGATTTACATATAGATCAAAAGAAGAATCATTATAACTATCATCAAAACTATAATCTACTAATCCATCTGAATCAGTATATTTCTCCTCGCTAAATCCATAGTGCTGTCCAGTTAAACCTCCCAAAGCTCCAGTAAAATCTAGTTTAACAGAAATCCCCCTTCTTCCTCGATCATTCGATCCTAAAACACGCACTTCTAAATCAGGCATATTCTATTCATTTTAATTATCTATATAAATATTATTAAGAATAAATCTATACATCACAAAACCCTTTCATGGTTTATTCGTGGTTTCGTGAGAACCCAGAGAAATCTCTAACTTTTAAATTGGAGTTTGAAATGTAGACTCATCTCGAGTATTAAAACCACTTCCCTAAAGCTTCTTGTTTCTCTTTTTCCTTTCCAAATATCGAATGAATATACATTTCAGTTAACTCTAGACTTTCAAGTAAATAAGGACTTACTTTAAAATCTCTTGCTAAATCTAGTGCCTTCTTCATATATTTTAGTACACTCCCTTCAGAAATAGTAAATATTAAT
>CAYHYK010000015.1:0-18247 GCA_964360985.1 Candidatus Woesearchaeota archaeon | reverse complement strand
TACTTTAAAGTTCCCTGAAATATTGAAAGCTGAATTAACCGCGGTTAAAAAAATAGCAGAAATGTCTATAGATAAAAAAATAGGCTTTATGATTCCTCAAGTAATAGAAGTTGAGGAGATAAGACAGACTAAAATAATGGCTGAAGAGGTAGGAATGCCTAAAAATGTTAAAATAGGAATAATGGTTGAAACTCCTGCTGCTGTTATGATTATAGAGAGTTTATGCCAGGAAGGAATAGATTTCACAAGTTTTGGAACGAATGATTTGACACAATATACTTTAGCTTTGGATAGAAATAATAAAGATGTTCAACACCTGTATAATGAAATGAATCCTGCTGTTTTGAATTCTATTGCTCATGTTATAAAAGTCTGTAAGGCGTATAAGGTAGAGACAAGTATTTGTGGTCAGGCAGCTAGTAGAGAGGAAATGGCTAGATTTTTGCTTGCACATGGGATTGATAGTTTGTCCGTTAATGCTGATGCGGCTTTTAAGATAAGTGAACTTATACATAAACTAGAGAAAAGTGTTGATATTAAAGAAACTGATACAGAAGTAACTATGGATAATGAGATTATTGTGGAAAGTTCTCCTCAGGTTTTAGTTCATTCCACGCAAAAGTTCAGAGATGAGGGAGATGTTAAAGATATAGAAGATTTGGCATTAGAGGAACTAGGAAGCGAATATATGCCTGGAGAAGCGTCTAGCGGGAGAGATTCTGTTCCTTCTTTAAATGATGCTATTCCTGTAGATTCTACACATTTGAATGAAAAAGAATCTGTTGAAGAACTTGATCTTAGTAAAGAATGGAATGGGGAAAATAAGTAGTTCTGTTACTCCGCGATAGTCAATACAACCGAAACATTTAAATAGTTTATATCACTGTATAAAATATGACAAATTTAGAGGATTTCATAAATAGAACAAAAGTAGAAGAAGAAGTTTCAAAACTTACAGAGGCAACTAAGGATGCTCGTTCTTCAATAAAAGATGCAGCTACTCAGAAATTAAGAGAACTAGCTTATGCAACTTTAAGAGATGGTAATTTTCCTGGAATAGACTATAGTACTGCAAATCCTCAAAGTATATCTGAAGATCATGTGAAAATTGGACTGGGTTTAAGAGTAGGTATGGCAAGAGAAGACTCCGCTAGGATATTATATACTAATAGAGATGATGTTATTAATAGTATACCTGAAAGTTCTTTAGAAGAAATAGCAATGGATAAAACTATTGTTCAAAATGCCGATCCAGAGTATGGAGATTATCTTAATTTGTATAAAGGATATTTAGGTACTAAAGATTTAGCTCAAAGATATGAGTCAGGAGAGGTTTCTGATCCTAAAGAACTACAATTAATAAGATCTGGTGGAGCTAGGAAATCTCAGGATGAAATAAGAGTAAAAATGAAATCTCTGGGTTATAGTAGCGATATTCAGCAAATGGCAGGTAATTTAGCTCTTTTAGCTGCTAGAGATGGATATTTGAAAGCAGATTATGTTGAAGCAGGAGCTAATCAATTAGTTGCAGATGCAGAGAAAGAGTTAAGAGACTATGAAACTAGTAAAGGAAAGAAAGCTGTGGATTATGTTAAAGGAAGTTTGACTAAATTAGTATCTAGTAATAATGCTGGAGAATTTGAAACAGGAAGAAATATGATTTATCAGATTGCTGCATAATTATATTTGAGCACTTTAATTGGAATTTTTTATGGATTTGTAGAATAGTTATTTTTTAGAATCAAGTAATTGATCTATTATTTTACTCATTTCTATTAGGAATCTTTCTGCTACTATTTGCCAACGATCAATTTCATTTCCTTTTACTTCATGTATCTCTTTATGCATTATTCCTTTATGAAGGACATAAATTTCTCTTAATTCACGAACTCGTTCAATTTTTAACATTGCCTTGTCTACGAATTCTGTTTTTAACATTTGAGCAATATGTTCTGGACTTGGAGGTAATTGTCCTGCGGTTATTAGTGCTGCTTGTGCTGAGTCAACCATTGTCCAATAAACTCCTTCAATGGAACCTAGTATTGCTAATTTACTCCTTCCTAAATGAATCGGTGCTCTTTGCAAAGCAGAATAAACTGCTTCTGGAGTTGATCTTATTTTTCCTTGGAGTAGTAGAGATTTTAGAGGGTTAAAGAATCCTCCTGAATCAATTAATGCTTCACCATATCTTAATACATTTATTACAACAGGATCGCCGTGAGTAAGGTCATGCCACCAGGTTGTTAATTTTATTGTGTTTATATGTAATTCTTTAGGATATTGTTGTGATGAAATCAATCTTCCTAATTCTTCTCTATACCATGCGATTAATTGCATATCCCAATTTATCGAAGCATCATCAATTATAAGAATTATATCTATGTCAGATTTTGGTCCTGAATCATTTTTTGCTTGGGAACCAAATAATATAGACGCCTTTATTAATCTCTCAAATCTTTTATGAACTTTTTCTGCGAAATCTATTGCAATATCTTTTTCTCTAATTAGCTCTTTTGGTTTTAGAGGTAGTTCTTTTAACTGTGGTAGCTGTGAATCACTTTTAACTTTTTTATTTTTATCGACCTTCTTTTTTACCATCTTATATAAATAACATTATCTGTATTTAAATCTTATTTATTCTATTGGGGCGCCGGATACTCTGCTTCTGCCGGCCATTTGTCCACCTAATTCTGTTGGAAGATTTGAGAATCCTGAACCGTATAATGAATGATGTATGTCAGGATTTATTGTTCCTTGTCCTGCAAAATATCCTGGAGTTATTGCTGCTGCTTGATTCCAGTACGGTCCTCCATTTGAATATACTGATGAACCAAATGCAGTTAGAGTCTGTCTTATTGGAGTTTGTGTTTGAGCTAAACCTCCTTGTCTACTATACCAATCTCCTGTTTCAACTATCTTTTTTACTTTTTTATTATATTGGTGAATTAACTCGAGCATTTTATTTGTTGGGACGTTTCCCATTCCCATTGGAAGTTCTGTATGTTCTGTTCCGAAATTATCTGATAGATGCACGTGTTTTATATATGGAGCAACTTTTTCTGTTTCTTCTAGAAGATGTTTCTCTCCATAACCTTTTCCTCTTATCATATTTATATGTCCAACGTCCCAAGTTATACCTATTAATTGATTGGCTTTTTCTTTTGCTTTATCTTCATCAACACCTAATTCTGTTTTTGCTCTTTGGATAAATTTTTCTCTAGCCATTTTTACTAAATCTCTTAGATCATCTGCTCTGCTTAGACCGCTTCCCGCAGGAGGATTTTCTATGCTTATTATTGGAGAACTATCGTTTGATTTAAATTCTTTATATGAATTGAAAGCAACGTTACCAAATGTAGTGGATGCTTTGTCTATTGCCCATTCTCTAAGAGGTCTTTCAAGTTGAGGTTCCACACTTTTTAATACGTTAATTCCTTCCGAGAGACCTTCTGCCAGAAGATTTATTTTTGAAGGATCTTTAATATAATCTAATTTTGGTCTTATTTCATCTCTAAATTCTATAAGTTTCTTTTTTTGCTGGGCATCTCCAGCATGATAAGCTCTTTCACATAATTCTTGGAAATTTTGATATGCCTTTCTTAAATTTAATTCTCCAAATGTTAACGCGTTCATTCTATTTTCAATCCATTTTCTTGTTTGAGGATCAAATTCTTGTAATATTTTCTTACCTTCTGGAGTTCCAGCCTTTCCATATATTTCTAATATAGAACCTTTAGCTTTTTCTATTTCTTCAGTATCTGTGGGTTGCCTTTCAGTTACTTCTAATATATTTTGAATACCTCTACTAATATCAAAACTTACACTTTGAAGTGCGCCGTCCCACCCTTCTTTATTTCTTTTTTTGAGATAAAGATCTGGATTTGATTTGTCTATATTTTCGAAAAATTTTGTTTTTGTATCTACTCTATTGAATTGTCCACTATAGTCGTCTACAGTAACAAATTCTTTAACTTCTTCTTTTTTTGTTTGTTCATTAAATTCTTTTAGTACCGGATCTGGAAGACCATTACTTGAGTGGAAAGTTACTATGATGTTTCCTTTAGGATCTAATTCATGAGCTCTTTTTACTGCTGTAAACATTTCTCTCTCGGCTCTTTCTCTATCGTTTTCTTGCCACCCTTGTCTAGAAAAACCTGTTGCTTCGACTAATGGACCATGAAAAGTTAACTCTATATTTGTTAATTCTTTGAGTCTTCTCACTTCTTCCAAGTGTTGTTTAGGAATCTTTTCTAAATGTGCCAGTGCTGGACCTCCAGTTATACCCAAACCCGAGAATTCTATTACTTTGGTACCTGTAGATATTTTATTTGAAACTGCCTGAAGCTGGTTGGCTGTTGTAGGGTCTGTAGGAAAACCAAATTGAGAAGCGGGAAAACGATAATCTATTCCTAGAAATGATTCTCCATAATTTTCTTTGATGCCGTAAGTTGGATCAAATTCAAATGCTCCTCCACCATAAACCTCTTCTGTTCCACCCATGTTTATATAGAGTATTTGATTTATATAAAGGTATCTTTATTGATACATAAGTTTGAAAGTATAGTCAGTTTCTTTGTTTAGTCTATGAACTTCTTGCATTGCTTGTCTAGGATTATCTAAAATTAGCGATATTTCCAGAGAGCCACTTTTGTATGCAATTGAAGTATAATTAGTAACATCTCTAATTTTCCTTTCTGCTTCTCTTGCTCGTAGAGTTCCATTTTTTGGCTCAACTTGAATGATATATATTCCCATATTTTTTATTTCTTTTTTCTATCTCTATATCTGTCTGAATTTTTATCATCAAAGAAATTATCTTTGAGGTTTATTTCTGCTTCTTTTCTAGGGTCGAAATCTTCTCTTTTAAATTCTTCTTTTTCAAACTTGTTGGCTCCTGGACCACTATATCCAGAACTATATCTGTCTCTGGACAGATAGTTATCTCTTGAACTATTTTCTCTTTTTGCACTATATCCTGTTTCTTTAACTTCTTCTCTATCGAATCTTTGATTTTCTTGTGTATTTTCTTTTATTTCATTAATTTGTTCTGGCGCTATTTCTGTTTCTAGTGTACTGAGAGGTTTTCTACTAGACTTAATATTAGCTAATACTGCCTCCGAACCTATTTTTTTAAGTTTTGGGCTAGGAGGTGCTTTTTTAGTTTCTTCTATAACTTTTATCTTTGATTTAATTTCACGTATTATTTTAATTTCTTTTTTAGGAGTATTTTTCATTTAACTAGAAGACACCTAAACTATAAGAAGGTTTTGTGACTTAGGAAATGGTAGGCATTTCATTCGCGTCTTTATAGGAATTATATAGTCTTCTGCATGAACTTCTCGCTGAAATTAATGCCTGAGAACGCAGGACTTTTTCTTCATCATTGTCTTTGGTTATTCCATCTACCTTTTTCTCTTCTTTTTTGAATATTGAAAATAAGGATGTAAATGGATTTACATCATCTGAATCCTTTTTCTCTTCTTTTTCTTTTTTTGCCTCATCTGCAAATTCTTCTAAATCTGCCTGTATTTTTTCAAGACTGTCTGTTGTAGTGCCTTGAGTTAGACTTAATAAATCTCCCAGATCATCTTTTTCAAGTTCTTTCTTTAGAAGATCTAACTCTTCATCAGTTAATACATAACTTGTAAAATCCATTTCTATTCTACCTCTATATCCATATCCTCCTTGGGCTATTCTTTCTGGAACTGATCTGAATCTGAATTCAACTATTATTATGGGATTAAAATTCTTTTTAGAAATATTTTTAAAATATTTAGGCAATAGACCGGTGTTTACTTCGTCTTCGGCTTTGTATTTTCCTTTTCCTAGTAGAGTTAATTCAAATATAGTGCTGTTAAATGCATTTACTAATGATGCACTCGGTGAAGCTCTTTGTTCTAATGCTTGTGCAGCCTTTAGATAGGGTTTTATCCAACGAGCGTATAGTTTTACAGAATTGACCTGATTCTTTAAATATATTTTTTCTATTTCGAATCTTTTTCTTAATTCTTGTTCTGACTCTTGAATCCACTTTAGGAATTCTCCTAATCTTTGCTCTAAAATCCTCTTTACTCTGTCGTTTAGATCAAGTCTGGATACATCATCTAATGAATTTGCAATCATAAATGCATCAATTAAAGTAACATAGTCAAATTGTTGTGCCATGCCCTTTATACTTGTGGTCTGTCTTTTTGGATAGTCTACTTGATCTAGCCATATTTGCTTTAGAGAGAGCATTGCAGCATTTTTTTTTGATTTATTGTCTGATTTTAGATCGTCATATATTCCAAGTCTTATTTTAAATTCTTTTAAATCGTAGAGGATATTTAATATTGATTTTACTATTGATCCTGCAGTTCCCATCATTTTCATTGCTTCTTCCTGCATTCTTGTTAGTCTCTGTCCCATTTCTGAGAATTGAGCCGAACCTGCCGAAGTCATGAAATTATCTATTAATTTTTCTGAACTTTTGTATTCTTTATTTATATAATCCAGTATCCAGAAGTATATTGGTTCTAATGCCTGGGAATAATTATCAGACACTAATGAATGTCTTTCAATTGGATTTTTCAAACCATGCAATTTGAATGGATTATTAATATAACTTAACTTTGCAAGGTCAATAAATTCTGATTTCTTTAATTTAGCTTTTTTTGCTGCATCAAGATACCCTTTTTCTTTTACTAATTTTTTAACTTCGTCTTTTACTTCAATATCACAGTATAAATCTGGATTTATAGATGCTATTAAATTTCCTATATTTACTACCATGCTAGAACCTCCAAGTAAAACAATTTGCCATCTTTATATGGATATATAGAATAAAGGAGTTTATTTAAACTTTAAGTTTGATATCTAGTAACTTCTTGAATGAATATTTTCAAGTTCTCTAGCTGATCTTTTATGGCTATTTTTTTCTAAAAGACCTGATATTCTTCTTGATTCATATCTTTCATTAGCTTCGCCTAAAGTTAGATCGTATCCAACTTTAAATGGCCAGAAGACGTTTTTTATTAATTGTTTTCCAAGATATCCTAGACTAGCGGCTAACCCTGATCTAAATATAAGGCTGTTTGCTCCTTTTACTGCGGCTAAACTTACTAGGGAGGCAACTAAAGTATTTACAAAGTATTCTCCATCTGAAGAATTACCTGTGTCAGATAAATTAGAAATAACTTCTCCTGTTTTAGTCATTGTGTCTGAAACTAGAGATTCTAGTGATTTTGCACCATTTGAGGCTAAATTAACTAAATTAGCTAGAGTAAAATAACCTATAGGTTGTAAAGCTTTTCTTGTTTCTTTACTTCTTGGAAATATTTCCTCTGTAAATTTATCTAAAGCATATCCGCCAAGTAATGCTGCTCCTACTCCTACACTTTTAGCAGAATAGTCATTAAACTCAGCTAATTTTTGAATCTCTCCATTATAGAAAACTTTAGCAATCATCTTATAGAACCAATTTAACTGATCTATTTCACTTGTTTTTTCAGAACTTGCAATGTATGCACCCGTAGGCAGAAGGGTATAACCTAATCTTGTAGCTATTCTTGCACTGTCGTATAAATTGTCGAGACTAGATGAAGTATTCTTTTGCTTATTTGTTTTTTCTGATTTCATTTTTAATGGATATTTTTACTTACTGCTTAGTGACAAATAGGGTATTTAAATCTTTCTAATTGTAACTACTTAAGAGTTAACTTTATATACTTTGATAGCTTTAGATATATATGAAAAGAAAGATAAGTGGACGTTTGAAAGATGTTAGACCTTTTGATTTTGTAGCGAGAGATGGAAATTTTATACGTAACAGTAAGGGAGGCTTGTCGCTTTTAGGAAAAGCATATGGATTTTTTTATTCTTATGCTTCAAAGGAACAAATTGAGGCTCTATTGCCCACTGCGAGAAGGGTTGCAAAAACTCCTGAATCATTGGAATTAACTCTAATTGAAGGAACTAATCCAGACAATATTAGAGATTCTAAATTAATGGAACTTGCAGGTCTTGCTAAGGATCAGGGTAATAATTACACTATGATCGGAAATCTACCAAATGCAACAAATGAATCAACTGCTAAAGAATTAGGGATTCTTCAAAATACTCTTTATCAATCTCCTTTACAGAGGAAATTTCATAAAGGTGATGGGAAATTTTATGGCGGGATTGTTTATAAAAAAGGTAAGAGATATGAATTTTTGGAGTAAACTTTATTAACACCTTTTTCTTCTCTTTATAATGAGTAAAGTATTCATGTTCTTTGGAATTGCCTTTTTATTGCTTGGAATTACAATTGTTTTTAATTCATTTCAGGGTTTGACTGGATTTGCAATATATGAAAATGTCGATGTTAATGTTGGGATTGCCATAGGTGTTTGGTTTGTTCTTAGTGGGATAATGCTTGCTTTGTATAGAAAAAGTCCTAAAAGCAGTTAGGAATTCTTATTTCAGAAAAGAAACCTAGTTGGAAAAGTGTTTCTAAGGTTTTATCCAAGCTTGAAGCGTTTTCTGTATTTGTGTAATAGACGAAGTTTTTGTTCCCTCTTATACAAAGGGTATTAATTTCTTCAGTCAAGTGTTCATTATCTAAAATATCTATTACTTTTATTCCCCTATTACTACTATATCCTCTTAAAATCTTCTCTTTTTCTGATTCTTTGATAAACAGATAGTCAATTGCTGCTTTTTTGTGAATTTGATTAAATATTGTTAAAACTGTAGAATCTTCTATATTATCTCCTATTAATCTAGGAACTATGAAGTATACTTTTCCCTTATAGTTATTTTCACTAGTATTATATTTGACCATTAAAATTTAGGAAAAATAGGGTATATAATAGTAATGTTTAAATAAAAATTAGATTTAGAGTTATTATGGCTTTATTTAGAAAGAGGGTGCCTGAACTCATTGATTTGACTGAACTTCGTAGAAAAGGGATATTACAAAGATCTGAGAGTTTGGCGGAAAATAATTCTAAAGAAATTTTATCAGATGAAGTTTTAGATCTTAGTTCTTTTCAGCCAAAACAAGAGCAGCAAAAAGTTCAATCTTCAGAAGTTTCTTCTGTACTAGGAGATTTTCTTTCTGGTCTTGCTTCGGCAAATTCGGCTGAAGAAACTTCTATTCCAACACCTGATATTTCTTCATTAAAGAATGGATCTAATGAAGTTAAAGGACTGAAGATAAAAATAGAAGATTTAGAGTTTAAATTTGATAACCTTGTTTCGAGACTTGCTAAACTTGAGGAAAAAATAGGGAATAAAGATATTTAAATAACCCTTCATATTTCTTACATTATGATTGATTTAGAGAAAGAGATTTGGGCTTATGCACTCAAAAATGCGATGGAATTTGTAAAGACTGACGTATCTAAAATATTGCCTAAACTATTTCAGCATGGACTTGAGAAGAATGAAATAAAAGATATTATTCCTGTGATAAAGAAAATAGTTGATGAAGTGAATTCTTTAAGTGCAAAGAAAAGAGAAGTGTTGTTTAGTAAGTATATGGATGTTGTAAAAGTAAGAGAAGAGAAAGAACATACTTTACCAGAACTCGCCAATGTTAAAAAAGAGATGGTTTTTAGAGTGGCACCCTTTCCTTCTGGAGCATTACATTTAGGAAACGCTAAAACTTTTATTCTAAACGCACTCTATGCTGAGAAATACAGTGGTAAACTCTTATTGGTTATGGATGATACTATTGGAAGTGCTGAGAAACCTATTGAAGAAGAGGCTTATTCATTGATTGAAGAAGCTTTTGATTGGCTTGGAATTAAACGTGATGGTAAAATAGTGTATAAGTCTGATAGACTAAAGACTTATTATGAATATGCAGAGAAATTAATAGCTAAGGAGAAGGCTTATGTTTGTCATTGTAAACAAGAAATTTTAAGGGATAATAGAGCCAATGGAATTGAATGTTCATGTAGACAGTATCCTGCTAAAGAACAACTTAAGAGGTGGAAAGAAATGTTCAAGATGAAAGAAGGATCTTGTGTTTTAAGGATAAAAACTGATATGATGCATCCTAATCCTGCTTTTAGAGATAGGGTTTTGTTTAAAATTTCTGATAGAGAGCATCCTCGTGTGGGAAATAAATTTAGAGTTTGGCCTACTCTTGAGATGTCATGGGCAGTCGATGATCATTTGCTTAAAATAAGCCATGTTATACGTGGAAATGATTTAATGATCGAGAGTGATATGGAGAAATATATTTGGGATATATTTGGGTGGGATTACCCTGAACTTATCCATACTGGATTTTTGAGAATTGAAGGTATAAAGGGTGCTAAATTATCTAAATCTAAATCTAGGGCTGAAGTTAAATCTGGAAGATTTGCTGGTTGGGAAGATCCTAGAACTTTAAGCATTCAGAGTTTAGCTAGACGAGGAATACTTCCTGAGGCTATAAAAGAATTTATTAAAGAAATTGGATTAAATAAACAAGATATTAGTGTTCCTATAGATTCTCTTTACTCTATAAATAGAAAAATAATAGATTCTTCTTCTCCGAGGTATTCATTTATATTGAATCCGATAGAACTTGATATAAAGAATGCACCAAAAGCAATCGAAATTGAGTTACCAATACATCCTGATAAAGAGGAAAAGAGGAAAGTACGAGTGGATAAGATATACATTGCTAGTAATGATTTCAAGACTCTAAAAGATAAAGATGTGAGATTATTACATTTATATAATATTTATTTGTCGGAAAAATCTAAGTTTAAATCTATCGAAAATAAAGATATACCTAAGATAAACTGGGTTTCTGATAGTGTGGATGCGGGCATATTAATGCCTGAGGGGGAATGGATAACTGGAATTGCAGATGCTGATATATCTACATTAAAGAAGGATGATATGATTCAGTTTGAAAGATTTGGTTTTGTGAGGTATGATGGATTTGGAAAAGTGAATGGAAGAGAAATGCATCAGTTTTGGTTTGCTCATAGATAATTTTATATATCTTGATATTTGAAAATTTTTATGGAATTAAACTCTAATGAAATACTGGCAAGGTGCTACTTTAGCATGGCTTCTCAGTATTGTGATAATAGGGAATTTGGAAAACTAAGAAGAAAGAAAGAAATAATTGAAGATTATGATGTCGATATTGGGAAATATTTTGAATCTAGAGGAAATATTAGAAAATTAGGCATTAAAGGTTTGGGAATAGAAACTGTGAAAGACTTGGAATTAATACTTAGTAAGGGAATTGATGTGGCAAAAAAAATATTTGAAGAAAGAAATACAAAAAAATTGAATGGAGCTAGATATTTTGGAGTGGATAATAGTGTTAATTTGAATAGAGATAATCTTCCTTCTAATGATAATGTTTCTAAAGTGTGTGAAAATAGATAATTTTACTACATATATGCTTAAAAATATGGTGAATTGATGGTTTTTATGAGCGATAAAGCAGTTTATATTTCACCTGAAAATATTTCTAGAACTATTGGAAAGGAAGCGCAAAGGAATAATATCTTGGCTGCTAAAATTGTTGCTGAGATTGTAAAGACTACCTTAGGTCCTAAGGGAATGGATAAAATGATTGTTGATTCTAGTGGAAATGTTATTGTTACAAATGATGGCGCTACCATACTCGAAGAAATGGAAATAGATCATCCTGCTGCAAAGATAATGGTCGAAATATCAAAAACTCAGGAGAAAGAGGTTGGAGATGGAACTACTACCGTAGTGTTACTTGCGGGAAAACTTTTGGAACGTGCGGAAATTTTACTCTCCAGAAATATTCATCCTACAGTTATAATTAAGGGATATAGAATGGCTGCTGAAAAAGCAAATCATATAATTTCTGAAATATCTCTTTCTCTAAGTAATCGTACTCTTTTGGAACAAATTGCACAAACTGCAATGACTGGAAAAGTTGCTGAGGGAAACAAAGAACTTTTATCTGGATTAATTGTTAAAGCGGTTGATCAAGTATCTAACGGGAAAATAATAAATTTAGAAGATATTAAAATCCAGAAGATAAATGGAGGAAGTATAGGAGAGAGTGAACTTGTGAATGGAATTGTTTTAGATAAAGAGAGATCAAATAGTGATATGCCTTTTAGTGTAAAAGACTCTAAAATATTGCTTTTGAATAGTGCTTTAGAATTAAAAAATCCTGAAATTGATACAAAAATATCGGTTTCTACTCCTACTGAACTAGAGAATTTTATTAAATCTGAGGAAATTTATATGAAAAATATTGTTGAAAAAATAGTAGTTTCTGGAGCGAATGTTATTTTTTGCCAAAAAGGAATAGATGAATTAGCTCAGTATTATTTAGCAAAGGCAGGGGTTTTGGCGGTAAGAAGAATATCTTTGTCTGATATGGAAAAGTTGTCTGGCGCTACTGGCGGAAGAATTATATCAAACATAAATGATATTTCTTCTGAGCAATTAGGAAAGGCAGAAAATGTTGAAGAATTAATAAAGTTTGATGAAAAATTGATTTATGTACGAGGTTGTGTGAATCCACGTTCTGTAACTCTTGTTTTAAGAGGAGGTTCAAGTCACGTCATTGATGAAATTGAGAGAGCAGTTGAAGATGGCTTAGGGGTAGTTTCTTCTGCAATAAAAAGTGGGAAAATTGTTGCTGGGGGAGGGGCAGTTGAAATGGAACTGTCAAGGAGGTTAAGAATTTTTGCCAGAACTTTAGGAGGGAGAGAACAACTTGCTATAGAAGAGTTTTCAGCTGCTTTAGAATCAATACCTGAAGCATTGGCTGAAAACGCAGGACTAGATTCAATTGATATTTTAACTGAACTAAAAAAGAGACATGAAGGTGGATTATATAATCATGGAATAAATTTGTTCAAAAATGAAATAGAAGATACTCTTGCTGCTGGAATTGTCGAGCCTATCAAAGTTAAAATTCAGGCAATAAATTCTGCATCAGAGGTTGCTACTATGATTTTAAGGATAGATGATGTTTTAGTTAGCAAAAGAGATTTGAAAAAAGAGGATAAATTCGAGGGAATTGATTGAGATAGGATTGAGTAATTTTATATTTTTTTGTATTTTGTTGGTTATATAAAGATTTTTAAATGAATTTGTGACTCTAAAGTTATGGCTAATTATGAAGATGATTCTATTAAGGAAAAAGCGAGAACTGAGATATGCAGATTCGCAGAGAAACATTTGCCCAAAGATAGGAGTAGTGCTACAGCAGTATATCTTGCTTCAACAAATAGCAGGGAAACGTCTCTTTTGGACAAACTAGGAATACCTAGAGCTAATAGAGTTATATTAGAAAATGATCCTACCAAGTTGGAAGATGTTCGAAGGATAAATTCTTGGATAAAAGTAGTTCCTATGAGTACTCACGATTTTTTTAAAAGTGAAGCTAAAAATTATCCTCCTTTTTGGTATTGTGGGCTGGACTATGAGTCGTATTTGAATGATAATATAATAGAGGATCTAAGAAATATTGGAGAAAAAGAATACTTAGTTGATGGAGGAATATTATATACCAATGTTTTAGGCATGCGTGAGCAGAGAGAACAAAAAGAAAATTATATGGAATGTGTTCTCCATTCACTAGATGATGACAGTCTTATATTTAAAGAATTGTTTGGAGACAATGTAGATCTAATTGAAGTTTTTAAAGAAACTGCTGA
The DNA here is from genome assembly GCA_964360985.1 of Candidatus Woesearchaeota archaeon. Classification (GTDB taxonomy): domain Archaea; phylum Nanobdellota; class Nanobdellia; order Pacearchaeales; family GW2011-AR1; genus JAUSIK01. The sequence continues at coordinate 4,619 of CAYHYK010000015.1, read as the reverse complement.
AAAAAATCATCTTCAATTTCCTTATGATGGAGAGCCTAAGGAAATTAATACTTCTGAATTTAGATTAACTGTTCCTCCAGCAACACAAGAGAAAATTTATGGTATAGCAAATGAAGTTTTTAGGAAAATGATAGATTTTCTCCCTGCTGAAAATCTGCAAAAATTAAGGAGTTATGCAGTAACAGAAACTGTTAGAAATTGTCTATGTAGAGATCAATTAGGAATTTTTTTTGATTTAATGGAATGTCCTGGAGCAGAGGAACATCTTGATAAGATTTTAGTAAATTCTGGATATGGTATTAAAAAGAAATCTGAAACTAAGAGAGATCCTCCACTATTTGGTCAGAAATTAGAAACTATAGTAGACATAATTTGGAAGAGACATTTGGAAAAATTAAAGACTGACTTTCCAATTTGTTTTAGATATAATTTAGATAGATATGTGATAAACTTTTTTAGAAAGGGAGGGTTAGAAGTTTTTCCTCATCTTATTAAAAATGCTGCTAATAAAGGATATGTCGTTTCAGACAGTAAAGAGTTTTATTATATAAGTAATAAAAATAGTAAAATGATGCTTGATATAGTAAAAACTAGAAAGATTAATCCTATCGCTAAAGATACACTCGAAGAAATGTTAAATAAAAAATTATTGGTTTACTATACTCCTACTAGGCCTTATTTAGGCAGATCTTTTTCTTCTGGATTGGGTGCTAGAGAAGTAGTGGAAAAGTTAAAAGATGAACAATCAAGATATTTAGGATGGTTAGAAAAAAGAGCAGGATATTTGAGAAATTTAGATCCCGATTTTTTAAAAAATATTCCACATGTTAGAAAAGACCTTGGAAGTTCTTTTATTCCTCCATTAACCTCTTCAACCGCTAGAAGATTAATATTGGAAGATTGGACAAATGAAAAGATTGCTGAACATTATAAAGTACGTAATTGGAAAAGAATAGCTGCATTAAGAGCACATTTAACTATGGGTAGTATTAAAAAACCGGAAGAAGCATATGAAAGTGGAGAAAAAATTCTTGAATCAGAAAAGACTGAAGAGGTCACAGGATCAAAGTATCTAATATCTAGAAGATTATATAGATCTCTTTCAGAAGAAGCAAAGTTAAGAATAGATTATTTTAGAGAAGAAGTATATGAACAACTTTTAGAAAGAAGACAGTCCAGCATTAGAGTATCCTTTGCCAAAAGCGATTTAAGTACCCTTATGGATCATCCTTCAATGAGCACAGTTAAGATATATGCCCTTTTTGATGATATTTCTTTAGCAATTCACAGAAATAAAAGAGTTACTCCTGAATTTTTAAATGACGTCTGTAAAAATGTAAGAAATTCTCAAAATTTAGTTGAAGTAGTAAGAATAAATACTGAAGAAGAGCCTAAGTACTTTTTTGTGAAAAAAGAACCTTCTGAAGATATAAAAATAGAAGTTAGGGATTTAATTGGGTCTGGGATACCTAAAGAAGAGGTCTGGCAAGTATATAAAGGACACTTTTCTTCGAGACAACAATTTGGAGCAATAATTGCTTGGGCATCTCCAAATCTTGTTAGAAAAAGGAAACGTGACTAATGTTCTCTTAATTTTTCAAGAGTCTTATAATCCTTTACTTTCTTTTATAGAATAATAATGTTATCTAGAACATATGTTAGAGAAGAAGGTAAGAATATACTGGAATAAAGTTTAAAAACCCAAAATTATAATTTAATTTATGGATGCTATCAAATCTGGAATTGATTCAAGTTCTCTTATTTCTAAAATACTTCTTGCTTGTTCAACTTTATGTTCTATTAGGTTTTTAGGTAATTGTTTTTATGAAGGATATATAACTCCATCTGAAGGCGTACACAGAGAATATGGTAGGCATTATAGCTTTGAAATGCCATTAAAAATGGTTAGAGCTAGTGACAAGGCTGATGATTATAACTCTAGAAGAAGAAATTGTAATAAATGGGCTTCTAAATATTGTTAATTTGAATATGGATAGACAGAAAGAAGAATTGTTAAGAGAAAGTGTACTAAATAACGTTAAGTTAGATGAACTAGAGAGAATTCTAGGTCTTGGTCTTAAACCTATTTTAAATAAGATAAAGAGATTTTCTCAGGGAGATGTTGTGGATTCTTATTCAAGACAGTATGAAGGACTAATGCTTGAAAGAAGACGTGCAAATACAAGAAGATATCAATCGGAAATAAAAGGATACAATCATGTAAAATAAAATATTCTGATATTTAGGAGAGATATTTTAGTGTCTCAAATAATGTATCTTCAATTCTCGATGCGGTCAGCGAGAATCGAACTCGCACCATGACGTTTTTGCGTTGCTTCTTTCCATTTAGGAGATTGAACTCTTTAAGGGAGATGAATGCGTCAAAGACCTGTATCTTTAGGCTTGGCAACGTCACGTTCTACCACTAAACTATGACCGCATAATTATTTAGAATATAGGGAGTTTATAAGATTTATGTTTAAAATCTTATTCTAAAATATAATAAATATATTCATATAAAACATTAAATAGCTAATTTTAGATCTAAATATATGAACGATGAAAAAAAAGGCAAATCTCAAAAATTAGAGTTTAAATTGAAAAACCTAAATGGAAAAATAAGAGAGACATTTGAAATAGAGCAAAATATAGAATTTGGAAGTATTTTAAAAGCGTTGAGGAAGAAAAGAGATCAATTTGTAGAACAAAATCATCAAGAGATGTATGTTATAGGCATAAATTATTATGAAAAAAGAGAGATTTCTGAATCGGAATATGATCTATTTAAAGGCACGCAATTTTCCAATACTAAAATTAAATACGTTTTAACTGAAACCCTGCCATATGTTTTAAAGTCAAATTTTTTTGGAAATACTAGAAACCATATAAAAAAGGGTCAAAAAGGATTAATTAAAAATATAGAAAGTTTTGTTGAAAGAAGGTATCCTTCTAAAGAATGGGGCGAATTTATTCCATTAACTGGAGCAGTAGATATACTATTTAATAAGTACGGAATATATTTGAAAAGATAAATCCGGAATACTTAAAAACAATTATTCCCCATACTATTCGGAGAGGAATATGCACTTTTTAATTACTATATTGGCTGCTTTTTTTACAGGTTTTTTTGCCAGCATAGTAGCTACTGGGCCAGTTACTTTTTTAATTTTTAGAAATTCTCTGCTTGGAAAGTATAATCGGGCTGTGGCAATGATTTTTGGCTCAAGCATAATGGAGAGCATATACTGTATATTAGCATTAAGTGTAGTAAGTTCTTTATTTTTAGAAAGTCGAAGGGTTATATTTTTTTCTAGAATAATAGGGGCAATTATTTTATTTTCAATTGGCATTTATTTATATAAAACTGATATTAACAAAGAGATTAAAACAGGAGTTAGAAATTTAAGCAAGAGAGAAAGAGCCAGAGCTTTTTTGGCCGGTTTTATACTAGTAGCGATTAACCCCACCATTATATTGACTTGGTCTGCAGTAGCTACTGCTCTAATATCTTTTAAAATAATAACAATAAGGACTCTTCCCGATATTTTATTTTTTAGTTCAGCAGCTACACTTGGAATGATTTGCGGCGGATTAGCTATGGCCTTTTTGATTAGATACTTTAAAATGAGATTTCCTGAAAAAATATTAAACAATTTATTAAAATTAATTGGAGTTGGACTTATTATTGCTTCTTTTTATTTACTTATTTCCTTTAAAATATAATGCAAACAATATTAATGAAATGGTGAATTTCAAACTAGGTAAGCTTTTAAATACTCAAGACTTTAGAAAAAAATGAGGCCTTGTAGTCTAGTGGTAAAACGACTCGTTTACACCGAGTAGTCAGGAGTTCGATTCTCTTCAAGGCCATTTTCACTATGGCAAATATAGAAATCGATCGACAAAAACTATTAGGATTCATAGCTAAAGCTCATAGAAATACTTATGCTGCACCAAAAGAAGTTAGAAAACAACATAAGTTAGAAACACCATTTCTGCCAGGACATAAATGTTATCTCTTTAAAGATGGAGAATGGGAATATCATGATGGATATGCTGGTAGTGATTGGGCTCCTGGAAGAGAAGTTGTTTTGTTAAAAGATAATCCGGTTTGGGCAATGAGTTATCAGGGAAAACACAATGAATCTTATTCAGCCGACTTCTTCCAAAACGAAGCCTTTCCTTTTCTTAGACAAGCTTTAATGAATATGGATGACTCTATGCCTTTTAGAGGACCTAAAGAATTTAAGCAAGGAGATTTTAGGTATGTATTTGAACTTAAAGGAGATTATCAATATTTTACAGGAAAAGAATCAATTACACATAAAGGCATTGAAGTTTTCTTTCAAGATGTTATGGGTGAATTGATAAAATAAAAATGTTATCTTAAAAATTAACTTTTAGGATCAATTTGTTTACACTGAGTAGTCAGGAGTTCGATTCTCTCTGAGGCTATAGTAAAAACAATATGAAAAAAGAATCATTTCACAAAAAATGGTATTATCGATTGCTTCAAATAATCTTTTTGGGCTTTTTCATATTCTTTATAATTGTAGGTTTTCGAGGTATTTTTTACGGAGAGGGTGAGCCATTTGTTGGATTCATCTTCGCAGGCATTT
>CAYHYK010000014.1:0-18280 GCA_964360985.1 Candidatus Woesearchaeota archaeon | reverse complement strand
ATTTAAATCTTACGTTTTGTTACCACTATTTAAAAGTTATAAAACTCTACCTCTTAACCTTTCCAACAGAAACATTATATCCAGGCTTATACCCTTCGTCTCCTACCCAGTTAACATTAGGACCGCAATCTCCTAAACGCAAGCATATATCTGCTCTCTCTTTTTCCCAAGAATCTTCTAAACATTCACAATTATCAGCACACTTCTCCCCTCCAAACAATCCTTTCTCAAATGTTACAATACATTTAGCGTTAGCTTGAGAGCATATACTCTGTGCTTCCTCTCCGCTCCAGAATTTTAGTCCAGGAGGATTCATAGGCAAACATGCACCGTTTTTAGATTTAAAGGAACCCTCTATAAACAACTTAGTTTCCTCATTCCATATACAATCTCTTCTATCCGTGTTTTCACAATCAGCCTTATCAACTTGAGAAATGCAATCTTGCCATCTATTAACTCTACAAGCCGCCTGCGAGAAGTCTCCAAGAGTAGTTGTTATCTTATCTTCGATACATTCTTCCTGTCGATAGTCAGCACATTGTTCTAATACTTCCTCTCCATTAATACAAATATGTTTGAAAAATCTACTTCCAACAGAGTTAATTCCTCCTCCTGTTTCTCCTTCATCATTGTAAACACACCAACTTTCTCCGTGTTTATACGACTTTCCGTTCTGAGTGTTTTCACAATTTAAGTCAGCACAAATATTATCTCCATACACTGCGTTAGAACTTTCTTTACTAGAATCTCTACAATAACTTCCAAGTAGATAATTACAATTACCACAATTAGGAGAGTTAGCGTTATCTCCATTTGATCCGCATGATTCTAGTTTGCTCCTAACATTACCCCAATAATCTTTATCGTTTATTTTGCTTGAATCATAAATATTAGCTGTGTTGCCGCAACTATCAACAAAATATATTTCTTCTTTTCCAGGAATACATCTAGTTTCTCTAGTTGGTCCACATTTAGTTCCTAATTCTTCAGCACTACATAATTTATTTGCGAAAAATTCTCCAGCCACTCCTGTTTCATTAACTCCTTCAGAACATTCAAATCTAGTTGTGAATTTACAACTCCTCTCAAATTCATAATCATATACACACGCTCCTTTTTCTTGAGAGTTTGCAGTTAAAACACATTCAAGTTCACTTCTTATTCCTTTATTATAATTAGTTTTTAGTCCCAAAAATCCAGATAGTTTTTTGCATCTCACTAAAGAAACAAAAGAGGCCTGATCTCCAAGTAAACAACATCCAAGATCACATTGTGGAGGACTATTTTCACTCCATATACCTTCATTAGCATTACAAACTATCTGAGGAGTTTCATCCATACAAGTTCCTTCATTAGAATCATAACAAACTCCAGGTTTACAGTAAGATGTAGACTCACACGAAGTAGGTAATGCTCTCGCGTCAGTCTTACATTCACTTTGTGGAACATCCTGACAATAAAATCCAGAATTAGTTTGTTCACAGCACACGGTAGGATCACTCTCTTGTGCTATTGCAAAGCTAGTCAATAATACCAATAATAAAAATAAACTCAGATTCTTTTTCATTTTTCCAGTCCGTATCCAGCAGGCCATGCAAGACTTCTTGAAGCAAAGCTAAATTCTTCTTCCGTAACAACATTACTTAATTTATAAATTTTAGTTCCATCAGTAAGCTTTATTTTCTCTATTCTAAGATCAGGATAATACTGGAGATATAATTCACTAGCACTATCTCCCATTTTAGATTCATATTCAATAACGCTACTCGCAATAAACAATAAATCATACATTTCACTCCCAAGTTCAACATTAAAGTTTTGATAAGTATTTAGCTGATTATTTCTAGATACAGTTAAGGGAGCATTATAACTTACAATTATCTTATTTGGAACAATTGCAATTGAAGATTCAACTCCACCAGAATCAACTAAATAATCTCTTTTTTCATATTCATCTATCAAACTTCTTACACATATATTAGCCTTGCTCTTAACCATCAGATTTAATTCTTTTTTAAAATTATTTTTAGTCATAGGTTGCTGAACACTACATGTCTCATAATAATCATCGGTATAACAAAGATATTTTATTTTTTCGCCTTTGTAAGTTATAGCTCCTAAAGGATCCTGGTAACTTCCCTGTTTAGCAAGTAGTTCAACAGCAGGCCTTATCTGTGGTTCTAAACATTCACGTAAATAAACTGAAGGATTTATTTCTTCACCAAATATCTCTCCTAGTTGAGGTCTAAAAATAAATAATAAAACTATCAGAGCAACCACTGCTACAGCCACTATAATAAATATAGTCATTTGTCCTCTTTTTGCCAAGTTAACCATCTTTCTTGAAAGGAAAATTTGTTTATAATTCTTGCTATCCTTTAAATTCATAATGACTTCCTCTTATTTTTACATTGCATTGCCCAGGGATATTTTCCCATTGATCTTTACATTTTACATAAAACTCTCCATTATTAAACAAAGTTTCATGTACTTTCTCACTTCCAGACATTGAAGTACCATTAACAAACTCAAAATTACATTGCCCATCATCTGCTTTAACAAATGAACATTCAGAGTTTTCATTTGTGACAACTAGTAAATTTCCTCCCTGTCTATACACTCTCGTCACTATAGGCGGACTGGAATCTACTTCCGCCTTGAAAGAAGCATTTATTTCAGCTTTATTCCCCACACTATCTTCACATATAATCGGAAGTAAATATTCTCCTCTATATATCCTATCAAATATTTGATTATGTATTTTTCCAAATGTTTTTCCCATAGGTACTCCAAGTATATCGCATCTAGCCCTTCCATCTATTCCTCCTGAAGTTTCCAGCTCCACATTAACGCTTGCAGGTTCAACTCCAAAAACTAAACTTTCATTAACAGGTTTAACGTAATTAATTATAAGAGGATTAGTTGTCCGTCTAACTTTAAATTCATAAGAATTAGTCATCACATTCCTTCTGCTTTCATTTTCAGCATTCCATGGTTGATCTTTACATCTAACATAAAATGTTTCCTCATTTGAATCTATATTAAATGTACTTCCACATTTCCACCCAAATAATGATTCTCTATCTTCAATATCATTTTCACACTCCATGTTATTTTCCATATTGGCGTAATCATTATCATTCTTACTCCATTTACATTCGCTAGGTTCATTGGTATATATTACAGCATCTAAACTATCTTTGCCATAACTTACAACTTCATTTATTGGTGTTCTAGAAGTAACTATCGGAGGAGTTTTATCCTCTCCAGGCTTCACGCACAAATTAATTAAATATTCTTTAGATTCATCTCCATTACCTCTGCTATCTATACACCTCACGTGTAAGTTCAAGTCAGCTCTTCTGGTAGGATCGTATCCAGGAAGTCCTAAACTAGAAAGATCAGGCATAGTGAAAAATTGAGTATGATTTGTCAAGAATAAATTTCTGCTTCCAAAATCAAATTCCATTTCTTCAAAATTATTTTTACTTGACACATCGTATCTGCAATATCCTGGCTCATTCAAACTTATTCCGAAAATCATATTTTGATAAGAACCAATACATCCATCTTCTTCTCCACTTTTTACTTTAAACCCATTTCCATTTTCTTCAGCATATTCATATCCAGGAGTAATTACCTCTTTCCACGGAGAAATAATTGGCGAACTGACATCTCCAGGATTTATATCAACGCATTTTTCTTCAGCGCTTCCTTCATTAATGAGTCTACAACTTTGTCCCAAAGATTGGCATGAATATTTAGAACAAGGGTACCCATCCTCTCCACACTCACTACATTTTTCTCCTCCTAAAGGTGCCTGCCACACCTGGCATTGAAACTCAACAATTTTCTTTTTAGTATCGCCAACTCCTATAGCCTTGAAAATAACGATGACTAAAATTACAACTACTAAAATAATCCAACCAATTACTGGAATTAAAGCAGTAGAAAATACCGCAGCCAGTCCGCTGCTTCCTGCACCTATCCCTCCAATTCCTGCAAAAGCCGCCCCTAGTAAAGCCCCTCCTACAGTTCCAGCAGCAACCAAAGTCCAAGTTATTGCAGGATCAAGTCCAGCAGAAACACCAGTATACTGAAGTAATAAAGATGTAACTGCAAATCCTATAGCTGCACCTGCAAGTACTCCTGCAACTCCTGCCAAAGATACAGAGCTACCAGGAGCGGCTAGAGAGCTGCTACCACCTGTCAAATAAGTACTGCTCGCAACATTAGTCTTAGCAGCAAAAAGAAGAACACTTCCACTTAGTCCACTAATCGTTCCACCAATGGATAATTCTTCTGGAGTAGGATCTTCAAACATGCCTCCAATTTTTGCCAGGCCACCAACACTTTCGATATACTCAGTTATATTAATTTTAGCATATTCGCCCCTAGCAGGTTCAGAATACTTAGTTATTTCTTCAAGATAATTATTATCAAGTTTTTTAGTATTATGAGTTTTATAATTTTTAGTTAAATCTCCATTATAATTTACTTTAGCACCGCAATCTCCTAAACTCATACATAAGTCATTCATCTGCTGAGCGAATCCTTCTTTCAAACACCCTTCATTAACTTCAATATCCCATCCACTTATCTTTTTTACATAAAGAACAGTACATTTTTGATTAGCAAAAGCACAGCTTAGTTCTCCTCCCTCAGCATTTTTATCTAGATCAAATCCAGGAGGATATCTCGGCACACAAAGATCAAATTTAAAATTATCTGCAGGATCAACCTTTTTTAAGAAACAAACAGGATTTGCTTCACATTTTTCATTTCTTTTTTCAGTTGCTTCTTTTATTTCACTTTTTTCTTTACCACTAAGTTCAGAGTTATAATTTAAACATAATTGCCATGTATTAGTAATACATGCAGCACTAGAAATGTCTCCTCCATCATTTAATTTATTTTTTTCCTCTATACATATTTCATTTCTATAGTCTGCACAAGAATTGAGTTGAATTTCACCATCAATGCAACTTGCTCTAAAATGTCTGCTTCCAGGTGTATCAACACTTCGCCTGTCTTTTCCCGCCCCATCTTTTAATCCTATAGATCCCTGATATTCACACCAGCTTTCTCCATTTTCTCTTTTGTTTCCATTAGAATCAACGCATCGCATATCTTTACACACGGCATTAATACTATTATCAGATAATCTCTCACTATTAGTTTTTTCCCCACAGACGCTTCCACTTAATCTATCACAATTACCGCAAGTCTTCTGGTTTGCCATATTATCAGAGTTGCTTCCTATTTCACAAGATTGCGTTTCAGGTAGTATATATCCATTATTCCAACTTCTAGCTTTATTAGCATCATAAATATTTTCTCTGTTTCCCTCGCTGTCAAACCAATATATTTTATCTTTGCCTTCTACACATTTAGCGCTTGATTGTTTTTGGTAATTTAGTCCAAAGTCAGGATGAGTACAAAGTAATCCTTCATAAAAACTTCCGACGTTAGTTAAACACTCTTCCTTTGTTAAAAATTTACAGCTTTTTTCATCGCCTTCTCCAAATACACAAGCTCCCTCAACTTTAGTCTTAGATAACGCAAGACAAGAAATTTCATTTTTAATTTCAGGCATATACTGAACATTTATTCCAGTTGTTTCTTTGAGTTTCAAACACTCTCTACTTGTTATTAGAGGTATTACGTTCTCTCCTACCACGCAGCAAGCCTTTTTACACTCAGCAATATTTCCACTTGCATCATCAAACCATTTTCCACCATCCAGTTCACATGCTCCTTTACTAGATCTTTCCTGACATACTCCAGAATCGCCATCAACACAAGTCCCTATTTTACACTCATTTATATTATCTCTAGAAGTAGGAAGACATTCACCATTACATTTAGAATCACATTCACTCGCAGGATACTCTTGACATATACTTCCATCCTTTCCCTTAATACAAGTATAAACTCCCTTTTGTAGATCATCACTAGTTAGAGCAGAAACAATACTCCTTTCACTGAATATCATGCCTACCAAAACTTTCAGTATATTTTTCCATCCCAATTTATTTTCCTTATATTCAACTTTAGGAATTTGCTCTGTAATATCATTCATTATATATGCAAATGCAAAAATGCTTCCAATAAGTAAGAATATTTGCATTCCTAGTTTGAATTTGTGTCTTGCCATTTTAAAATCCAGGCGGTATAGCGCAGCTCCTTACAGCAATATTTAATTTTTCTTTAGATTTTTTATCTTCTATACTGTATATTTCAGTATAATCACTCAAACTTTCTTTTTCTATTTTAAATTTAGGATAGAGTATCATATATCCCACATATTCAAAATAACAGTATTTAGCTTCCTGACTTGCAATCTCCATAGCTATCCTTGCCAAATTATAAACTGGACTAGAAACCTCCACTTTAAACTCATCATAAGTTTCTATCTGCTCATTAATTTCTACAGAAACCTCTCTGGTCAAATCTATAAATATTCTATCAGGAGCAAGTTCAACTTTGGTATTCATCTCCTTAAAGTTCACTATTACTCCTCGTCTTTCCATCTCAGTTTTATAATCATCAAAGCATTGAGTTATTTTTGGTTCGATATACTCTTTTATTTCTTTCTTCAGTTCATTCATATATAATGGGTGTTCGTTAATACAAGGGTAATAATTCCCAGAGTTATAACATAGGTAACTCACATTAATTCCATTATAGAGTTTAGAATGTTCTGGCTGGATAAATCCTCCATTAGGAAGTAAAATATCTATCGCATTTTCCACATTTAATTTAGTGCAATCCTCAATGAAAAGAGAAATATCCTCTCTGTTTTCATTAGTCGTAGTAGGTTTCAAAACATTTTCTCTAAGTAAAAAGAAAACTAGAACAATTATAACAATGGCAATCGCAAATATAACCCATATCATCATTTGAGCAGATTTGTTTACTCTATTTTTAACCATATATTAACTCCCTCTTTCTTTATTCTCTCTATCCTACCATCAATAACAAGGTCCTTTAGATGGCTTTCTGCAGTATTCCAAGATACTTTCAAGAATTTAGCAATTTCAGAACTAGTAGCAACTCTATTCTTCTTTATATACTCAATTATTTTTACTTTATGAATATTCATAATATTAATCCTATTATTAAACTTATGTTAATACTTATTAATATTATAATGAATATATAAACATTAACATATAGTAAAATTTATATAGTATAATTATATTGTTTATACATGATAGAAATAAAGACTAAACTAAGAAAATGGGGAAATTCATTTGGTATAGTTGTACCGCAAAAGGCCATTGAAAAAACAAACGCAAAAGATGGTGACGAAGTTATTATCCTATTCAAGAAAGAAAAACCTAATCTAAGGAAACTATTCGGTGCTCATAAATTTTCTAAGTCAACTGATAAACTCATGAAAGAAATGGACGAAGAATTATATAATGAATGAAAAATTTGTTTATGATACCTACGCTTTAATTGAACTATTAAATAAAAATCCTAATTATGAAAAATATATAGACCAGGACATAATCATTAATAATTTCATTTTTGCAGAATTTTCTTATCAGCTTATAATTGCAAAAGTTGAAAATAAAGAAGAATATCTCGATGAAGTTGAGCAGGCTATACTTGAACCTTCTCCAGAAATTATAAAAAAAGCAATGGATTTTAGGTATGAAAATAAATCTAAAAAGATGTCCATGACTGATTGCATCTCATATTTTCAATCAAAAGAGTTAGGCATTAAATTTCTAACAGGCGATAAAGAATTTAAAAATTTAGATAACGTTGAATTTGTAAAGTAAATAATTAACCCTTACAATCCAGACCATCTTCAGTTTCATCTAATCCAGAATCAGGATAAGGCTGCGGTAATATAGTATCTCCAGAGAAAAGATGGTTTAATATCTTGATAGCATCGGTAAGTTCAACCTTTCCATTGTCATCAGCATCAGCAGCATCGAGACATTTTGGTTCATCTCCCCCTTTAAAGAGCCAGAACAATATATTAACTGCATCAGTAAGTTCAACTTTATTACTTCTATCAGTGTCTCCTCTAATAAATCCAGATGGAACTCCACAAATATCACTACTCAAGTAAATATTAGCATAAACCTGCTCATCAGGATAATTTATAAAAGCAATTCTTTGATCAGAGTCAATAGAGTCTATTGTAGCAATGGTCCCATATACATCCGCTTCTTTAGTCTTTGTTGATTCACTTGGCAAGGCAATAGCATCCCATTCCCCATCTATAGTCCATGTTCTTATTACTTCATCAACTCCAATTCCATCATCTCCGCTATTACCAGGCTCTAGTGTAACAATTATTGCATTATTTTTTCCATCTTTATCTTTCTCTTCAAAAATAATTAATGCAGGATTTGTGATATCTTTATTTATTACATTAATTTTTGGGTTTTCAAGGAGAATCTTAATTTCATTTTTTGTTTTTTCTATATTGTAAACCAGCTGCCCTACAGTTACTCTATGCGACCCCTCGGTCAATTTAGAAATTTCCTTTAAATCAGTATATCTATCTCCATCTGGAAGCATAAGATCAGTTAAAACATTTCCATTTCCGTCCCAATTATTCAAACTAATAGTTATAGGTTTATATAATGCAACTTTAGCACCTTTAGAGCTAGCAATAGTAGGATAAATTATTGCTTTTCCTTTGCCTTGACTATCAGGATAATCTATTCTAACAGAGGTAGTATCATCAAAAAAGTCATCACCCTCATAATGGACATCATAGGACTTCCCACCTATATTAACCGTACCAAAACCATCCGCGGTAATTACTGCACGATATATATCTCCAGAAAATACATCCGTAAATTCCACTCTGTCCTGTACAGTTCCTTCCCGATTAGTAATCGTCCTAACCTTAACCAATCTTCCATCTTCACTCTCTCCAGCTACAGCTAACTCATCTTTTAATATCTTCTCATTTTCAAGAACATGAATCTTTTTTCCATCCTGGTCAGCATCTAAATCTATACTATCTATTGTTTTGCTAATTGCCCATTGAAACGTTTTCATATTTCCCCTATGGTCTGTCATTTTCAACGCAATCCTATCATTAGCTAGGTTTAAAACTTGAATTATATCTCTTAAATCATCTTTCCATTCTCCTATATTAAATCCTAAAAAATCTATTTTAAATGTTCCAAAAATAGGATCAACAAATGGCCTGCCATTAGAGAGATCTTGTGCTAAAACAGCATCATGATCAGAATCAGAAGCAAAAATATTTATATTAATCTCATCCAAAGAAGAAGGACTCCCTTCAAAATTAACCAAGGTTCCATCAACAACATCTTGTGTATCACCTATTTGAATAGCTGCATTATCGTGCAAGTATAGTTTCTGTTCACCTATAATTAAATCCGCGAATATCTCTAAGTTGGTTTCATCAGCATTTAATACCTTAATACTAACACCTTTAATTACTGCAGAAGAACCCTCGCGTATCTCTTTTATTTCACTTCTTCCTTCTACCAATCCAACTTCAATAGTTGCAGAAACATCAGATGCACTAACAAGCGTTATATATAAAAGTCCTCTCCCTAGAATAAATATACTATTGTCATAAGGGTTTTTATCGCTCAAACTTATCTGTGATTCTTTTGTAACTAAGACTAACTGCTCATTATTTGTCTCAGGTGAAACTCTAAATTCTTTGCTAAAAAGCTTAATATTTTGCTCTTTAGAATCAGTAAAATCAACAGCCCTGCTAAATGTGATAGAGGTCTTATAAAAATAATTACTCGCTACATTGCTCAATCTCAATAAAAAAAGAGGATCATCAGAACTTGTAGGCTGCTTAGCAAAAACAACACTAGGATCAGAACCAATTTCAATGTTTTGAGTGTATTCAGTCTCGACATTTCCGGAAAAAACACCTCTCTTTAAAAAATTGGACATCTCTGATTCAGCGATGTTTGTTTTAGCAACATTCAAGGGATCATTCAAGTAAATTTTCTGGCTAGCAGTAAACAAAGGAGCGGTCTCTTTTAGACAAACATCCGCTTGTGCAATAACACCATTAACAAAAAACACTCCAAATAATAATCCTAAAAATACAAACACCTCGCCTCTTCTCATAATTATCAGAACAATTTTTACTATATAAACATTTTCTTTGCCCAGAATAAAAAAAACAAAGAATTTATAAATCCAAATAAACTAAACTATTTATGAAAAAGAGTGCTGTTGCTAATCCTAAAAAGAATTCCAACTTAAAATTACTTCTAATTATAGTCATTTTAATTGTAGCACTAATCGCTGTTTTTCTAATTTTCAGATCTCCAAATTTAAATTTAAGCCCTTATGAAGGAGCTGTAGATATAAAAACAGCTGCTGCTCTTTTAGATGTAATAGGTAAAGAGTGTACTAATGTCGCACTAGGTCTTTCCCAAGGTTCATGCGAAGATGCAAGAGGTAATTTTTATGATTTTGAGGCGTTTGCAGTTTTAAGAGATTTAATTGGTGAAGATAATATAGAAGCGTTAAAAGAAAATTATGAGTTAGAACCTTCAGCAACACCATCTGCTAGTTCATCAGCCTCTCCAAAGTCAAGTGCAGCCCCATCTTCTTCTCCTACATCATCTGCTTCAGCACAATCAAGCATAGTCGCTGGATCTTCTCCTAGATCAAGTTCATCCCCATAAAGAAATTATTTTTTTAAACTTCAAAAAGACATTCTCTCTTTTCTTTCCTTCCATCAATAGTTACTTCTCTTATTATAGTTCCCTTTCTTTTAGACAGTTCTCTAAGTTTTACAGGATCATCAACTCCTTTAGGTAATTCTATAGAATCAATTTTAAGAGCATGTTTTATTTTTATCTCACTAAAATTAGGGAAATCAAAAAACAAATCATCAATTATAGACTTATCATTAGTCTTTAAAGAACAGAATTCTGCTTTAGGTTCACCTTCTCCTTTTGTTGAAGGTTTAGCACTTTTAGGAGCCTTAGCTTTTATTTTTAATTCAAAACTTTCATTCTTGAAAGATAGAGCATAAAAGGCTTTAGGGTATTTTCTCATTGTATCTAGTAAATGAACAGAATCCACCTTAGAATTAATAACATATTGTTTAACACCCATAAATTGTTTAACTCTTTCTATAGGGATTTTAGAATCCTCAAGTTTTGCAGTATATACTATAACTCCACTCAGTTGAATCTCCCCTTTACTTTTCTCAATACACTTCTTTACAAAAAAATTAGCGAATTCATATCCTGTTTTGAGTGCCCATCTATCTTTTTGTTTTTTAGCCTCTAAAAGATATCTGTTTTCAAATAAACCTCGGCTAAATTTAAGAAACTCAGTGTGGACTTCTTCATCAATTTTTCCAGAAAATATTTTATTTATAGTATTCATGAACTAGCATGAAATGAAATAGCTTTATAAATTTTTTCTAAACTCTAACCCAAAATCTTATATACTAAAAACAACAAAAATAAGAATGGAATTAAGCAATAAAGACATAAAAAGATTATCCGTTCTACTGATGATACTTCTTCTCACAGTTTTAATATTTCTTTTAGTAAAACCAATATTGCTTTCAATACTTGGAGGTTTAATACTTGCATACACTTTCCAGCCTATCTATAAAAGAATATCTCATAGAATAAAACCTGGAAATCTCTCAGCTATTGTAGTGAGTACTATAGCTATATTGCTAATAATTTTGCCAATTTACTTTTTAACACCTTTCATGGTGAATCAGATATTTCAGTTATTTCAAAGAGCCCAAGCCTTAGATATGAAAAGCTTCGTCACAACAATATTTCCTTCAGCTCCAGAAACTTTCATCATCCAGATGACCACTACATTTGATAGTGTGATAAGCAGAGTGAGTTCTTCAGTTTTAAATAATTTAATAGAATTTTTACTTGAACTGCCGACATTTATGTTCCACCTAGTAATAGTAGCCTTCGTATTTTTCTTTGCATTAAGAGATTCAAAAAGTTTGGCAGAATTTGTCTCAGCACTCTCTCCATTAAATAAAGTTCAGGAAAAAAAGTTAGTCCAGCAGTTCAAGGATATTACAAACTCGATAATATATGGACAGTTCGTAATAGGGATAGTTCAAGGAATAGTAGCAGGACTAGGATTCTTCTTATTTGGAATTCCTAGCGCTTTAGTCCTTTCCATATTAGCATTAATCTTTTCAATTATTCCAGTATTAGGACCTTTCTTCATCTGGATTCCTGCAGCAATATATCTTTTCTCCGAGGGGAATACTCTGGTAGCCTCTCTATTTCTACTTTACAATGTAGTGATAGTATCTAACATAGATAATATATTGAGGATATACATTCTTTCAAAGAAGACAGATATGTCTCAAGTTATCATTTTAATAGGTATGATAGGAGGCCTTTTCATATTCGGAATTTTAGGTCTTATTTTAGGCCCTCTTATACTTGCTTATTTCATAACTTTTTTGAAGGCATATAAAGATGACACTCTTTCAAGTCTTTTTAGTGAAGATAAAACGGAATAAATTGTTTATTTGCAAATCTTTAAATATTCATTTTAATAAAATAATTCATGTCTAAAGAAAAAGGATATATGCAGGAATTAGTAGATTATATAAAGAATAATCTAAAAAAAGGATATACTAAAGATTCTCTAAAATGGGCATTGATTAGTCAAGGTCATTCTAGATTAGAGGTAGAGAAAGCTGTTAGGCAAGTCGATTCAGAATTAGCTAACCGAGCACCCATATTAAAAACTAAACCAGAAATAAAATTCGAATTGATTTCAGATAAAATAAACCAAGAAAAAAGTTCTAAGAAATCTTTTTGGGAAAGATTATTTGGTTAAATTTTTTCCATTAGTAATCCCTAACCTCCAATATAAACGCTTAAAAACCCTCATATTTAATTATAATTATGCGCTGGTAGTTTAGTGGTAGAACCATAGCCTTCCAAGTTATTGATCCGGGTTCGATTCCCGGCCGGCGCATCAATAAGGCAATATTTAAAAGTAAAGAATTTAGTATAACAAAATGACAGAACATCTAGCGCCACCTAAAAAAGATTGGTATGACAAATATTACAAACTTTTGATAATTCCACCATTAATACTTTTGATACTCTCATTTATTTCTATAATAAATTTCGCCTCAGAAAACGGAGATTTCATCAATAAAGATGTTTCATTAAAGGGAGGAACTTCTATAACTATCTCTGGTCAATTTAATCCTACGGAAGTAGAGGAATCACTTAAGGAAAAGTTTAGTGATGTTAAAGTTAGATCTATAAGCGATTTAACAACTTCTAAAAGTTTAGCTTTAATTATAGAATCAACACAGAAGCCTGAAGTTATTAAACCAGAAATTGAAAGAGTTTTGGGTCTAGAGCTTACAGCCGAAAATTCAAGTGTAGAGTTTAGTGGATCTTCCTTAGGAGAAAGTTTTTATAATCAACTTCTAAAAGCCTTAATTATCTCTTTTATATTGATGTCCTTTGTTATATTCTTTCTTTTCCGTTCTTTTATACCAAGTGTCGCCGTTATTTTTGCAGTCTTTGCAGATATAGTAATGCCTTTAGCATTTCTTAATTATTTTGATATACCTCTCTCAGCAGCAGGAATAGCAGCATTTCTAATGCTTATAGGCTATTCTGTAGATACAGACATATTGCTAACAACCAGAGTTCTAAAAAAAAGAGGAGGCACAGTAAACCAAAGAATATATTCCTCATTTAAAACAGGAGTATTTATGACAATAACGGCATTGATAGCAGTCTTACCAGCTTTCTTTTTAGTAACTGGTCTTCCAGATTCATTCAGGCAGATTTTCCTTATATTAACTCTTGGTCTATTTGCAGATTTGATAAATACTTGGCTTGTAAATGCAAGTATAATTAAATGGTATGCAGATTATAAGAAGATAGATTAAAATGGCAAAACTAACAGTTAAAATATGGATATTGATTATTTCTCTCTTTCTAGCTTTGCTTATGATTTCTCCTTCTTTTTCATCAGGAGTAATAATTACAAGTATCGATACTAATTCAACTGCTTATGAGCAAGGTTTGCGCCCAGGAATGAAAATTGAAGAAATTAATTCCATAAAAATATTGTCAAAAGAAGATTATTCAGCAGCATTATCTAATATCTTCAAAGGAAATGAAACAAAAGTAGAAATAATTTCAGATGGCCAAGTGGTTATATTTTTAGCGAGTGTTCCTCCTAAATTAACAGTTGAAGAAAAATCAAGATCTAAAATTAAGACTGGTCTTGATCTTAGCGGAGGAGCAAGAGCAGTAGTACATGCTGAAAATAAGACAATATCAGATGCAGAAATAGAAGATTTAGTTTCTATAACTTCAGAAAGATTAAATGCTTTCGGACTTAAGGATATAACTGTAAAATCTGCAAGGGATTTAGATGGAAAAAACTTCATGATTGTAGAAATTGCTGGAGCAACAGAAAAAGATATTTCAGATTTACTTGAAAGCCAAGGAAAATTCGAGGCAAAAATAGGAAATAAGACCGTTTTTGTGGGTGGACAAGATAAAGATGTTACAGATGTATGTAGAAACGATGCTACATGTGCTTCAATTACTTCTTGTAATCCTTCACAAGGCTCTTATTTCTGTAATTTTGCATTTACTATATATCTCTCACAAGAAGCTGCAGAAAGACATGCAAACATCACTAATGAAGTACCCTTAGATGAAACTGGACAATATCTAAGAGACAAACTAGTTCTTCTTGTAGATGATAGGGAGGTAGAATCTCTTCTTATAAGTTCAGGTTTACAAGGTCAAGCAACCACTCAAATTTCTATTCAAGGTTCAGGATCAGGATCAACACAGGAAGAAGCATTAGTTAATGCAAAACTCCAAATGAAAAAATTACAAACTGTTTTGCTAACAGGAAGTTTGCCTTACAAATTAGAAGTTGTAAAGCTAGATACTATATCTCCTACTTTAGGAAAAGAGTTTACTAAGAATATATTTTACCTGGGAGTTTTCGTTTTCATTGGAGTTTCTATAGCAATATTTCTAAAGTATAGAAGGATAAAAGTATCTCTCTCAGTTATATTGACAATGTTCTCGGAAGTATTTATTACTCTAGGGATTGCTGCATTGTTCAAATGGAACCTTGATGCTCCAAGCATCGCAGGAATAATAGCTGGAATAGGTACAGGAGTAAACGACCAGATTATAATAATTGATGAATCTTTTTCAAAGAAAGATTTTTCATCATCTGAGAATATTAAAGAAAGAGTAAAGAGAGCGTTATTCATAATTGTAGGAGCATTTCTTACTATCATAGCTGCAATGTTGCCTCTATTCTGGGCAGGAGCAGGTCTTCTGAAAGGTTTTGCCCTAACAACAATTATAGGAGTTAGTGTAGGAATACTTATAACTCGTCCTGCTTTTGCAGATATAATAAAAAAGATAGAGGCAAATAATTAGATGTTACCACGTTGGCATATTCTATTCGGAGCAATTCTAGCAGGAATAATTTGGATAATATCTCCACATACCCATTGGATTTATATAACTCTATTTTTTCTTTCATCATTCCTAATAGACTTCGATCATTATGTTTGTGCTGTAACTAATACAAAAAATTTCAATCTTAAGAATGCATATAAGTATCACGAAGAAATGGATAAATTAGACGAGGAGCGTAGGAAAAAGGGAATTAAAGAAAAAGGAGATTTTCATTTATTCCACACAGTAGAGTTTCACATATTAGTAGGGTTTTTAGGGACTATCTGGGTAGGGTTCTTTTACATATTTCTAGGAATGATGTTTCATTCTTTAACAGATATTTATTCCCTTCTTTATGCCAAAGAAATGTATCGTAGAGAATTCTTCTTTGTAGGTTGGTTATACCATAAGTTTTTATAAAATTAAAAAGTCATCAAAAATCACCCTTTACAGCTCAATTCATCTTGAGTAGAATCAACACCTTTTTCCGGATAAGGTTGAGCAGGAGATTCTCCTCCCTTAAACAAGAAATTCAATATTCTAACAGCATCAGTTAATTGTATCTGTCTATTATCATCAGCATCAGCAGCATCCAAACATTTTGGCTCCTCTCCGTCTTTAAACAGCCAATCCAAAACTATAATTGCATCAGTCAACTCAACTTTATTATTTCTATCTGCATCTCCCCTGATAAATTTTATTTCCTCAACAGGCCACCTTAAAGCGATAGCGTAAAGATTATTATCTCTATTTTTCTGCATACTATTCGTATCTTTTTTAAGGAAAAATATAGTAGCATGATGTTTTCCATTAGAGACCCCATTATAAACAATTGAGGGATGATATCCAATATCTGCCACTTTTATTGGACTCTCAAAGAGTAAACTTCCATCAGAACTAAGAATATTGACTAACAAATAATCTTCGCTGAATCTTCCTGTTCGTAGGTTGCCCTGCCATACGATGATCCAATTATCTTTGTCAATATTATCTATAGCAGGGAACGCTCCCTTGCCAAAACTTACACCGCCAGCTCGAAGACCTAAACTCCCATCAGCTTTTAAAATCTGAACTTTTACTCCAGAGTCAGAACCCCAGACTATAGTTCCCCCACCAATTCCATCACTTCGAATATCGGCATAATTTGCATCAGCATCTAATCTCACAGGGTCTTGAAGCTGTAAGGAATCTTCAATAAAAACATTAGCTAAAAATCCCGAAGGGAATCTAAGTCCCTCCATATTGGGATTACCCCAATAAGCAACTATCCCTTTACCTTCACTATCAGTAGCAACTTGAATAGTATAAGATTTGCCAGAATTATATTTTATCGGCGAAGGATATAACCATGTCCCATCATCAAAAAGAAAATTACCGTATGAACCTTCATTAGATTTGTATGCTCTCCAAGCTACTAGTGAAAATTCAGTCCCATCAATAAAAACAGCACTATCAATATCCATATGTATAGCAAGAAGAGGATCATCACTAGTTTTAGGAATTTTCGCCGGATTATCGAGTAAAGTTAGACTATTAATATCCAATACATCTACATAACCATCACCTCCATAATACCATAACAGAAATGCCTTTTTTAAACCAGAAGTAATTTTAGGATCACTACCAGTAGGACTGATTTCTATCTCAGCAGGTAAGGTGTCAAAATCTTCTAAATTAAGACGGTTTACAAATATTCCTCTTCCAAACCCAGCTTCGTTTCCTTCTTCTCCAGCCTCTATAAAATGGCTCCAAGCAAAAATATTTCTTTCCAAGTCTTCACCATCAACTCTGTAAGAAGTCGCAGAAGCTAATTCAACTTTTTCAGCTACAATCTTCTCAGAACTTATTTCAAAATTTTCCGCAAAAACTCCGTTGATAAAAAACATTCCAATCAATAAAATTAAACAAATCACCAACTCTCTTTTCATAGTCAATAAAAAGAAAATTCGTATATATATATCTTTCTCATAATAGATATTGTCTATTTAACGTCACTTTTATAAAGTAAGTTTACTTACTTATCTAAAGGAGGTAAGTAAACATGAAAGTAAAATGTCCTTTTTGTAAGTCAAAAGAAGTGATGAAAAGAGGTTATAGGCATAACAAAATCGGTAAAAAACAAAAATATCTCTGCTCAGATTGTAAAAAATGGTTTGTAGAAAATGACGGATTCAAAAGAATGAGATTCAAAAAAGAAATTATTGTGAAAGCTATTCATCAGCATATCGATGGATTTTCTCTATTCAAAGTTCAATATCATTTATGGCAGCATGATGGTGTTAAAGTTACAAGAGAAACAATAAATAGATGGACAAAAAAGTATTCAAATTTTTTAAAATCCGATAAATGAAAAAGTAAAACCAATAATTAAAGGAAACATTCATTATGATGAAAAATATGTTAAGGTAAAAGATGATTGGAATTTTGATTTAAATGCGAATGATAGTATTACAAAATTTGTTTTAGCTCATTCTTTCGTCGATAAAAGAATGAAAGAAAAATGCACAGAATTTCTAAAACAAATAAAAGATAGTTGTTATCAACAAATACTGGAAAGATATTTATCAGAGAAGCATAAGAAAAATAATGATAGGTTGTTGTTTGAATTTATTTGTGATAAATTTGCAAATTATAAATCTGCATTCAAAAAACTTTTTTACAGGGTTGCAAAATTAAATTTTGGAGTTTCAATTGCCTGTAAAAAATATGGTTTGAAACATAATAATAATCCTGTTGAAAGATATAATGGGAAATTAGATGACAGATTAAAAACAATTCGTGGTGGATTTGGAAGTTTTGAAGGAGCAAAAAGTTTTATGGATTTGCAA
>CAYHYK010000013.1:16071-19581 GCA_964360985.1 Candidatus Woesearchaeota archaeon | reverse complement strand
TAGTGGTAACAAAACGTAAGATTTAAATAGTTTTATTACTTGTGAAAAACATGAGCTTAATGAATAAATTAAAGGGAAGTGCGAAATTAATAGCTCTGTCTGCAGGAGTTAGTTCTTGTCTTTCTGGATGTGTACAACCTCCTAAAAATGGTCAATGTTATACTCGCGAAGAAATACAGGATCAGGAAAATAGGGCAGGGTTTTTACGTGCTAGCGGATTATTATTAAAACTTGGAGGACTTAGTGCTCCCGACCCTTTAATAGGTGCAAGAGCTGCAATTATAGGGGAGGCTTCTACTTTGGCTGCTAGCGGACAAGAAACTTTGGCTGCCGGAAATAAGATTAGTACATCGATATATACAAATAATTCTAGAGGAAATGATTCTCGAGTGAATAGTACTGGAGGGAATAATTCTAGAGTAAATGGTACTGGAGGGAATAATTTGTCTAATAGGCATGGATTTTCTACAGCTTATAGCTATCTTGTTGATGAAGATGGAGATAATAAAATAGATCCTTCTGAATTAAAAGGAGCTGGAAATACGTTTTCTTTATCAAGAGAGAAACAAATATCATTTTCTACACTTGTACTTGGGCGTAAGTGGGATTTTTTACATTTTTATTTATATGATTCCAACAATAATCCTGTTTTCTATAAAGGTGGAATGATTGTACCTAGTGATGATGCTTTCTTAGGTAACTTTACTATCCCTGCAAGTTATTTTAATAAATTTAAAACACGTGGAAAACACACTATTAACTGGAGAATTGGCATGGGTCCTGAATGTACTGGAAAAGAAGAAATTATTGATGTTTATAATGTAAATATTTTAGATTAAGAATATGAGTTATTTAGACGTGAAGAATATTTATAAACAATAATTTTCTTATTAATGCATGTTTAAAAGAGGAAAAAGCAAGTTTGTTTTTAGCATTAGCGTTTTTGAAATATTATTATTAGTTTCAGTTAGTTTTTCATTTTCTTTTATATTAAGTGGTGACTTAGTTTTGGCACAAGATATTGATCCAAATATTATTCCTGATTTGGGAGATGGCAGTTTAAGTAGCATTGATCCTAGTGCTGTTGTCGATAGCGTTAACACTCAATTTGGAATAAACGGTCCGCCAATAGTTCCTTCTGCTAGTGGCATAGCGAGTACAACTAGTGTGCCTCCCATATCTAATATTCCTACTGGAGTTTCTCCTCCTCAACTTGATATTATTCGTGCAGAGTTGCCTACTACTGGATCAGGTCCTGTTTCTAGTGGTCTTGAACCTGCGAGAGTTATTCGTCCTCCTGCAAGTGAAATCCCTGCTGGACCTACTTTAGATACGCCTGGAAGTCTTCCTCCTCGGGATGTTGGTGCTGGAGAATTGACTCCGCCGAATCTTCCTGGAGGCGGTGCGTTACCTCCCTCTACAGCGTCTACTGCTGTAGATACTAACTTTGGCCCATTTGGAAAATATTCTTTGGATTGGTTTGGAAATAGTGCAGGAAACTTTTTTGCGGCACATTTAGTTGAAGGAGTTGTATGGGGAGGAGTTGTTGCTTTGGCAATTAAATTTATAGGTCCAGTCTTAGGATTAAGTGAAGAGCAGAGTAATGCTGCTTCTATTGCTGCATTCGGAGGAATTGCAGGAGGAAAACTACTTTATGGGACATTTGCACAGGGAGGAGTTTTTGCAGAAACTCCTATTTTAAGTTCTATATTTGGAACTCCACTAGGAGGCTTCGTGACTGGAGGATTAATTGCTTTTGCTATATTTGCTGCAACTTATAAAACTGAAAAGAAGAAGATGGTTAACTTCCAATGTTTGCCGTTTGAACCTCCTACAGGTGGTGCTAAATGTGAGGAATGTAATAAAGATCCATTTAGACCTTGTTCTGAATACCGATGTAGATCTTTAGGACAAGCGTGTCAATTACTTAACCCTGGAACTAATGAAGAAAAATGTGCCTGGATTAACTCTAAGGATGTTAATTCTCCTACTATTACTCCTTGGACAGATGCTCTAAAGCCTACAGGTTTAAGTTATGTTCCAGACACTACTGTAAGACCTCCTGATAGAGGAGTAAAGATAGTAAGAGGAAGTGAAGGATGTATAGCACCGTTTACTCCTCTAGAATTTGGGATTATATTAAACGAGCCTGCTCAATGCAAACTGGATTATAATATAAATGCCTCATTTGAAGAAATGGAATTTTATTTTGGAGAAAGTAATTACCATAGATATAATCATACACAAAAAATTAAATTGCCTGGACCTGATACTGGAAGTACTGGTGCTCTTTCTCCTGAATTAATTAATGATGGATCATTCAGTTTATACACTCAATGTAGAGATGCCAATGGAAATGTGAATGTTGATAAGTTTGTATTTAACTTCTGTGTAGATAAAAGTCCTGACACTACTCCTCCAATAATTGAAGGGACGAATATAAACTCTGGTGGATTTGTTAGATATAATTCTGATAGTGTTCCAATTGAAGTATATACTAATGAGCCTAGCGAATGTAAATGGACCAGGGAAAATAAAAATTATGACACTATGGAAAACTCTATGACTTGTTTAAGTGAAACTTTCCAGATAAATGCTAATTTGAATTATGTTTGTTCTGGAAACTTAACTGGTGTGAAAAATCAGGCTGACAATTCATTCTTTTTCAGATGCAAAGATCAACCTAATAAAGAGGAGAAAGATAGAAATGTTAATACTGAAAGTAAGGAATTGATACTAAAAGGATCTCAACCTTTGAATATTCTGGGTACACAACCAAATCAAACAATATTTGGAAATACTAATACTATAAGTGTTGATTTAGAGGTTAAAACTGATGACGGTTCTGAAGAAGGCAAGTCAATATGTTATTTCTCAAATAGTGGTCTAGCAGATAGCTATATTTCTATGTTTGAAAGCAATAGCTTTGAACACAGACAGAAACTAGATTTAGTTGCTGGAAATTATAAATATTATTTCAGATGCGTTGATGCTGGAGGAAATACTGCTGAAGATTCTACTGCATTTACAGTAAATGTTGATAAATCTCCTCCGATGGTTACTCGCGCTTACAAAGAAGAAGGAATAAAGATTGTAACTAATGAGGAAGCTGAATGCGTATATGACTTAAAGAGTTGCAATTATGTATTTGAAGAAGGACTTCCAATGATATATAGCAATCCTTCACTAAAACAAAATCATTATGCTGAATGGAAATCCAATTCTGTGTATCACATAAAGTGTAGAGATTTGTATAATAATCAACCCTCTCCAAATCAATGTAATATTATTATTAATTCTATTGATTTAACCAAGGAAAAATAGTCTTATGGGTGAATATGATTTTGACAAGGGACAACATTTTTTAGTTGATGAGAAGGTTTTAGATAGGGAAATTTCAGAATCAAAAGTCCAGAAAAAAGATAAAGTTATTGAAATTGGAGCTGGAAGGGGAAACTTAACTATTAGACTGGCTGAAAAAGGGTGTGAACTCACTGCTTTTGAAATCGA
>CAYHYK010000013.1:0-16061 GCA_964360985.1 Candidatus Woesearchaeota archaeon | reverse complement strand
AGAGAAATATGAAAATATTAAAATTATATTTGATAGTGCTTTAAACTATTCCTGGCAAGGGTATAATAAAATAGTTTCTAATATTCCTTACCACTTATCTGAAGAAGTGATAAATAAAGCAATTATTTCTGACGTAGAAGAAATTGTCTTGATTGTTGGGGAGAGATTTAAGGAAATTTTATTTTCTAGTGAGAAAATTGGTTTGATAGCTGGAAAATTTTATGATATTAAAGAAATAATTAGAGTTTCTAAAAATAGTTTTGAACCCGTTCCTAGAGTTGACTCTTCACTAATAACTCTAAAGAAGAAAAATAAAATAAGTGAACTTGATAAAATTTTGATTGATATTTCTTTTGGAAATGGGAAAGTTAAAAACTCGATTATAAGGGCAGTGCAAAAAACAGGAAAAACAAAAAGACAATGTAGAGAAATAATTTCTAAACTAGGTTTAGATAAGAAAGCCCTTGAAAAACCTGCTAAGATGATTACCGGGAAATTAATTATGAAAATTGAAGAGGGGCTAAAGAAATTTGTTTAATTGAGTTAACCTTTAACTAAAACCACTCCACCATACTCGTTGGAATAAGCCAAATTGTCGTTGCCGGAATCCAAGAGGAGACACCTGACGAGGCCCAACCTCGAAAGGCCATTATCTTGTGCATGTAATGTTCTGTCTTCCATGCTATCAAATATTGGAAGACCTTTTTCATTTGCTCTTAAGAATTTATTACCACTATTACTTCCGAGTAACTCATGAGCTACTATAATTTCTGCGTCTTCTTTTAATTTTAAGACTAAACCATAATCTTTAGAACTTTGATCGCTAATTAGTTCTAAACTTGAAGAAGGAATATATATTGGATTTTTAAGAGATATTCCTCTATCTTCAAGTTGATCTGCTAACTTATTTGCTAAAGAGGCATTTGAATCATCTCTTGATCTTAACACGATGCCTAAATCAACATAATAATTGTCTCTTATTCCTAATATGTCTCCATCTTCTAATGTTCTTTCTATATTTGATAATGTTGCTGGTTTGTACCCTTGACTTTTTAGGATTTGATACGCTAGAATTGGAGCGAAAGTATTTGATCCTACTATTGTTGGAACTCCTTTTATATCTTGAAGAGATAGAACTTTTAGATTTTTATTGCCTTTATAATATTTTTCTGCTCTTCCATTATACTCTTCTAGAAAGGGTTCTGCATCGGAACCTTCTGGAAAATGAAACACTCTCCCAGATTTTCCTTTTCTTTCTGCAAAATTATATTCCCTATTCATGATTTTCTCAATAATTTTAGGTATTTAAATATTGTAGGCTAGTTTTATCTACCTATTGATGGTTAAACTCTGAAGATCTGTCCTTATCTTCTTTATCTAATTCATTAAGAATTTCTTCATTGATACTGGATTCATTTTTGACCTCACTCTTTATTCCCTTTCCTTCAAAAAATGCCGCAAAGCGTTTTCCTTTTTCTTTTGCGTTTTGGATTGAGGCTGCCCAGAACTTTCCTGTATCTTTAAGATATTTTGGATCAAGGAAAAGCCAGCCCTCTCTATTAAATCGTAATGCTATTACTGGGGTGAGGCCTATAATACTCGCGAATAACATAAAATCTTCTATTTGTTGTTTAGTAATGTAAACCGTTGATTTCTTAGAAGATTTTACTTCTATTACATATGCTTTCTTTCCTAGTTTTGCTGCTAGTAAATCGCAAGGAGAATCTTCTCCCACTCCGCTGCCTGCAACTCTAACTGCACGCCAGGAGTTCTCAGTAAACAACTGTATCAATTCTCTTTCAACTCTTGAGCCTTTTGCTTTGTTTGACATATAAGAGAAAAATGGCAAGAGTTTAAATTTATTTGCTATTATTAAAAAGAAGAAATAGGAAAATTTATTAAGATTGAATACATCTAAGAATATGGTAAAAATAGAAATAGATATCCCGGATGAAATAGGGTTTATGGTGGATAAAATAAAGCCAATAGAATGGTCGTATATAGCTACAAAGCTATTGCAAGAAAGATTAGATGAAGTTGTTAGTTATAACAATATCCTGTCTAAATCTAAAGCAACAGAAAAAGATGCTGAGGAAATAGCTGAGGAAATAAAAAAGGCTGTTTGGGAGAATTACTCTAAACATCTCTAATATGTTCTTAGTTGTAGATCCAAATACTATTATATCTGCCACTATTGTGAAAGGAAATATATCTAAGATATTTTCCCTTAATCATGAAAAGAAAAAGTTTAATTTTGTTGCACCTTTATTCCTGATATTAGAAGTAGGAAAACATACTAATAAGATTGCTAGTAAAACTCATTTTTCATCTGAAGAAGTTAAAAAAGAGATGGATTTTGTCCTAAAGCAAATAACATTTATTCTTGAAGATCAGTTTAAAGACAAAATAGGAGAAGAAAGAAAAATTTTAGGAACCCATGAAAAAGACTCTCCTTATCTTGCTCTTGCTTTAAAATTAAACTGTAAGATATTTTCAGGTGATAAGATACTTAAAAATATAATTCCAGAGAGAGTTGTTAATCCGACAGAACTATTAAAGGAATTTTCTAATTAAAGATCTCTAGCCTGAACAGTTCTTCTGCCATTAAGTTTTGCCCTTTTGGCAGCTTCATCAAGAAGATGAAGAACTTTCTTGTTTAGGGCATCTGCGACTTCTGCAGCTACACTCATGTCAGGAACAGCTGACTTTATCTTGCTCTTTATAATTAAATCCACCTCATTTGACATTTTTATTTTTCCTCCTTTTTTTCACTTAACTTTTTTAGTGCATAAATTATTAATTCGAAATGTTCTTTTCTATCAACCTTTAGACCGTTTATTCCATTTTCAATATCTGTCCTGTTTACTTTCTCAGCAAAACCTTTCTTCTTTAGTGCTTTTTCTACAGAATCTGAATTCATCCCATTAAATCCTTCTGGTCTCACTTTAGCAAGAGCAGTTATTAGCCCAGATAATTCGTCTACAGCAATTAGAGTTTTATCTAAAATAGTAGTGGGCACAACTTTTGTTCTTTCATGAGCATGACTTAAAATTGCATGAATTAGACTTTCTGAATAATTTTTCTTTTTGAGAATTTGAACACCTGGAACTGGATGTTCTTCTGGAAACTTTTCATAGTCGAAATCGTGCAATAAACCTGCCGCTGCCCAAAGATCTTCATTTTGATTATATTTTTTTGCATAGGATCTCATTGCAGCCTCTACAGATAAACAATGATTGATTAAACTCTCTGACTTCACATACTCTCTAAGAAGGGAAAATGTCTCCTCATGAGAAGGAACCTTTCCTTTATCTTGGACTATTGGTAAATTTTCTTTACCTTCTACATTTTTCTCAGAATCTACTTTTTTTGAATGAAGAGGTCTCATCAATGGAAAGATGACTGTTTCTCTAATTGGTTTGCCTTCTAGGAATGAGAATAATCTTTCTGATACTCCGAAACCACAGGTGGGAGGCATTCCGTACTTTAGAGCTTCTACAAATTCTATGTCGTGTGAATGTGCTTCTGCATCTCCTGATTCTTTCATTTTTTGTTGTTCTTTAAATCTCTCTTCTTGATCTAAGGGATCATTTAACTCTGAATATCCATTACCTACTTCGCTACCTGCTAAAATAACCTGAAATTGTTCTACTTTTCTGGGATCTTTTGGATTTCTTTTTGCTAATGGAGAGACCTCAACTAATTGTCCAGTAAGAAATGCTGGACCTGCTATTTTTCTCCTACAATATTTCCATAAAATATCTATTAATCTAGGTTTGTCTAGATTTTTTTCATACTCTAATTTTAATTCGTCTAATTTGTCTTCTATTTTTTCTTTGGTTGTATTAAAAACATCTATCTTAGTTTGCTTTTTAATTTCTGAAGAATAGTCGATAATATCCCATTTCTTTGAGAGGTCAAACTTAAAGCCGTTTCTGATAAATTTTGTTGTTCCAAAAGTCTCTTTTGCAATTTTTGTATATAACTCTTGTACTAATTCCATTCCTTGCTGGAAATTTGCATACGCCCAGTAGAATTCCATTTGAGTGTAATCCTGAAGATGTTCTGCATCCATTCCTTCATTTCTAAATTGTCGTCCAATCTCAAAGGTTTTACCATAACCTGCGACCATTAATTTCTTTTGCCAAAGCTCTCCCATAGATATCCTTAGATATACATCTAGATCCAAGGCGTTATGATGAGTTTTGAATGGAGTGGCCGCTGCTCCTCCTGCTGAACTTTCTAAAACTGGAGTTTCTACTTCCAAAAAGCCTTCTGAGAGCAAAAATGAACGCATAGAATTCCAGAATTTACTTTTTCTAATAAACATTTCTTTAACTTCTGGATTTATTAGTATATCCAAATATCTCTTTCTTAGTCTTTCTTCATCATCTTGTAAGCCATGCCATTTCTCTGGGAGAGGCAAAATAGATTTTGTTAATAATTCTAGGTCTTTTACTAAAACAGATAATTCTCCTCTTTTTGTTCTAAATATTGTTCCTTCCACTCCTACAAAATCTCCTGCATCTACATATTTCTTGAAAAATTCCCTTATTTGATTAGGGGTTTCTTTCTCTTGAAGAACTATTTGAATTTTTCCAGTTGAATCTTGTAAAGTTGCAAATGATATTTTACCTAGATCTCTGGCAATCATAAGTCTTCCTGCAATTTTTACTTTATCTTTAGTGTATTTTTCTTCTTTGAGAGAGGCATATTCTTTCTGTAATTTCTGAGCATGGTTATCCACGTCATACTTATTAGGATAAGGATTTATTCCTTCTTTTCTTAATTCTTTTATTTTTCTTAATCTTTCATTTATTATTTCTTCTTGTCGGCCCATTTTTATCTAAGAGAAGAATGGTTTAAATATTATTCGATATCGTTATTTCATTGCCTTCTTTAAAACCGTATTTTTCTGATAGACCTGAATTTATTTCTAAGACATATAATGCCTCTTTTTCTGGATTATAGGAAGGGCAAGGATCTATCTTACAAGGCTGAACTGATTCTATATGGATGATTTCTTTATCTTTATTTATCCATATAATGTCTAAAGGGATAAATGTATTCTTCATCCAGAATGGATATATTCCTTCATTTTCGAAAATAAAGAACATTCCTTCATCATCATTGAGGGAAGAACGATCCATTAGGCCTTTTTGTCTTTCTGCTTGATTGTCTGCTATCTCTACTTGGAAACATGTTTGTTTTATGCATACTTGAGAGGTTTTATCTTCATTTGGATAGAAATAGATTAAGAGAAATAGGGATAAGATTAAGAGAATAGTTATTAAGATTATTAAATAATATTTTTTCATTTAGGTTTATAATTAATTAACTTAATAAAACTTAGTTTCATAAATGCCTAATTACTAAGTGGGTTAAAAACTATTCCACGAACGCCGCCACCATAGTGAAGATTTTTATCATATCCTTCCAAGCTAGAAGATCCTCCACAAAATAGTTTACGAAAAAAAAGCTGATTTATAAAAGAACTCTCTTGCTGATTTATATAATTTTGAGAGGGAAATTTAAGATGCATTTCTTTTATCCCATTATCATACAAAAACCGGCCATATGGTTCTGCTTGGTTGCCAAAAAGCCATAATGCTCTTTTATCTATGTTAAATTTATCAGTATTTATTGCTTCTAAATTTACTAAAGGAAACACCTCGCTTTCTTGAGATTCTGAAATTTTTTCGAAATATTGTTTTGTTGATTTTTCAGAAAAGAAGTATTCTTCTCTAGATCTATGACTTATAACAGCCTCTTTTGCTAGTTCTAATTGTAATAAAGGCGAATTTCTTAGTAAGTAAATCCCCTTATTGGGAATACTCATTACACCTTCTTTTACATAATTTCCAGTCAAAGAGATATGGGAAGATGTTCCTTGCAGAAACCTTAATTCTGCATTTTGTGACAAAGGTATTAATTCAAAATTATTTCTTTTTAATTCTTCTAGAGCATCATCAAATGGAGTCGATACTACTCCTGAAGTTGCTCTTGAGGGTCTAATATCTACTTTTAATTCAACCATTATTTCTTCAATAATTTTAGGTATTTAAACTTTTCTTTTTGTTATAACTATCAAAGAGTAACTAATTAGAACCTAAGAATCTTAAACTCTTTAAAGTCTTGGAATTGTTCTGGTT
Organism: Candidatus Woesearchaeota archaeon; assembly: GCA_964360985.1. GTDB lineage: Archaea > Nanobdellota > Nanobdellia > Pacearchaeales > GW2011-AR1 > JAUSIK01. The sequence goes on along the minus strand of CAYHYK010000013.1, from coordinate 9,909 downwards.
TTTCCTGTACATTGCGGATTGTGGTATGCTTAGGGCCTGATTTACAGACTAGAGCCATTGTATCTACGCTTTCTCTATCTCCTTCTAAAAATACTTCAACACGGCCGTCTTCCATGTTTCTAACATATCCTTTTACATTAAACTTATCTGCGTTATCTTTTATGAATTGCCTGAAAAAAAGACCTTGTACTGTACCAGTTAGATGTAATCTCAATGATTTTTTCATATTAAATTTAGCTTAGAGATGTTAATATATTTTATGGCATGAAAACATTTATAAATATGTTTAAACATTGTATAAACATGGAAAGAATTGCACAGGTTAGTAAGTGGGGTAATAGTGGCGGAGTATTACTTCCCAGAGAATGGCTTGGAAAACAAGTTAAAGTTATACTTGTAGATAGAACTGATCAGATAAGAAAAGAGATAATGGCTATTTTAGATAGTTACCTAGAAGATATTCTTGGCATTTACTTGATTGGAAGCTATGCACGAGGAGAACAGGAAAAAGACTCAGATATTGATATAATAGTTATATCTAAAGATTTAAGGAAAAAAATAACTTCTGGGAAATATAATATAGAAATTTACCCTTTGAAAAATATAAAGAAGACTTTGAAAAATAACCCCCTAATGATATTTCCCAGTTTAATCGAAGCCAAACCTATATTAAATAAGTCTCTACTGGAGGAAATTTCTCTTGGAATACCTTCTAAAAGTGACTTTTATAATTATATGGAAGAATGCAGGAGAATATTAAAAATAAATAAGAGTTTCATTCAGCTTGACAAAAATAAAGAGCTATTTTCAGAATATTCAGTAATTTACTCAACTTTATTAAGATTAAGAGGAGTTTATTTTGTCAATGTAATCCTTCAAGGTAAAAACTACAGAAAAAGAGAATTTTTGGGATGGTTATCCTCTGAAGGGAAACTAGATGTTGAAGATGTTGAAGAAGTTTATGATATTTATAAAAAAGTTCGTGACGATCAAAATCCAAGGAAAAAATTGAGAATTGAAATATTAAAAAAACTTTTGGAACTTTTGGAAAAAGAGGTGAATAAATATGACTAAAAGAATAAAAAAGCTTAGAAAGGGTATAAATTCTATTGAAAAACAGATAAATATTCATTTGGAAAAAAGAGAAAGAGCTATTGAGGAAGGTAATATTGAAAGAGCAGATTATTATCAAAAAGTCCTTGAATGCTTCTACGGACTAAAATCCGTAGTTTGTTAGGACTTTTGGATGCTCAAAGTTCCCACGCACTTTAGTTCGTGGTTTTCAAGAACTTTGACATGAGAAAGAAATAACTGGTTTGAAAAAATCACAAGATCGAAAAAAGAAGAAAATTTTGAGTTGATCTTAAAATATATTTTACGCAATTTTTACTTCTGGTTCTTTTTTATCCCGACTGGCTAACCTTGAAGTGAAAGATTCATCTATTAATCTTAAGTGATGTATCGTTCTCCATTCTTTGCCTAAAAGCTTTGATGCTTGTTTGTCTATATCTATAGGGAGGCCGGCTAATATTTGACCTTGTCTAGAAGCATCTATAATTGCGAAATTAGGCATTTTACATTTTAATATATCGTGAATGGAGAATTTTATTGGCCATTTTCTTATTTTGTTTTTCTTTAACGAGAAAAATCCTGCATAGTATTTTGAAGGATAGGCTCCTAACATATTAGATAATGAGTCCACTATTTCTGTTTCTGCATCTTCTTTTAATACCGGGAGAGAAATTACACAGCTTTCTAAAAGTATCTTTGGATAACTGATAGATTGCATCTTTAGAAATTCTCCGTTGATTTTTTCTTCAACTTCGGTATTGTTTAAATCTATAAGGCCTACATTGTATTTTTCAGATAAGGACTTATAGCCTAAGGAATCGAATAAATCTGTTGTATCTGCACCGTCAACTCCTTCTGCTATGAATATTTCTCCAACTGGATTCTTATTGGCTAGACAGAATTGTAGGACTGCTTCTACAAATGCAATAGGGGTGTGTGATTCTGAGTCCTTTATGTATGGTTTTAATACAATTTTGTCGTATTTCTTGATTTCATTTGAAACTTTTAACAAATTAGCAAGTTTGTTTACAGAATCTGTATAATTTGTAAACTTAATTGCAGCTCCTTTTACCATGGTATGTAGGAATTTGAAGGCTTTATAATTATTGTTATGTTGGAATAATATTATATTTGATTATAGTAGTCCTTTATCTTCTCTTCTATCTAATTCGTTATTCACTACTGCTACAACTTGTGAGGCAAAGTAAGTTCTTTTGCCTAAAGTTACAGGAGTACATATTTTTCTTAACCTCTTTAATTCTTTTATAGGAAGGCCTTTATGATCGCCTAAGATGAAAATAGGATTTTCTTTTATGTCTGCTTCTCTAATATCTGTTCCTTTTGGATCTAAAATGTATAAATTTCTTCCTTCTTTTGATAAATCGTTAACTAATTCTAAAAAACCTTTTTTCTGAATCCAATATCCTGGAAAAACTTCATTTCTTTGCCCTGCCCTATATTTATAGAGTATTCTTTTTAATATTCCTGAAACATCTTTTTTTGATAGATATATTTTATCTATTCCTGTTTCACCTTCTGTAACTGGAGCCATTTCAATATGTTTTGGAGGATCTGGCATGCCTGCAAATATTAGATTTAATTTTGCATCTGATCTTATTTTATGGCTTAGAAAAAAAGTTGCAATTATTACATGGATTGCTATGTCTATTCTTCCTGCTTTTTGCAAATCATCTAAAGAAAAATTTCCTGATGTAGGTGCTGTTCTTGAGTAATAGATAAATTCTCTCATGAGAGAATTCATGAAAAGGGATATTTAAGGTTATTGAAAAAATTAAAGATCGAAGACTTCAAGTTCGCTAACACCAGATCCTCTTTTCACCTTTGAAGGCTCTAGAGTAAAAAGAGATTTAAAACTATGGTAATAAATATCTGGGCTATCAAAAACTTTACTAAGTTCATATCCTTTTTCTCTTTCTACTTTTAGAAAATGAATTTTTCCTGAATCTGCTCTAAAAAAAGAAAGGTTGTCTCCCTTTAGATTCCTATTATAATCTAATAAAACAAGCTTTCTATCTTTGGCAAACAAGACAGAAGAATGCCTTATTCTTCTAGTAAATAAAGTTCTAGTAGTATATCCTTTATCTTCTAGTAAATATATCCCTTTTTTTACAAAATCATTACACCAACCTCTAAGAGTTGGATTTGTTATTAAATTATCCGCTAGTTCTTCTAAATCTTGTGGACAATACTCATTATGCATTTCTGTCTCAGGGTATTTTGTGATGTAATCCACTAAGTAATCTGGAACTTCAGAGTCTCCTTCAAGCAAAATACTAATTCTCATAGATTGTCAAAAAACAGGTCATTTATAAGTCTTTAGTTAAGAACTTAGAGTTTAATCTTATGAGCGATTTATTAATTAGAAGCTAATGAGAAATAAAAATAGTTATTATTTTTTAAATTATTCTTTTAAAATTCTTTCTGCAGAAGCAATACATTCCCTTTCTTGTTCATTTAAAGATAGTATTTGCTCTTCAAATTTTTTTCTTTGAACATCATAATTTTGTGCAATTTGCAAAGAAACTAATTCATTCAGATTTTTTTCACTGCCTACGGCAGAAACTCTTCCCACCCGACAGCCCCCGCTGAAGTCGCCCAAGGGGTCGTCCCAATAGGCAAGCCAATAGCCGAGCCCGCTACGATACAACCTGCGAACTCCTGAATTTCCAACATAACTAAATCTTTTAAGAGTGTCTTCTACATTTTTTCCTTTAATTAACCCATCTTCAGAAACAATAATTGGCATATATCCATATTTCTTTCCGCCTACCTCTAACTCAAGAGACTTAAAGGAAGCCAAAATCGGAAGATCATATCCTCTTTCTCTAGCAGTTTTAGCTAAAGCTTGTGCAATCTCTTTATCTGGATTTTTAGAATTAAAAAGAGCTATTCCAAAATCCATTATTTTTCCCAAAGGCAATAAACCTGCATCATGAAGTAATAACCCTTCTGAAATTGTAGGGAACCATACTTTTCCATCGGTTTGTTTCATTAATTTTTTGTTTGCATCAATCCCCTTCAATGCACTTATATTATATAGGGCTCCATTTTCGGCAACACCTAATCCTTCATTTATCGTTACTTGCCCTGCAACATAGTTACCTTCATCCTCACTTATGGGTCTTGAATAAGCAAATAGTCCTGAATCAGAGTCTCTGCTAAAAATGTAAAGATTTGTGTTTGCTATTCTCTGATTTATCATCTTTGTCATGGTTAGAGGTAAATTAATCCTTATTTAAACTTTTCTTTTTTGTTACCATTCGCTAGTTAACAAATTCATAAAATATTTTATTAATCATTAGATTTAATGTTGGAATCGTCTTTTATTATATCTTTTTTTATTAGCTTTAGTCTAAGAATATTTTGAGCCTTGGACTAGTACTGATCTGGTATTCCTTATTTTTATCTTTGTGGGTAGAAAAATATAAATACTATAGTTAGACTATAGGAGATATGGTAACAAGTATTCAGCTTAATGAAAATGTAAAAAAGGCTCTAGATGGGATGAAGGAAACAGGGAAAGAAACTTATGAAGATGTAATAGTTAAAATGATGAAAAAATTTGAAGAGCAAAAGAGAAAACAAAGAGAATTATTAATAGAAGGTTGCAAAGAAATGGCAGAGGATAGTTTAAGAATAACTAGAGAATTCGAAACGGCTGATGCTGAAATAGATTGGGAGTGGAATGAAACTTAAAAGAGGAGAAATAATTTTAGCAAATTTGGAACCTGTGGTGGGTAGTGAACAGGGGAGAATAAGACCAGTTTTAGTTATTCAGAATGATGACTCTAATGAATTTAGTCCTACTACAATTGTTGCACCTATAACGACTAAAATATATACAAAAGAATTTCCTACTAATGTGGAACTAGAATCGAATGAATCTGGATTAAAAAATAAATCTACTATTCTTTTGAATCAAATTCGAACAATTGATAAATCTAGAATAAGAAAGAGTATTTCAAGATTATCGACTGATATCATGGATAAAGTTAATTTGGCTATAAATATTAGTTTAGGGTTAATTTAGTTAAGTACAAACTGTGCCCTAGCTAAAATGTCTTTTTCTTCAACTCTTTTCATTACTGCAATAAACTTATCTTTATTAAATATGGCGAATATCTCTTCAGGAGGTAGTTTATCTTTAATATCTACTTTCATTAAAGGTTTACCAGTTAGAAGAGATTTTAGAGAGGATTCTTTTACTTGAACTTGTGGAAGAACCTTTAAAATTGCCAGTTCTGCAGGGATTAAAATATCTCTTAATAATTTTTCATTTCCATTTTTATATTCTTCTACTGCTTTTTCGAATTGATATAAGTCTATGGATTCTACTTCAGGAAAAATAGATGCTTTTGTTCTCCTTAACTCTAACATGTGTGCACCTCCTATTTCCTTTCCTACATCATCGCATAATTTTCTGATATATGTTCCTGCCTGAACTTGAGTTTCAAATAATATATCTTTTCCTTGAATTTCTAAAATATTGAAAGATTTTATTTCCCTTTCTCTTAGTTGTCTTTTAACGCTTGATCTTACTGGAGGAAGCTGCATTATTTTCCCTATAAATTTTTTTATTATTTCGTGGAGATTCTTTTCATTTACTTCTTTATGAACGCGCATTATTCCTACATAAGTTTTATCTTTATGCATAAAATATTCGTTTAGGCGACAGGCTCTGCTTAATGCAATTGGTAAAACTCCTGTAACCTGAGGGTCGAGAGTTCCAAAATGGGAAGTTTTGTTTAAGGCTAGAGACTTTCTTACAAAGTCTGAGATAGAGAAGGAGGTAGGACCTGAGGGTTTATCTATATTTATTATTGAAAACTGCAATAATTCTTGAATGGGTTTTTCCATACTATACAGACCAATTAAGGATATAAAAAGATATTTAGGATTAAATTGGCCATGATATAATTCTTACTTCTGGTCTTGATAAAATTTCTGCAAGTAATTCTGAATCATAACCACTCTTTTTATGAACGACATATTTTTGAACTTTTTTTCCTTCAAATAATTGAGAAGCTGCTGCATAAAGATATTCTATTCTTGGATTATTAATAAATACCTTGCCATCGCTGTAATTAATAATTTTTTCTTCACAATCCCATTCATCATATTGTGATCTCTCTTCGATACAGAATCTCCCATTTGGAAGCAGTTTTATAGTATTTTGAGTATAATAGAGAGTATTAAGCGAGGCATGAAATCTGAGCCCGTCTATCTTTTTTGGATCTTTTTCAATTAGCTCTAGCAATCTTGATTTCATCTGCATAATTTTATATAGACTTTATATTATATAAATATTTCTAATAGTTACTATTTTATAGTTATTACAATAAATTAAAATTTAAATTATTATTGCTTCCTTATATTTATTGAAATGGCTATCAGTTGTCAGTATTTTTAATTTAAACGTTTTTGCTGAGCATATTATTGTGGCATCAGTTAATGAAAAATTTGATAGTGTTAATCTTATTTTAGCATGTAGTAAACCTGCCTCTTTTGCAATTCTTGGAGTAATATCTAAAATCTTTGAATTTTTAATTAGGGTGTGATAAGCCAACTCTACATCTCCATTTGACCTTTTAACTTTACTTATTAGTTCTGATAGTATGACTGGAATTATATAAGTTTGTTCATTAGACTTTAGAATATTATTTATCTTTTCTCCGCTTTCACTACCCTCTAAATATTCAATCCATGCAGAAGTGTCGATGATATATGAATTCATAATCTGTCTTTTGCTCTATCTTCTTTTCTATTCCATTTGCCTATTCCTTTTAATGCTCCGAAATAATCTTTTTTATGTTTCTTTACATTAATCTCTACATACTCTCCTTCCTGAAGATTTTCAATCTTGACTATCTCTGCAGGAATAGTTACGACTAATGAGCCTCCTATTATGCGTGTTTTTGCTATTGTTTCCATTTATTATACCTTGATGATATTTTATTATATATGCTGTTATATTTAAGTTTTTCCTTTAAGATATGCCTGTCTTTTATCTTCTGGAAATTTTTCTATTGCATATCTTAACATTGTTCTTGGCATTAACTTGTAGTTGATAGAGAGAAATGATTCTAGAGTTTTTAAATCTCTTTTTCCTATTTCTCTTAACATCCATCCAACTGCTTTATGGATAAGGTCGTGATTGTCTTGTAAAAGAATTTCTGATATTTTTATTGTATCATCAAATTGATTATTTTTAATAAAATAAAATGTTGAAATAATTGAGATTCTCCTTTCCCACAAATTAGATGATTTTGCATATTGATAAAGAATAGATTTATCTTTATCAATTAACCATTTTCCAAGAAGTTTGTCTGCAACGCAATCTATTAGATCCCAATTATTTCCTGATAAATGATGTTCTAAATAAAAATCAATTATTTCTTTTTTTTCTGCTTCATCTTTTGCTTTTTCATATTTATATACTAACAAAAGAAAGGCGCACATTCTATCTTCGTGAACTTTTGACTTTAATATTTGAACTAGTTCGTCAAATGATGTATTGATATTATTTATTGCTGTTTTTCTTGTATCTGGAACTGTAACGCCTATGAATTCCTCTCCTTCACCATATTCGCCTTTTCCTGTTTTAAAGAAATTTTTATATATTGGAATTTTTTCTGGTTTGGATAATTTTCTTAGTTCTAGTTGTATTTTGTGCATTATTTTAGATAGAAATTGAGGTTATAAAATTATTTCTAGAGATAATTTTCTGAAGGTTTAAATAATATTCTATTTAAGAGGAATTATGCAAAAAATTGTGACTATTGGAGGCGGAACAGGACATTTTCAATTATTAAAAGGTTTGAAAAATTATGAATGTGATATAACTGCTGTGGCCAATATTGCTGATGATGGTGGTTCAAGTGGAAAATTAAGAGATGAATATGGAATTTTACCTCCTGGAGATGCGAGGCAATGTCTTGTTGCTCTAGCCTCGGAGAATGGAGGGGGAAGATTGAGGAAATTGTTCAATCATAGACTTAGAGATGGGCATAGTTTGGGGAATTTAATTATTGCTGGATTGACTGAAATTTATGGAGGGGATGCAGCAGGATTTGTTGAAGCTGGAAAATTACTAAAGATTTGCGGTGAAGTACTTCCAGTTAGCATTGATAAAAGCGTTTTAAGAGCGGAAACTCTGGAAGGGAAGATTCTTGATGGGCAGACAGAAGTCAGTTATCCTAAAGAAAAAGAAACTAGGATTTCAAGATTATTTTATGAACCTAGAGCTTTTCTTTATAGGGAGGCTGGTGAAGCAATTAGAAAAGCCGATAAAGTAGTTATATGCGCAGGAGATCTATATGGGAGTATTCTTCCTAATTTGATAATTGAAGGTATGAGTGAGGCGTTAAGACAGTCTAATGCATTGAAGATTTATGTATGTAACTTATTTACAAAACAAGGCAATTATGACTTTAAAGCTAGTGATTTTGTTGCGGAGATAGAAAAATATTCTGGCGTTGAAATGGATAAAATTATAGTTAATAATGGCAGACCGTCTGATGAGGTCATTGGGAAATATTTTTCTGAAGATTCTAAACTAGTTGAAGATGATTTGGAAGAGAATAGAAGAGTTGTAAGAGATGAATTTGCTAAAGAATATTTGTCTGAAAAAAGAAATATTTTGAGACATATTCCAGAAAGATTGGCTGGAACTATTATTGGATTGGATTAAAACTATTTCTGCAAGGCCATTCTATGATAGCTTTCTTCTTTCTTTTTTGACATATGCTTTTGAATCTTTGAATCTTGTTTTGCTAGTTTTTCATGTTGTTCTGCCACTGACATTTCTTTTTCTTTCTCTTCTATTTTTTCTTCTGTTGTTTTTGTTTCTTGAGCAGGAGGCATTTCTTTCTTGGAAGGTTTTTCCTCTGATTTTTTATGCATCTTTTCTACTTTATGTTTATGGAATCTTACATGATGAGGAATTTCTACAAAGTCAACTTTTACTATATCTCCTTCTTTTCTAGCGATTACTTTTACTTTTGCAGGAGGGTGTCTTCTTCCTCTAAACCATATTTCATTATTAAGATAAACATCTACCTTTACTTTAGATATATCTCTATCAACAACTTTCATATGTTTTGCTATGAATTGTTTTATTGCGATAATTGCTTTTCTGCCTCTTTCATATTCTGCTGCTTTAACCCAGACCCTTCTAAGGGGAATAGTATATTCTCTTTCTAAAAATTTAACTTCTGCCATTTTATCCTAGGTGTTGTTTATGTGCTCTTCTTGGTTTAAGTTTAAGCTTTGTTCTACGCCAATGACGTCTTTGTTTAGTAACTTGTGAAGGATGAGCTTTGTGCCCTGCTCCAAATTTTCTAATTACTACCCAAAAAGGAGCCCATTTTGTTTGCCTGTTTTTTACGGCTAATTTAACTTTTTTTGAATAGCTTTTAGTCATTTTGTCATACTTTCTAGGAAAGTCCTTCCTTTTTCTGTAAGTTTTCTTCCTGCTTTTTTTTCCTTTGACTTTTCTAGTAATCCTGCTTTTTCACCCTGTTGAAGAATAACTCTTATTATTTTTCCACCTGAACGTCTAAATTCGGAAGGTCTAACTCCTCTCTTTTTTCTTCCTCCGTATCTTGTTCTTAATCTTTGAACTCCTACTGTATCATTGATATATATTTGTCTTAATATACTGGCTGCTCTTTTATACCAAAAGTCAGGTTCTACTGTAGGACGAGAATTATGAGTAGAAGTTTTGACAAATGAAACCCATTCTGGCTGGGCAAATTCAGTTATCTCTTTCAAAGCATCCGCTAGAATTTTATTGTATTTCTCTGGATGAATTGTTTT
>CAYHYK010000012.1:3735-19837 GCA_964360985.1 Candidatus Woesearchaeota archaeon | reverse complement strand
CTGCTTTCAAAAAACTTTTTTATAGAATTGCAAATCTAAACTTTGGTGTTTCAATTGCCTGTAAAAAATATGGTTTGAAGCATAACAATATTCCTGTTGAAAGATATAATGGAAAACTAGAAGATAGATTGAAAGTTATCCGAGGGGGTTTTGGAAGTTTTGGTGGAGCAAAAAGTTTTATGGATTTGCAAAGAGTTCTTCACAACTTTGTAAACCCTCATCAAGAACTCAAAGGAAAAACGCCTGCAGAAATGGCAGAGATAACTCTTCCATTGAAAAGAAATAAACTGTTAAACCTTATCAGATTCCTTGCAAAATCGAGGAAGTGACGATAAGGTTACAGTATCCTCATAATAGATACTTGAATCTTATTATAAGAAAAATTATAGGAAACTGACAAAGCTTTTTGCAAATAATAATAGTGCAAATATCCAGCTTAGAAAAATAAATATTGGAAATATTATTGAAAGTATTAACGTGAGCGCCGCAAATAGATCAATAAAACTTAGGACATCTCCTGAAAATATAAACAAACTTTTAATTAAAAGTAATAAAGCACAGAATAATAAGACCGAAATAAAGATGTCCATTCCAAAAACCATCATCAAAAATATAATCGCCGCTGATAAGTCTATTGCTCCTAGTAATTTAAGAATCATTTTCAAACTCCATTTTCTTATTATTTAAAAACCATTTATAAATATGTCGGAAATTTTGTCCACTATCTTAGAGCGAATCTATTTCTAAACTAATAGGACAATGGTCAGAACCTAGGACATCTTTTAGTATATCACTTTTTTGTAGTCTATCTCTTAAACTCCTACTCAAAACAAAATAATCAATACGCCAACCAATATTTCTCTCACGAGCATTATTAAAATAAGCCCACCAAGTATAATGTCCGCCTTCCTTAGTAATCTCTCTAAAAGTATCTACAAATCCTTCTTTAAGAAAAGAATCAAACCAATTTCTCTCTTCAATTGTGAAACCAGCATTCTTTTCATTTGACTTTGCATTTTTTAGGTCAATTTCTTTATGAGCAACATTAAAATCTGAAGCAATAATAACTGGCTTAGTCTTTTCTAACTTTTTACAAAAGCTCAAAAAGTCTTTATTAAATTTTAACTTAAAATCTAGTCTCTTTAACTCTCTATGTGAATGAGGAAAATAGACATTAATAATAAAGAAGTCGTCAAATTCTAAAGTAAGTATTCTTCCCTCGCTATCAAATATTTGATTTCCAATGCCTTCTATAATAGATATAGGTTTAATTCTAGAGTATGTAGAAACGCCGCTATAACCCTTCTTTTGAGCATGTGAATGAAACTCTAGGTAACCTTCTATCAATTTAGGTATTTTCTCTTTAGTAGCTTTAACCTCTTGAAAACAATAAACATCAGCACTTTCTTTATTCATAAATTCTAATAATCCCTTATTTAAGCATGCATTAATTCCATTGACGTTCCAAGAGATTATCTTCATAATAACTACCATCTTTTAAGAAATATAAAAGTATCCATTTTATGTCAAGATTGATGATGCAGAATGCAATCTTGAGCATCCAAAAGTCCCGAACAAACCGCATACTTCAGTGTGCGGTGAACGAAAAGGACTTTTTGATTTTCATAAAACTTATAAACATAAAGTTTATCCCCTTATAATGAAAAGAGCTTTAATAACAGGTATTACTGGTCAAGATGGATCTTATCTTTCTGAATTTTTACTAGACCAAGGTTATGAAGTACATGGAATAGTGAGAAGGGTGGCTCTTGAGGATGAACACCAAAGGTTAGGTAGAATAAATCACATAAGGGACAAATTAAAATTACATTCAGGGAGTATAGAAAGTTCTGCCTCCCTAATAGATATATTTGATAGAGTACAGCCAGATGAATGTTATCATTTAGCAGCTCAAAGTTTTGTTCATGAGTCTTTTAAAGATAGTTCTACAACCTTCATGACAAATATTCAAGGTACATTAAATGTTCTTTCAGCTCTGGATTCAAGAGCAAAGAATTGTAGATTCTACTTTGCAGGTTCATCTGAAATGTTTGGGCAAGTAGAAGAAATACCTCAAACAGAAACAACAATGTTTCATCCTCGTTCACCATATGGAATAAGTAAGGTCACAGGTTTCGATATAACCAGAAATTACAGAGAATCATATGGTCTCCACGCTTCCTCAGGAATTCTATTTAATCATGAATCTCCTCGTAGAGGTTCAGAGTTTGTGACTAGAAAGATAACTAAAGGAATAGCAAGAATAAGAAATAATGAAGATAATCTACTAGTTCTTGGAAATTTAGATGCAACAAGAGACTGGGGATTTGCAGGAGATTATGTAGAGGCTATGTGGTTAATACTCCAGCAACAAATTCCAGATGATTATGTAATTTCAACGGGTGAAAGTCATAGTATACGCGAATTTGTAGATGAGTCTTTCTCTAGGGCAGGTCTAGAATATCAAATAGAAGACTTGCATGAGCTGTCCGTAGAAAGTGCAAATGAAGATTTAGAAAAATTAAGAAAGCAAAAAAATAAAGTTTTTGTTGTTCAGCATCCTCAGTTTTATAGACCTTGCGAAGTACATAAACTTCTAGGTGATTCTTCAAAAGCAAAAAGAGTTCTAAATTGGTATCCTAAAACGGATTTCAGAGGTCTAATAGACATGATGATCGACAAAGACTTAGGTCTAAATGGCCAACAAGAATAACTCTCACTAAACTAAAAAATAAGTTAAAAATAATACTCGTTAAAATCCAGGTGTCAAAGTCAATAGTCTTTTAGCAATGGATTTTCTCTAATAACTAATAATTCTTCTTTTTATAAATTGCAAACCACATTACTAAAGCTGCTATAACCAAAGCGATTATCACAAGCATAACAAGGGTTCCCATGAATCCACTCTTCTTCTCTGTTCCAACAGGAGGAGCATTGGCTACTTCTGCCTGCCCAGCATCTTGTGCAATTCCTTCTTGAGTAGCTTCAACAACTTTCTCTTTAGCACCAATTGCAAAATAACTGAATGAGTTAATGTTAACATCATAGTAATAATTATTCGCATCCTCCTGACTAAATGTTGTTGCCAACTCAGTCCACACTCCATTAATATACTTAAACATCACAACATCCATCTTATCTAGTCCAGACCCAGACACCCATGATCTAGGCACTTGCATAGTGATCTTGACATTACTTATTTTATCAGTTAATTTTTCCTGCTCAATTTGAAGGTACTTGAAAACATCTCCAGTTTTTACACTTACAGCTCCAGGAGCACTTCCATACTTAGTAACAGTCAATTTAGGAGTAACCGCAGAACTACTAACACTTATAGTTATCTCTTTTATTCCATAATCTTCTCCCAAACTCTTCATAACAGCAGGCACTTGAGGCTCTATTGTCGCCCAAATTTGAGATTTTCTCTGACTATCCGTAGCACTAGCCCCACTACTACCACCGCTTCCACTACTTCCTCCACTTCCACCAGAACTAACTACAAGGTAAGTAGTACTTGCAGTACCGCTGTTTCCAGCACCATCTGTAAATGAGCAACTACTAGTCTTCGTTCCAGTACCCGCAGTAGATTTAGATGGAGTACTAGTAGCCGATGAATTAATCGCAGATCCAGAATCTGTAGGACTACAAGTACACGCAACAGTTTGACCTTCAGTAACTGGATTAGGAGTACAAGAAACAGAACCACCAGGAGAGGTATTATCAAACAATATATTATTCCATCCCAAAGTTGAATTAGCACTAGCGTTAAAGTTTCCAACGCTATCATTAACAAATATAGCTATACTATAATTTCCATCAGGATAATGAGAAGTATTTAATTGAGCACTATAAGTAGTTCCTCCTTCTAATATACCTGCAATAGTATCGTTAACCCCATTAGTATTATTCTTTACTATAAATATAACACTATCTATTCCAGCAGTAGCATCACTAACACTCACGTTCAAAGTCAAATTACCTCTATTAGAATTAGTAGACTGATTACCTCTATCTGTCGGTGCACTAGATCTATTGGCTTCACTCGGTTCAGTATTATCCAAAGTTATAACACTAAGGTTCCCTACCTGTCCAACGGCTCTCTTTAATGTATTACCTGCAGTACCATTATAAAAAGTAGCGTTAATAGCATGAGATCCATCAGAAACTACCGAACCATTTCCTGCAGAAGCTGTCCCATTAATATTCAAAGCAGAAACATTAAGTGTAGCAGTACAACTCACATTGGCATCCACTCCTTTATAATTTATACAATGCGTAGAGTTCCCTATTATTAACCATTGAGTAGCAGATATATTAATATAGAATGTAGCATTACCGGTTGCAAAAGAAAAATTAATAACATCCCCAGCAACTTCAGTTGAGTTTGAATTAAGAAAAGTCACATTAAAAAGCGTAGAACTAGACACAACACCAGAATGGCTTGTCCCACCCGTAGGAGCTCTTATTCTTACATTATCTCCAGTTGCAGCTATTACAAGCCAAGCAGCTAAAATAACAACTAGTAAAGCACATATAGTCTTAAACGACCCAGAAAATTTATTTGCCTTCACCATCTTTTTATATCTTATGAAATATGTTTCTATATATAAATCCTTTGTCTATAAATTTTTAAATGCACTTAATCTAATTCTAATATGGATTTGTCCATAGTAATTCCGACGTATAACGAGAAAGAAAACATTCCAATATTACTAAAAAGAATTAATCTAATATTAAAAAAAAATAAAATAGATGCAGAGATAATTGTAGTTGATGACAATTCTCCCGACGGAACTGGAGATCTTTTAGAAAATTTAAAAAAGAATTACAAAAATTTAAAAGTTATACATCGAGAAAAAAAATTGGGTCTATGCTCAGGAGTGTTAGATGGATTCAGTAAATCAGACGGAAATGTTCTCGCGGTAATGGATGCAGACTTGAGCCACCCTCCAGAAAAAATTCCAGAAATGTTCTCCCTTATAAAAAACAATGAAGCAGATTTTGTAATAGGAAGTCGTTACACAAAAGGTGGAAATATAGAGGGATGGGGCACTTTCAGAAAAATTCAATCAAAAGGAGCAATACTCCTAACTCGTCTATTTACACCAATAAAAGATACAATGACTGGCTTTTTCATGATAAAAAAAGACTGTCTAGAAAATAAAACATTCAATCCTAAAGGATTGCATATATTAATGGAGCTTATAATCAAGGCCAATTACAAGAAAGTAAAAGAAATTCCTATAACCTTCATCAATAGAAAAAAAGGCAAGAGTAAATCAGGAATAAAAGAAATAGGAGACTTTATCTCAAATCTTATTTCCTATTTGCCTTACAGAAGGAGTTTAATTAATCAATTTCTTAAATTTTCCTTTGTAGGATTAATAGGGACACTAATAAATTTATTAGTATTATTCTATCTTACTGAGAAATATCAGGTGTATTACTTATTTTCAGCAACGATTGCATTTTTTATTGCTCTGTCTTCCAATTTTTTTCTAAATAAAACTTGGACTTTCAAAGAAAAATTTAATCACCAATTAATAATAAAATATAAACGATATTTAACGGTTAATTTGCTATCTCTAGGAGTAAATTTGATATTCCTATTTATTTTAACCAGCCTTTTGAATATCCATTATTTAATATCTCAAATAATCTCTATAGCACTAGCTTTATCTATTAATTTCACAGGAAATAAGTCTTGGACATTTTCAGAATAAATCTTCCACAAAATCTTTATAAGCGGTATAAATTCCTATTTTCTATGGAAATACTCTCAAAAAAATGGTTGTTTATATCTTTAGGGATACTATGTATAGTCTCTCTTCTAACCAATTTTTATGGTAATACTGATATTTATGACTATTCTGATACTGCTAAGTTTTTTGCAGGAAAATATAATGCCAAGATCCGAACATCACATTCATATCTTTATGGTCTTATTCACGCACCTTTAGTCTATTTAACTGAAAGTTTCTTTATTTTCAAAATAACTAGTCTTCTCTCTCTTACTCTTTTAATCTTCTCAGTTTATATTATTAGTAATAAAAACAAAAATTCATTATGGTTAATGGCGTTCTCGCCAATTGTATGGTATTTAGGTCCATGGATTAGCCCAATTCAACTATCTTCTTTAATATTTTTATGGGCTTATTTCTTTATTGAAAAATATAATTTAGATAATAGAATAAAACATCTTTTCTTTGCAGGAGCTCTAATGGGACTTAGTTGGGCATTTTGGGATGGAATCTTATTCTTTATTCCTCTTTTGATGATCAGCTTCCTATATGATAAAAAACTTATCCACAGTATATATTTCATCGCATTTATTTTGGTCGGAGTGTTGCCAAGATTAATTTTAGACCACTATTTATTCGGATTTGCATTCTTCGGGATAATAAGACATATAATGGCTTCACTTACCTTAACAATATACGGAGGATTTTATAATCAAGGAAGTCTTGCAGGAATAGGCAAATTTATATGGATATTAGTATTTCTTCCGATAAGTTCTTATCTTATACTTAAAAGAAATTCGTTTAAAACAGACAAAAAATCCTCAATTTTTATCCTTCTATCAGTAACACTTTTAATAATAAACTCTCAAATAAGGTTTGTTTTACTTGTCACTCCAATAATAATACTCTTAGCTTCAAAATCAATAGAAAAAAAGCAAGTTGTCTCCCACTTAACAATTTCCTTAATTATTATCCTTTTACTAGTAAATCCTTACATAATACAAATAAAATACGATATAGAAGAAAATGGTTTTCTAGAAGGTCATGAAATAGGCTCTTTGGTAGAGTCGATAAAAAATATAGAATTTAAGGAAGATTTTCAGAGAGATATAATAAAACAGGATCTAGAACAAATAGGAAAAGACTATCAACATCAGGTTTTTGTTGTAGGCAATCGACTGGACAGTTACCAAACTTTTGCAGATATCTATTGGGGTAAAGATATAGAAGAATTTGTCAGTATACAGGATTACAAATTAAATCTTGAAGATAACCCTATAATATCTCAAAAAGAATTTTGTTCAAACGTAATAATACGAGAAAGAAGAGACATTTGCACTTCAGTTTACATAATAAAAGCATTTAATGACAAAACAGATTATGAATCGATAAATTACGCACTAAGTGAAGAGGAAAACATAGATTTAGACAATTTCGTATTTGTTAAAAAATATCAGTCACTATCCATCTTTAAAAAAGTCTAATACCTGATAAATTATTTTTTCGACATCTTTCTCTTCTAGTTCAGCGTACATGGGTATTGAAAGTATCTCTTCTGCCACTTTTTCGGCTAGTGGAAAATCTCCTTTTTTATAACCTAAATAAGAAAGGGCAGGTTGTAAATGAAGAGGCACAGGATAATGTATTCCACTCTCAATATTATTTTTTTCCAAGTGTTTCTTTAATTCATCTCTTTTTTTGCTTCTCAAAACAAATAAGTGAAAAGAATGTTCGACCTGTTTAGAATTAGTTGGTCTATTAACAATCTCTCCAAACGCCAACTCATATTTCTTAGCTATTTCTCTCTTTGAAGTTAACCATTTGTCTAGATATTTCAGTTTAACTTCAAGAATTGCAGCCTGAAGATTATCCATTCTGAAATTAAATCCATCACTATCATGATAATATTTCTCGCTTCTTCCATGATTTATATATTTTCTAAATTTATTTGCAGTAACATCATCAGAGCATACTATCGCCCCTCCATCTCCATAAGCTCCAAGGTTTTTTCCAGGAAAAAAACTAAAACAGCCTATATCTCCTACAGGTGCTTTCTTGCCGTTATATTTAGAACCATGCGCCTGTGCACAATCTTCTATAACTAGTAAATTATGTTTTTTTGATATTTGAAATATTTTATCCATATCACAAACGTTTCCATAAAGGTGAACGGGAATAATTGCTTTAGTTTTATTAGTTATCTTCTCTTCAATTTTATCAGTATCAATTAAAAGACTCTTTTCTTCTATATCGATAAAAACAGGTCTAGCCCCAGTCAATCTAACAGCTTCAGCAGTAGCGATAAACGTATTTACAGGAATGATGACTTCATCACCTTCCTTCACATCAAGACATTTGAGCACTATAAATAAAGCAGCAGTCCCATTATCTACCACCACACAGTTTTTTTTAGCACAATAATCAGCAAATTTGCTCTCAAAATTTTTTACTCCCTCTCCAGAAATGAAGTTACACCTAGAAATAACTCTCTCTATAGCTTCATCTATTTCTTTCTTTATTGAAAAATACTGTGCTCTTAAATCTATTAAAGGAATTTTGCTTTTCTTTTCTATAAATTTTATTATTTTAGCAGGGTTTCCTGCAACAATTGCATTGTCAGGAACATCTTTAGTAACTACACTTCCAGCACCAACAACAGAGTTTTCTCCAATCACAACAGGAAACAAAGTAGCGTTACTTCCAATAACTGCCCCCTTCTTAATCAATGTAGGTTTCCATTGAGAGAGCCCAGTTCTCTTTTTAGATGGAGGGTATATATCATTGATAGTTTTAACACCATGTCCTATGAAAACATCATTCTCTATATCAACTAAAGAACAAATAAAAGAGTGAGAGCTTATTGTAACATTATCTCCAATATTACAATCATTTTGAATCTCAACATAACTCCCAATATTGCAGTTTTTTCCAATTTGACATCCATATATATTTGCATAGTGCCAGACTTTGGAATTCTCTCCTATTTTAGCATCTTTTACTATAGCACTATCGCTTATCATCTATTTCCGCAACATTTTTGATTTATAAAATTAATGTATCATAAATAACTAATAATCAAGCAGACTCATTTTCCCAGAGGAAGAAATATCTCTTTTCCAGTCGAAGCGGAAAGATGAACTGCTTCTATTATTTCAACTGTCTTTTTTCCTTCAATAGCATCGACTATAGAAGCATTTTCATCTCCTATTATCTTTTTTATGGACTCCCTGAAAACATGATCGTGTTTTGAAGCTGAACCTCTATAACTGCCATAATCATTAGCAGGAGCTTCTTCCTCGTTTTTTACAGGCAAGGGATATCCATTTACATCCCAGTATTCTATCTTATTCAAATATTCCCCTCCTATCTTAGCACTCCCCCTAGTTCCTAAGACAGTTATAGATCCTTCAATATTTTTATCATAAGCACATGTAGTGTAATATATCGTTCCAAAAGCACCAGACTCAAAACTAATTATAATTGCTCCAGTATCCTCTGTTTCAATATCATGAATAAATTTATCTGTCTTTGCAAAAACACTTTTAACATTTCCACCTATCCATTGAACTACATCTATAAAATGACTTGATTGTGTAGCCAAAGCTCCACCATCCAGTTCTTTAGTACCTCTCCAGAATTCTTCTTCGTAATATTCTGCACGTCTATTCCATATAACATTTGCATTTATACTATAAATTTTTCCAAACATTCCTTTATCCAGAGCATCTTTTAAGATTCTTATCGGCGTATTAAATCTATTTTGTTTAACAACAAATATATGTTTGGAATTATTTTTTGATGCCTCTATTATTCTATCTGCATCTTCAGTCTTTAAACACATAGGTTTCTCACAGATTACATGTTTTTTAGAGTTAAGAGCATCAATGACCATTTCAGCATGCAGCCCAGTAGGAGTGCATATATTAACAACATCAATATTTTCCATTTTTAGTAAATCTTTATAATCAATAAAGTAACTTGAATTAGATGATAAAGCTGCATCTTTAGCTCTTTTTTCTATCAAATCAGAAACAGCCAATATCCTAGTTCCTTCTATCTGCTTCAAAAAGTTAATATGTCTAGTCCCTATTTTACCGCATCCAATAACCCCAAAGTTTACCATTTTATCTATTAATTTTTTAAAGTCGATTCTTTAAAAATATATGTGTCTCCTCTTTTTTATAATTGCAGAGAATAAAAATCTTTAAATACAATCTTAATCCAAATTAAAAATATGTCCGATTTACAATTCAAAAATATTTTTATTACAGGCGGAACAGGCTATGTAGGAAGTGAGCTAGTTCCAAGACTTTTAGAAAAAGGATACAGTGTAAAAGTTTACGATCTGAATATTTATGGAGATACACTTGCAGACCATACTAATTTAACTAAAGTTATGGGAGATATAAGAAATAAAACAAAATTAGCCAAAGAAGCAAAGGGCGCTGAAGCATTTATTCATTTGGCGTGCATTTCAAATGATCCAAGTTTTGATTTAGATGAAAGATTAGGTAGATCCATAAATTTTGAAGCGTTTGCGGGAGTTTTAGAAGCAGCTTTAGAAGGAGGTTCAAGAAGATTTCTTTTAGCGAGTTCAACAAGCCAATATGGCATAAAACCGCTAGATGAAAAAGTAACAGAAGAAACAAAAGCAGAGCCAATAACTGATTATGGTAAATACAAATTAAAATGTGAAGAAAAAATGAAAGAACATGATCTTAAAGACATGGAATATACTTTTATAAGACCTGCAACACTTTGCGGCTATGCTTCTAGACTTAGATTAGATTTAAGTGTGAACATTTTAACTATGCATGCATTAGCAAGGAAAAAAATAACTGTATTTGGAGGAGCTCAATTAAGACCTGCTCTAAATATACAAGATATGGCTCGTTTTTATGAGTTTCTTCTAGAAGCTCCATCCGAAAAGGTAAATAAAGAAGCATTTAATATATGCGACTCTAATCTTTCAATTTCAGAATATGCAGATTTAGTTAAAAAAACTCTAGGCGATAATTCAATATCTATAGAGACAACTCAATCTAATGATAATAGGTCATATCATGTAGATGCATCTAAAGTAAGAAAAAAACTAGGTTTTAGTTTAGAACACTCCATTGAAGAAGCAATACTAAGTATTAAAGAAGCGCATGGGCAAGGTAAAATAAAAGATGGCTTAAACAATCCAGTTTATCATAACGTCAAGCAAATGAAGCTTATTAATTTAATATAATACTAAAAAAAGATCATGATAGAAGTAAAAAATGAAGAGTCGTATAAGTCTGATAAAATAAAGACTGAAGAAGAAATAGTTTCTATCATAAAAAAATTACAAGAAGAGGGAAATAAAGTTGGCCTTTGTATTGGAGGGTACGACCTAATTCATCCTGGACATATGAAACATCTCTCTTCTGCCAAAAATTTATGTGACGTACTTGTTGTAGGTTTAACAGCAGATAAATTCAATTCAAAACGTAAAGGTGACGGAAGGCCAGTTTATAGCGAGTATATGAGAGCATTTTCATTAAGCCAGCTTTCAGCAGTAGATTTTGTATTTATCAGTAACCATGAAACAGCTGTAAATTCTATTAATAATACAAAGCCAGACTATTATATTAAAGGACCAGATTATATTAACAAGTCAACTCCAGGAATCACTGCAGAGAGAAATGCCATTTCCTCAATAGGGGGAGAGATATTATACACTCAGGATGAATCTCTTTCAACCACAGCTATTATTAATTACATAAAAGATAATATAGAGAAAAAACCTTCCTTTTTATTATTAGTAGATAGAGACGGCACTTTAATAGAAGAAAAAGATTTTCTCGGAAAAAATCAAAACTGGAAAGAAGAAATAAAATTACTTCAGGGAGTAAACGACTTTATAAAATTTATTCAAAATTCAGCAAAATGTAAAACTTTTGTTATCTCAAATCAATCTGGTGTAGGAAGAGGTTTTTTCCCACTAGAAAGGGTAGAGGAAATAAACTTCTATCTTAATAGCCTCCTTAAAGAAAGAGGAATAAAGATTGATGACTGGAATTACTGCCCTGATTTAGACGAAGAATATGTCAAGAAAAACAAAGATTTAGATTTTAATCCCACTTTTATAAAAAAAGAAACAAAAAGAAAGCCCTCTCCATCAATGGTCGTAGAAATGTTAGAGAAACATAAGTTAGACATAAAAAATTTCGACAAAGTTATAGTTTTAGGAGATAGAATTGAAGATATGGAACTTGCGAAAAATATAAATGCTCACTTTCTGGATGTAAAGAACAAAGAATTCATTCAGTTAAGGCAAGAATTTTTAGTTTTAGAGAAAAATGAATTATAATCCAAAAAAAGTAGCAGTTTTGGCAAGTAACTCTTTTACTGGAAGTCATTTTGTAAATTATCTTCTGCAAAACACAGACGTAGAAGTAGTAGGCGTAAGTAGATCTGAAGAATATGAATCAATATTCCTGCCTTACAAGTATAATAAACCTTCTTCTTCAAGATTTAAATTTAATAGACTAGATGTCAATAAAGATCTAGAATCAATCTTAGATTTATTAGATGAAGAAAAGCCAGATACAATAGTGAATTATTCCGCGCAGGGAGAAGTAAGAAACAGTTGGCGTAATCCTTTGCAATGGTTTCAAACAAACTGCATGGCAGTAGTTGCCCTATCAGACGCATTAAAAGACAAAAGTTATCTAAAAAGATATGTTGCAATATCAACTCCAGAAGTTTATGGTTCAACAGAGGAAGATCTAAAAGAAAATCACAATTACAATCCTAGTACCCCTTACGCCGCTTCAAAATTAGCAGGAGATCTTTTTCTAGAAACATTACATAAAAAAACCAATTTCCCAGTAATATTCACAAGATCAGCCAATGTTTATGGAATTCATCAACAACTTTTTAGAATAATCCCAAAAACACTAATAAATTTAAATTCAGGAAAAAAAATAGAGTTACATGGTGAAGGTAAAACACAAAGAGGTTTTATTCATGTTAGAGATGTAGCCGATGCAACGTATAAAGCAATCCAAAGAGGAAACTTAGGAGAATCATATCATCTTGCATCAGAAAGCCCAATTTCCATATACTCTTTGGTTAAAAGTATCTGCAATATGACTGGCAAAAACTTTAAAAATTCAGTAGTTCTAAAAAAAGAAAATTTCGGACAAGATGCACTATACAGCCTAGATTCATCAAAAGCAAGACAAGAATTGGGCTGGACTCCAAAAATAAACTTAAACACAGGAATAGCAGAGGTTATAGAATGGATAAATAAAAATTGGGAAGTTATAAAGAGTCTACCCTCAGATTATATCCATAAAGAATAATAATATTTATAAACAATTATTTTTGATAGATTAATATGAAAAAAGAAGTAGATCCTAATTTCTTAGTAAAACAATATGATGCAACAAATCCTATAAAAATTAACCATAGTTATCTTAGAGAACAATTTGAAGACTATAAACAAATCTTTGAAAGATTAGAACAACTCGTTGCGGTAGATACTGACTATACTCTAGGCAGACCAGTAGCAGAATTTGAAGAAAGTATAAGGAGAGTTGTTAAGACCAATTACGCCTTAGGTGTTAATAGCGGAACAGACGCATTATTTCTAAGTCTAAAAGCACTAGGAATAAAAAGAGGCGATGAGGTTATAACTGTCCCATACACTTTCTTTGCAACAACTGGAGCGATCGCGCAGACAGACGCAGTGCCAGTTTATGTTGATATAGGCGAAGATTATAATCTAAATCCAGATTTGAAAGAAAAAGTCATATCCCCAAGGACAAAAGCTATACTTCCAGTTCATTGGTCAGGCAACCCATGTGATATGGATGCAATAATGGACATTGCAAAAAGAAAGGGTTTACATGTAGTGGAGGATGCCTGTCAGGCAATAGGAGCCAGATACAAAGATAGACCTGTAGGATCATTTGGAGACGCAGCAGCTTTCAGTATGCATCCTCTAAAAAATTTGAATGTCTGGGGTGATGGTGGTTTCTTAACAACAAATTCAAAAGAATTATATGATCAAATCTCTCTATTAAGAAACCACGGTCTAAAAAATAGAAATGAGTCAGTAGTCTATGGATACAATTCAAGACTAGATTCAGTTCAGGCAATAGTAGCTAGTCAAAAATTGAAAAGTCTCGAACATATTACATCTTCAAGAATAAGAAATGCTGATTTTTATGACACTCTTTTGGGAGATATTCCACAAGTGACAATTCCAAAAAGAGATATAAATAAAAAACAAGTTTATCATTTATATATAATAAAAGTTCAAGATAGAGATAGTCTTCAACAGCATTTAATAAATAAGGGTATAGACGCAAAAGTCCACTATCCTATTCCTCTTCATTTGCAAGAGGCAACTAGAAACTTAGGATATAAAAAAGGAGACTTTCCAGTTGCAGAATCAATTTGCGATTCTATCTTATCTCTTCCAGTTCATGAATATTTGAAAACTGAAGACCAAAAGTATGTAGCTTCCAAAATAATAGAATTTTATTCAAGAAAATAATTCTAAAGAAAGTTGGGAGTGATTTCTAACAATTTTATCTGCGTGTGCAAAATAACTCTCATCCAGAGTTGTAGTTATTGCAATACAATAAACTCCCGCACTTTTAACAGACTCAACACCTAAAGGAGCGTTCTCCACACCAATACAATTTTCAGGTTTTTCACCTAGCTGTCTAATTGCTTTTAAATAAGGATCAGGATACGGTTTTCCTCTTTCACAATCATCTCCACTTACAACACATTTGAATTTACTTAAAAATTCTTTAGGAACTGTTTTTTCCAATTTGCTTCTCGGAGAAGCAGTCACTAAAGCTAATTGTGTTCCTCCATCATAAAGTTTTTCAATCATTTCATTAACTCCTTCATAAAACCTAAAAGAATTATTTTCTAAATAAAATTTATTTTTTAGTTCAACTATTCTAGGATAATGTTCACTAGGTAAAGAATATTTTTTTCCAATTACTTCAGCAACTTTTAATAATTTTAATCCTTCTAAATGAAAATAATCTCCTCTTTCTATCCTGACTTCATACCTCTCAAATGCCCTTTGCCAGGCGAGAAAATTATCATCCATAGTGTCTGCCAAAGTGCCATCAAAATCAAAAAGAATTTTTTTATATCTCATTTTATCTCAAGGGTTTTATAATCATATTTCTTCTAAATTCTTCATCAGAAAGTAAAGGAGACATATCTTCTAAAGGACTAGGCTTCCAGCCTTCAGCAGTTAATTGAGACATAACTCTAGGTTCTAACTTCTGACTAAGATCTAGTTTAACATCGCATAAAATTGGATCTTCAGAAAAAATTGCCTCTCTAACTTTTTCATCAAGTTCAGAAGGTTTATCAATTCTTATAGCTCTAATACCATATGCCTCTGCCACTTTCACAAAATCAGGAGTACTAACACCACTGCTTTTTTCAGATCCCACATATTTTTCTCCAAAGTTCTTTTCCTGCATTGAGGTTATTGAATTATATCCTCCATTATTAAAAACAAACAATTTAATAGGTAAATTATTATGTTTTACTGTCTGTAATTCTTGAATATTAAATTGTAATCCTCCATCACCACTAACACATATAGTTCTCTTTCGCCCGTTAGCAACACAAGCACCAATTGCTCCAGGCAATCCAAAACCCATGGAAGCCACACCACTAGATGTAAATAATCTCTGCCCTTTCTTTAGTCTCATCGATTGAAAAGTACCTGTAAAACTAGTTCCCATATCAGTCACGACAATATCTTCGCCAGTTAAGTGAGTAGACAATCTATCAACCAAAGCATAAGAGTTAATATATGTTCCTTTAAAATTTTCAGGATTAATTACAGGATAGTCTGCCTTCCATTTATTACATATTTCCATCCATTCTCCGTAAGTTCCTTTTCTTCCTCCAAGTTGCCTATTCATTTCTTCTAAAAATAATTTAGCATCAGATTCTATTTTTAAATCAGGTTTTATTGTTTTTTTATCTAGTTCGGCTTTATCAACATCAACAATTATTTTATAAGCTGATCTTGCAAAAGAATTAAAATTATATCCCAGTTGACCTATAGATAATCTACTTCCAATATTCAAGAGAACATCACTATTCTGCACTGCAAAATTAGCCGCTCTCTGTCCAAAAATTCCAGGTCTTCCAACATATAGCGGATGATCCTCATAAATTAAATCTGCTCCATTCCAAGAAACCACAACAGGTGCGCCAACTCTCTCTATGAATTCATTGAAATCTTTTCTAGCGTTAGAAACATCAACTCCTCTTCCAGCATAAATTATTGGTCTCTGAGCAGACAATAGTTTTTCAATACTTAGAGAAACTAAACTTTC
>CAYHYK010000012.1:0-3725 GCA_964360985.1 Candidatus Woesearchaeota archaeon | reverse complement strand
AACTTTCAAGATCTGCATTTCTTTTTTTACCTATATTTTCAATTTCGTTATCAAACGGTGCCAAATTATTTCCATCTATTTCTGCACCCTGAACACCTAAAGGTATATCAATCCAAACAGGCCCAGGTTTTCCATTGATAGATATATACCTCGCCTTCTCTAAATGATATCTTATATCTTTTGGATTCATAACTGTCACAGCATACTTTGTAAGAGGCTTAACAATACTCATTGTATCCAGTTCTTGTAATCCAAGTTGTCGTAGTCCTGAATTCCCAATCATTTCATTAGTCTGTCCTGAGATAACCATACACGGAGTAGAATCAACATAAGCCCCAGCAACTCCAGTTAAAGTATTAGTCACCGCAGGACCAGTAGTTACTATAGCTGCTCCAAACCCCTTTATTCTAGCATATCCTTCCATAGCCATAGCAGATGCCTGCTCATGATGATTGCATATATATCTTAATTTACTTCTTCCCAAAGAATCTCCTAAATACATGATTCCTCCCCCAGAAACATGGAACACATCATGTACACCATTATCATACAAGAAATTAACAACATAATCAGACACTCTCATTTTCTTAGCCATCTATTCTTTATTTTAAAGCTTTCTATATTCTACTATATTCATTCTTTATAGAGAAATTTGAATGAATTACTTTTCTCAAATTATCAGTTCAAATTTCTTGTTAGAGAAGTTTATTATTGGTCAACTTCTTAAACTTCTCTATACGGATCAAAATAAATAGGAGGAATTATCATTTCTTCTTCAAGTTCTTCCCTATCCAAATAAGGAAACATATCCTCTATAGGTCTAGGAACAGTTTTACCATCAGGTCTATCAAAACTCCCTTGTCTTGGAATGACTTGTTGATTTTCAGAGATATCTACACAACATATGACAGGACCATCATAATTCAAAACTTGAGTTAGTTTATCTTTTATTTCTTTATTTTCTGCTATTCTTTCAAATTTTATTCCATAACTAAATGCAATTTTCTCAATATCAGGCATGGATATTCCGCTATTCTTATCAACTCCAATATTTCCATCAAAATATCTTTCTTGTAGTCCTTTCATTAAAGCATAATTATTATTATTAAAAACAAACAATTTAATAGGTAAATTATTATGTTTTACTGTCTGTAATTCTTGAATATTAAATTGTAATCCTCCATCACCACTAACACATATAGTTCTCTTTCGCCCGTTAGCAACACAAGCACCAATTGCTCCAGGCAATCCAAAACCGACAGATCCCAGTCCAAAAGAACTGATAAATCTCTGTCCTTTTTTGAATTTCATTGCCTGAATTATACACTGTAAACTCATTGCAGAATCAGAAACTAAAACGTCTTCCTCAGTTAAACTAGTAGATAACAAATCAACAAAATTATAAGGATTAACAGAACTATTTTCTTCTTTGACAGGAAAAATATTAGGATATTTATTTTTCCAATAATTTATTTTATTTTTCCATGTTACATAGTCTTTTCCCTTTTCAAATTGTTTCAATATTTCCTTGATAAAATCTCCAGCATCACATTTTATCTTTAAATCAAATTTAACATTTCCTTTTTCTAATTCATTTTCATCAATATTTATCATTACTTTTTTTGCCGATCTTGCAAAATCTTTATTCGCCCATCCAGTTAAAGAATACCCAACTCTACTTCCAATACATAAAAGCAAATCACTATTCTGAACTGCAAAATTAGCCGCTCTCTGTCCAAACATTCCTGGCCTTCCTGCATATAGACTATTACTATCATCAATCAAATCTCCAGCATTAGCAGAAGTTAAAACAGGAATATCTAATTTTTTAATCAATTCAATAAATTCA
Source organism: Candidatus Woesearchaeota archaeon (assembly GCA_964360985.1). Taxonomy (GTDB): domain Archaea; phylum Nanobdellota; class Nanobdellia; order Pacearchaeales; family GW2011-AR1; genus JAUSIK01. The sequence continues at coordinate 1,876 of CAYHYK010000012.1, read as the reverse complement.
TTTTCAGAATTAGAATATCTTACTCCATTACCTATTAAAATAATAGGCCTTTGAGAATTATCTATTAATTTTATTACCTCACTAACTTTTTCATCTATTTTATTTTCTTTTAGTTCAGGAATATTAAATTTGTCTAATTTTTCCTCTTCAATTAAAGACATTTGAATATCTATTGGAATATCAATCCAAACAGGCCCTGGCCTTCCTGATTTAGCCATATAAATCGCTTTTTCCAAATGATATCTAATTTTTCGAGCATCTTTTACAGTCACAGCATATTTAGTAATTGGTCTAACTATATCAACAATATTAAGTTCATGAACTCCAAGTTGTCTCAATCCCGAATTTTCAATCGTCTGATCTTTATACGATTGCCCAGAAATAACTAATAAAGGAGTAGAATCAATCCATGCCCCCGCAACTCCAGTAATGGCATTAGAAGCCGCAGACCCTCCACTTACAATTGCCAATCCAATATTATTTTTCAATTTAGCATAACTTTCAGCAGCCATTGTAGAAGCCTGTTCATGATAATTACAAATATAATTTATTCCGCTTTTTCTTATAGAATCCAAAAGATACATTATTTTTCCACCAGACATAAGAAAAGCATTATCAATATTATTTTTTTTAAGAAAAGAAGCAATATAATCAGAAGTTTTAATCAATTTCTTCCTTTCAGAAATAAATAATATCTTTGTTTGAGAAGAAATTTTAAGTTTTTTATTATTTTCAAAAGATTCTCCCACAATAAATTTTTCTCCATCAGAAAAAACCTCTCCATCTATAACAATCCCAAGTTCAGCATCAATATCTTTCAAATTTTCTTGAAAAAATTCATCATCCTTGAAAGATCTTATCAAAAATCTATATTTTCCAAATATATCATTTGAATTTTCTTTATCTTGCATAAATAAATAATGATAATTATATGTCTTATCAGTAATATTCTTTTTATGAGTATATCCTTGTTTTTCTCTCTTATATTTATCAACTAATCTAAATAAATCCGTTTTATCAGGTGGAGTTTCAACTTCTATAAGAAAAATTCCATTTTCAGATACAGCCTCCGTTTTATGAAATACACTTTTATCTATTATCAATCCCTCTTTATCTTTCAATTTAAATTTTTCATTTAAAGTAGAGGTTATTGCCTCTCCAGATAATATAATCAAAGAAGTTTTTTTCTTAGGATGACAATGCATAGAAGTAGAATGTCCTTTCTTCAAATATAACATCCATATAGCAATATTTTTATTTTCGTATAAAAGATATTCATAACCCCAGGGTTTGTTTACAACTAAGCCAGAAAAGTCTGTATCTTCCAAAGAGTCCGCTGCGGATTTTCTTTCAAGAAGATTTGTTCTATCCTCATTAGATATTGTTATTTTTTTCATTTTTGACATTAAGCTGTTTTAATGTCTCCTTCATCCAATCACCCAAATACTTGTAGTGAGGGGAAGATATTATATTTTTATCAGTAACAAATGGAGCATCAACATATTGTGCTCCTGCATTAGTTATATCATCTTTTATAGCATAATATCCGCTAATTTTTCTACCCTTCACAACATCTGCAGAAATTAATAAGTGTCCTGCACTACACATAGAAGCAATTATCTTTCCTTTATCATTCCACTCTCTAATTATATCCAAAACTTTCTTATCTTGCCTTATACGTTCCATAGATTTTGCGCCACCAGGCAAAACTAATAGATCATATTCATTCATATTCAAATCAATAATTTTTTTATTTACAGGAACTTTTGTACCAAAAAATCCAACTGTTTCCATCCCATCTTCAGTTGCAACATCTACATGAAATCCTTCTTCCTGCAATCGATAATAAGGATAAATAAATTCATGATCCTGAACA
>CAYHYK010000011.1:8888-20199 GCA_964360985.1 Candidatus Woesearchaeota archaeon | reverse complement strand
ATCAAGATTTGCCTCCATTCTACACTTAACTCCAAAAAGCCAGAATGACTCATTAAAAATTCTAAAGAAAGCGGACATAGTAGAATTAACTTCAGGTAGAGGTCCAGCAGGAATTGCCGCCGCCGCCTTATACGTTGCCTCTCTTCTAAACGATGAGAAACGCACTCAAAGAGAAGTAGCAGACGTAGCAGGGATAACTGAAGTAACAATAAGAAATAGATACAAAGAACTTATAGAAAGACTAAAATTAGAAGACAAAATCAAATCAAAAGTATCTCCTTCAGATAAATCCAAGCAAAAGGAATAGTTTTACTTTTTCTTTCTTTTTGATTTAATAGATTTCTCATTCTTTAGTTCCAGATACAAATTCTTAAGGAATAAAATAAGAAAAGGAGTAATAGTAAGTCGATTTATAAAACGAGATATTATATCCATCAAAGAAGATAATACTAAAAGACCTAAACTAGAAGAGTTGCCCCTTAAATTCAGCATAGCACCATAAGCAGTTGGAGGGGAGGCTATCAAGGAAAGGATAAGGCCTATCGCTCCCATTATTAAAAATATCAATATCAAATATCCAAATACTCTCCACCAATTTCCTCTAACAAGTTGTCTACTTCTTTTCAAACTCTTCAAAATTCCTATCTTTTCATCACCATATACATAAGCAGATAAACTCCAATAAACTAAGAATATCACTCCAGGCACTACAAGCAACAAAGTCAATCCAAATAAAAATATACATTCAACTATAATAAGTCCAAAATATCCCCAATAATGAGATTTGCCTTCTCTAATCAAATCTTTAAAACTAAACTTCTTTTTCAAAGATGCAAAAGTCAATCCAGAATAAGCAAAAAGAGTTATAAATAAATAGACAATTCCTAAAATAGAACTAAAACTTAAAAAATAAATTCCAGATAAACCAATATTTTCTTCAACATAAGGGTTTAATGAATACTTGAGTAAATTTGCATCAAAGCCAATCCATATTAATTGAAAAGCAGTCAAAGCAACTAAAGGTATAAGTACAAAAAATATTGTAAATCTAAATATAGAATTAAAATTAATCTTATAATCCTGCCATGACATTCCTAATATTTCTTTAAATTTCATTCTTTCAACCTATTATCTAATATATCGCAATTTTCACAACGTTTGATGAAACAACTTGAACCAGAATAATCATCAATCATTTCATTATCATCAACATATACTTGTAACTTTTCATACGATGTCGGATCAATATTTCCAAATTTTAAAGTAGCCATAGAAATAGGTTCATCACTTTCGAAATTCCCCTCTTCATCTCTATCATACATCTCACAAGTTATTTCAACATTTTCTGCTTCTTCATAACCATAGTTATAAAGTGCAACATTAACAGCGATATTACCTCCACTAGTTTTTTCCCATCCATTAGTTATGTGAGTAAGTAAAGCCTTATTATCATCAGAAAAAATACTATTATTCAAAGTTTGAGCAATAGGAGTTTTTCGAGAGATCTCAACGTATGAAAGCACAAGTAAAACAGCAATAATGATAAACAGTATAGAAAAAACAGCCTGCCATTTCATATAAAAACGAATAAATCTTACTTTATATACCTGACTATTTTTTCTTTCTCTTAACTTTTACTTCTTTTTCCTTAACATTAAAAGCATGATAAACCTTTTTATCAAGCATTAAATATAATGCAATAATTAAACTAATAATAAAGTCTATAGTACTAAACAAATTACCGCTTAAAAGAGATATAAAACTAAAAAATGCAGAAATAAATGAGAACACAATTACAGTTATTCTAGCCCAATTCTTTCCTCTCCATAATTGTACAGCTAAAAACACAAAAAAGCCAACAAATATTAATCCAACTATACTTCCAAAAACATACATCATTTTAAGAACATCTTCATTAAACTCCATACCCTTATTCTCAAACCTTATTTTATACTCGGCAAGTTGATTCTCACTAAGACCGTCCATTATACTACCTCTAGACAATTCAGCAAGAGAAATCAAAAGTCCAATAAACATCCATGCACAAATAGCAAACATTATCAAAGAAATTATCTTCACACCCTTAGGCACTTTACTAGTCATATTTAATTATCTCTTCTTTTATTTTTAAATCTATTTGTTTTTCTATCTTCAAACATTCTAGACGCTTCAAATAACATCAATATTTCCATTACATTTGTAGCAATTAAAACTATATAGCCTACCCCTATAATGAAAGTAGATCCAGTAATAATATTAAGAATTCCTGCAGATTTAGCATACTTTATTTTATCTTTTATTTTTAAAAGAGCAGCACCAAAAAATATTGAATGAATTCCAAAAACAATTGAAAATACAAGATGAACTAATAAAATAAAGATTAGGAATTCTTTTTCTTCAGAAACACTTGGAACATTAAAGATAAGATTTCCAAATAATAAATACAAATAAAATATTAAATTCAAAAATATTCCTATCCACGAAACAACAACTAAATACTTGCTCTTTAATTTCTTACCTAATAAAATAAAGCCATAAGTAATTAAAATTATTAATGAAAAGCTAATCAAATTAAATATAATATTCATTGGAATAGATATAATACTATTAGAAAATATCGGTACAAATGAAGTTGAGGAGTCAAACAATAATCCAAAAATAATTCCAGAAGCAATAAATATAATAAAAGAATATGCTGCAACTTTAAATGGTTTCTTCATTGTTAAATATCTATTCTTTTACTTTTAAACTTATACTAAAGTATAAATCTCTTTAATTTTATCAGCAGATTCTCTATCCATTACGCCTTCAAGTGAACAAACTTCTCTTTCACTTGTCATCCATCTTCCATAATGTTCTCTTAGTCCAAGACCGTGAAGAAGCTCATGAACTTCCACCCCACCACATTCTCTTCCTTGTGCAAAAAGATTAACTTTAACCTCAATTACTTTTCCTTTACTATCAAGAACATACGCTGGCTGTGCAGCAGGGAAATAAGTTGTTCCATCCCAAAAATCTGCTTCCCAAGTCAACAAAACCTCACTTGTATCTTTTGAACAATCAAAATTAATCTTTGCTACACCCTCTTCCTTATATTCCAGTAAATCATGTCCAATGTAATTTTCAATAACTCTTTCTGCTTTCTGCAGATTGTTAACTTGAATGTTGATACAACTATCATCTGCAGAATAGCTAACAGGCAATCTATCCCATTTGAAATCACCAATATTCTTTGTAGGATCTTCTTCCCAAGGAAAAGTATCTGCTTTACTACAATCTCCCGTTTCTCCATTAGAATAAATATGCTTTAAACATGAAGCAATTTCTTCATTTATTTTATTATTTTGACAAGATTGTATTAAGTAACTTATAGGATACATAACTTCAGTACCATCGTCAAAAGTATGACCGAATGCCAATGCATGAAGGAGTTCATGAATTTCAACATTTGGAAATTCTTCACATACATCTTCTGCCCATGAGAATCTTAAATTATTAAGAATTACCTCTTCTGACGCATCTCTCGGATCAAAATTAACATCATCAACAAAGAAGTGGCTTTTAACACAATACCAAACTTCAGATTGATTCATTACATTCCCTGTAAAGTTTCCAGGTCCAGCCATTCCTTCTATCGCAAATCCTTCATCGGCAAAAACATTGCATTCTATATCAGGTGCACCGTGAATTACTATATCTGCATTATTATCAGAAACTTCTTGAAACTTAACTATTCCATCAGTAGCATTCTCTATTCTATCAAAAGAATCTTTAATTCTATTTATTTTATACTTATCATTATTACTCCTCATAGAGCTTCCATTAAATTTAGAAGTATCAATATCTATCTTATATGTAATAGGTAATTCTCCAAAATGAGGAAATTCTACATTAGGAAAAGAATCAATAACTTCAACATCTGCAGAATTCTCATCTATTGTCAAGCCAGAAATTGTAGAGTTTCCATAAAAGCTCACTAAAACTACGATAGCAAGAAATGCCATAATAATACCTAGAACAGTCACATAAATGTGTTTTTTCTTTATCCTGTATGCTGACTTAGCCATATATTTTCACCACTCTGGAGGTATTTAAAATTATCGATTACGGGATTGACAGGATATAGATTATTTCTTTTTTTCTAAAAACAATTATTTATATACTCATAATTTAACCAATTTTAAACGAAATGACAACAAAATCATCAAAATCAAAAAATTCCTTTATCTATCTATCTTATTTGCAATAGTCTTGATCTTTCTTATTTTTTATCTAGTTTCTCAAAAAAATGAAAAACAAGAAACAAATACCGAATCTTCTTCTCAAATTTCACCTGGAAAGTTAGAAACTTATAAATTAGATTCCACTGGCGAAACTATTCTCCATATCTCAGGAAAAGAATGGGTAGTTGCAATTAATTTGTCTAAATTTGATTCGGCAGAGTATCCTGTACCCAGTATGGAGCAACAACCAACTAGATTTTTATATCAAGAAAGCAAAAATTTAGCTCTATCCATTTTTGGAGAGGAGTTTATAGGGTTTGACACACCAAAATGTAGAAATTACTACCTTCCTGGTTTGAAGGAAGCAATTGCAAAAGCAGGATTAGAAAATCTAGAAATTCAAAATAGAGGCGACAAAGTAATTGCCTATTATGGCTATCCTACAATAAATCCAGAAATTCATTCTTTAAACTATTTTTATTATTATGATGATTACTGCTTTGATTTCCATATTACTACATTGAACAAGAATGTTGAAATTGAAGAAGCTTATGAAATTTTTGATTCAATTAGAATGGACGAGTTTAAACCTAATGAATATTAAATTTGTTTTTTAACTTTTATTTATCCTTTGAAGAAGAACATTATATAGATCGATACAATAATTAAGATTATTCCCACATATTTAACACTTTTATCTTTGTATATTCTGGACACAATTCTAATTTTTTCATCTTTTATAACTTTTATACCTGCAAATAACGTAATAATTCCAAGTGTAATTGGAAAAAATATTCTAAAATAAGGTATTGGTTCAATCAAAAATAGATTTCTCCTAATAAAAATAAACAGCATGATATAAATTGCATAATAAGTAAATTGTGTTTCCCAACTTAACCAAAATAATTTTTTCTGTTTATGAAAACGATGCAACAATCTAAAAAGTTCCATTTTTTGCAGAAAAAATAAAAATAATACTACCATAGTAACTTGAATAAATTCTTCAAAACCCATATAAGATCCATATTCTGTAAAGAAGATAATTAAAAATAATATGGCCAATCCTAATAGAATTAGGCTAACAATCTTTTCACTTTTTGTTTGTCCAGCCCAAATCATTAACCATCTATCCTCTTTGCCTTTCATTTACCAAACACCCCAACAACCTGCAAAGATCCTAAAAATAATACGCTTAATAATATCAACAAAAATGACCCTATGGATAATCTAAAAAAGCTCCAAAATTTCTTTTTAAGTTTCCTAATTTTCTCATCTTTAAAATTTTCACTTCCAAAATAAAATTTGAAGAATATTTTACCACGTGGGAAATACCATCCCATGTAAAGTTTTTTCCAATAATCAGGTCTTTTAAATCTAATATAATAAATTAAACTTGCAAAATTAAACAGAGCAATTATCCAAAAAAGTATAAATAAAAAGCCTAAAAAAATCAAATACCCATTAATTAGACTTTCAATCATCTTCGAATCCTTTAATGCGGGAAGAAGGATTCGAACCTTCGAAGGCACTAAGCCACTTGGTCCTAAGCCAAGTCCGTTTGACCGCTCCGGCATCCCCGCATAAATTTAGGGAGTTTTAAGGAGTTTTAAATGTTTATATCCCCTCTCAAAATAAAAATTCATTTGTAAACATAGTTTTACACTCGCTGTTTAATTCAATCATGTTACCGCGATATAATTACTACAATATAACAAAATTTAAATACTCTCAAAATATCAAAAAATATGCAAATAAAATCAATGCTAACAGGTTTGGCTCTTTTGGCCTCAGCAACAGGTTGCGGTTTATACCAAAACAGAAAAAATTCTTTACTTACCAATTCTTTACTTACCGAACCAACTGTTAGAGAACCTATTGTTTATCATACTACTAATGAAAATTTAAAGGGTTCTAAATTAGGAAGAGATACTAGTGCAAATTCAAGATACGAATTAGAATCAGTAGTTATAAACGGAAATAGATTGTACATTTCTCCTAATCCAAAATCAGAAACTGGAGAGTTGGAGTTAAAATTAATAAGACATGAAGATCATACTAGAGTAATTGATTCTTCCAAAGGCACTGTAAAAGTTGTTGCAGATGCTTCATATATTCCAACTAAAGTAAAAATAACTGATGGACCTAATCCTCTAATTGCAAAAGAAATAACTTTAGAAACAGAAGGAGAGTTTGGAAAAAAGGCTAGAATCAAAGTTTATGATGTATCAAAAGTAGAAACAGGAATAATAAGAGAAACACAGGATAGCATGGTCTACAATCTAGACAAAGTTTATCTAGATGGTAAAGCTTACTTTGCTCCTAGATTAGAAAAATCAAAAACAAGTTTTCCAAATAGTCTTCCTTTCTATTTGCTACCTGTTGAAGGAACAGTAAAGATGATTAATGATAAAGGCGAAACAACTTTAAGAAATGAGAATGGATTTTATGAGCCTTTAAGAGTATCTAAGGAAGTATTAGAAAGTAGAAGACTAGCTACTCCAGGATTTAAAGCTGTACACGATCCTGTAACCAGTCCTACTACTGGGCAATCAAAAGGAATAAAGTAAATATTCATTTCTTTTATTATCTTATACTCCTTGCCTGTCCAGTTCCTGCAAAAACGATATCATCCTCTATTATTATCGATCCCTTGAACTTATAGTAAAGATTTATATCGTCATCACTAACACTACCCAAACTACTTTCAATATAGTTTCTTAATTCATCTAATGTTTGTGCATCAGATACGAAATTAATAACATAACTCTCATCAGATATTCTCTGAATATTCCCAATTAAAACTCTAGAATTTGCAACATAAATTTTTCCAGATTCTATATTGAAAATTATCTTCTGGCTACCTTGAAAAGATTCAATCAAGTTTAATTTAGATGTTTCATCATATTTATTAGATAAGTAGTATCTCTCTAGAGAAGGTGTAGGACTAATTATCTCACCTCTAATAGTCTCCACACTATTTCTGGCAATATTAGTCATTTTTCCAGAAATTGCTTTCTCAACATAAAGTGCTTTAGTTCTTCCAATCAAATAAAGAATATTCGCTTTGTGATGATTCAAAATACTTCTATTTAATAAAGTATCAAGTCTACTAACAAGTTCATTAGTTTCAGTTTCACTAATACTTGTTTTCTTGGCAAGTTCATTAATATTACTCGTTAAAGATTTAATCTCAGCTACAGTAATGTCATCCCCAACAATAATTCCTTTTGCAGCCAAGTCTGCTCTCTGGTTTTTTTCGATTTCCGCAAGTGTTGCATCTTTAACACCTTTATTATTATCAGTTATAGCATTCTTTACACTTTCTTTATCAAGCCAGCATCTTAATTTTTGATCATCGCAATATCCTACATCACTAAATCTTGTCGGGTCTGTAGAACTTCCAGGATTTTCACTTGAACAAATTCTTACTATTCCTCTATTATATATTTCAGGTATTAAAGACTCCTCCGCCCCAGCAGCTAAATTAGGAGTTAAAGGAGCGAGGTTAGCACTTCCACTCACACATTCTCTTTCGCTCTTTATATCATTTTCTCCCGCTTGTCCAGAAACGTAACTATCTCTTAAATAATTCAAAGCAAAACTTGTTGAAACTTGATTAAATCCACATTCTTCCTGATCATTAACGCGTACACATAATTCTTTATATCCTTCTGGAGCAGTAAAATCTTTGCTTTCAGTAGCATATTGTCCCTTTCCAACAAAACCAGATGCAACTCCAACACTTGCAGGAATTGCAAAAAATCCTGACTCAGGAGGATTCTTCAAATAAACACTGTAATATACTCCCTGATCTTTTCCAGCAAATATATGGTAGAATACTTTGTATTGCGAAGTTGCAGGAACAGTGGCATCAGTGAATTTAGTCGAACTAAACCATGCATGGAATTGAGGAGGACTTTCAGGCTGAACTAATGCCTTAATTGAAATTGGCGCTTTAGCAGATACAAATGCTTTACAGAAAGTTTCTCCAGCTTCATCAATGCTTCTAACTTTAAACGCTTTAATAGAATTGACAGCATAACTCTGAGTGAAATAATTTACTGAATCCTGAGTACTTTGCCATGCAGCACCAACCGTAAGATATTCTCCACCGCCGCGTGTTCCCTGTCCATAAGCAGTTTCAACTATTTTAGGCAGTATCACTTTAGCAATAGGAGCAATCTGTCTCCAGAAAAATTCACATAAGTATACACTATATATTTGATCACATATTCCTATTGTTTTCCCAGTTGCCAAACTCTCTGTCAAACAATCTCTATGATTTTTTAGTATAGAAACAAATCCATCAATTCCAGCGTGAATTCCTGTCAAACAAACAGGTACTGCAACATCTCCTCCTAGACCAACAAAATTAGGTAAGCATAGTAAAGTGCTTCCAACTATTCCAGTTTGAACAACATCTGCAACAGGATATTTTCCTCCAAAATCACATCTCGAACTTGGACATATTACTGGGTCACAGACATTAAATAATAATGTACATTCTTTAGGAGACATAAAGTTTTGACATTGAGTGCTAGGCAAATTAGCGGCAGGGTTACCTACTCCTAAATCTTTTCCATTTACATTAATTACTTTTCTTCCATATTGATTGGAGGCATCTTGTATTGCGGTGATTGCCTGTCCAACTCTTCTTTTAGCTTCACTCTCGCTTAATCCTGGAAAATATCCTAAAGGTTGTCCAGTATTGAGATTTATTAATTGACATATATCATCACCGTATCCTTCGTAAAATTGCTCAAGACCATTAGGTCCAACATTACATAAATAAAAACTTGTAACTCTTCCACTCGCATCAAAGGCACCTATTCCTCCAAAAGCAGGTAATGTCTGTCTTGTTGCAGCGTACCATCCTTCTCTAGTGTCAAAAGGAACTATTGCAGGCATTCCTTTGTAAGGTTCTCTCTCATAATATCTCGCTTCAGCATTTTTGTATGGATTAATATAGCTTACACTTTCAGAAGGAGTTATTCTTCCTATTCCATAAATATCCAAAAATTCTGCCTTCTCAGTACTATCTAATACCTTATAACAATTGCACCCACTATCCTTAACAAAAACATCCGTAACACCATAATATCCTTCAGAATCTTTAGCCATTCCTAAATAATAATTCCCACTATCAAATCCAGTTCTTTGTTTGCCGTCAATAGTATCTCCCTTACTATTATAAACATTTATTGCAGAAAGATGAGTTGTAGTAGAAGGCACAACTTGTTTCAGATTAGAATCGCTAAGACCGTTAAGTGAAACAACCTCTCCAACAACATTTTTGCGTATATTACTAGTAGCTACAATTGGAGAGGGCAGTCCCAAATTCTTTAATTGTTTTGCTTGTTCAACTTGTTTGTATCTCTCCCTATTATCTAAAATCTGGTCATAACTTCCTTTCAAAATATTATCAGAACTCTTCATTAAGTCTTCAGAAACACTGTTTTCCTGTAAAGCAATTTGATATTCTATCTCTCTTAATTCATTATATCCATAAAGTCCTTGTTGGTTATATCCGCTTTCACATTCCCCTAAAATATCTGTCAGTTTTTTATCTTCCTCTTTAGTTTTAACAATTCTAGATCCGTATCTACTCTTTAAATCATTACAGTAAGCCACAGCAGCTTTGGACCTATCAATATTACTTCCTCCTAAAGTACTACTCTCAACATAATTCTTCTCGATATTTTCTATTCTAGAGTTAATTTGATTTATTGCTTTTGTAGAAGTATCAACATCAGTATCTATAGCATTAGAATTATCTAAATAACACGCATCTAAACTAGTATATTTACCGCTGCTAACTAAATCATTACATTTTACAGTCCAGGAAGGCATAACTTTTTGTCTAGCTAATGCCTCACCCCCTATTCCAGTCAAGAAGTTTTTAACAGTAAGAACACCTGCAGTTGCAAAACATGCTCCTTTCAAACCTTCAACAACTTTTCCTAAATTTGTATTTATACTCTCCCACTTCTTAATACTATCATTAAGGCTCCCTATTAATTCTTCAGTTTTATCAGGAGACAATTTAATATTTCTCTTTTCAATACCTATATTTACACTTAAGTTAGTTTCAGTTCGAGTGCCGCTAACGCTAGGTATCAATCTAACTCTAGCTATTTCTTCTAGTTCAACATTCTTTAATCTAATGTATCCCTTTTCACATACCTTAACTGCTTCTTCATTTAATTTTAAATTAATAGAACTGGATTTTATAGTATATGTTCCACCACTGCTTTTCTCAGTTCTGCAATTTACAGTTGCACTCACCGCTTCTTCATTATCAATTCTATCTAATCTCACGCTCTCAACACTTCCACTTTCACCCGCAATAGAAGAAGACAATTGATTTAGTTTTACTATTGGGTTACTAGCCACTGATCCAGTAACAGCAAATTCAGCAAATGAATGTTTTTTAGGTAAATCTATAGATAAAAGTCTGACATTATAAAATTTACCATCTATATTGAGCACTCCTCCAGCGTTTGAAAAGTCAGTTTCACTTAATCTTCCTAGATCATATCTATATTTAGAAGCATATGTCGAATCAGGATATTTTTCTATAAATTTCCTTATTAATCTTATCCTTTCTTCATTCTTTGAAGCAAGTTCAGTTAGATCTATTGCTTTAACTAAAGCCATTTCTCCCCATCTCTGTCCACCCTCAACATCTCTTTCTTTCTCAGCAGGATAATCATCTGCAACTCTCTCAAGATTCTCTATAGCCTGGTAAAATTCATCGCTAACTTCTAAACTACTACTTGAATTTAGAGTATTATTAAGTATTTCTCCTAGTTTTAGTTGTATTCTTTGACCATCATTACATCTAACATTCACATTTCCACTGATATTATTTGCTCCAGGAGTTATTTTGTCTACACTGCATTTATCATTTAAGAATCTACTTCCTTCATAAACATCAATAACATCATTCCCCTTATCATTACTTATACTAATAGTTGCTTTATTTGCAGTCCCAACAAGTCCATCATAAGCAATCCCAACTCCTGCTCTGCAGTAAGCGCCAGGAACAAATATAGAGTCGCTTGTTTTTGCGAGGGCCACATAACATT
>CAYHYK010000011.1:0-8878 GCA_964360985.1 Candidatus Woesearchaeota archaeon | reverse complement strand
TGTCGCTTGTTTTGCCTCTCTCAACTTTCCTTGTAGCTATTTTCCTCTCTCCACTATATATGCTTACAACTGCAGAGTTAGCATCCACACTTTCAAGTCTTGCAAAATACCTTCCATTCCAAAAACTTTGTTTGAATTTTTCGCTTCCATGATCCCATTCAGCCTCACTCATAGGGACAAGTAAAAATTCCGCCTTTCCTACACCAAAACTATTTTCAGCTTCATAGTCTATTTGAGCACTCAGAGTAAAGTTAATAGTTTCAGGTAAATCTTTTTCAACAGGATTTCTCTTCAAAACAACAACTACATATCCTATATTATTTATTAGGGGGCTACCTAACAATTTATCTCTCGATCTTAAGGCAGCTCTGGCAGGATGGAATCCTGCTCCTGCAACTTCTTTAGGATAACTTCCACTAAATCTAATGCTTCTTATCTGATCAATATCTATTAAAGGGTTAATTTGGAGAGCATCAACTTGACAAAATACAGGTACATTCTGATCAGCAAGCAAGTCAGATCTAACAACTGTTGGCTGACATCCAGCAGGAGATATTTGTAATAATAAATCTTGTCTTGCTTGGCAAGTATCTTTATCACCTAAAATAGGCCAATAAGTATTAAGTCTATCCTCAGATCCATAAACTGCCTGGAAACTCGGTCTAGGCTGATAAGTAACAGATTGGGAATAACTACCTCCAACTTGTGCATTTGCAAAGCTAATAAAAAATAAAAATGCAATTAAAAAAATTATTTTTTTGTTCATTTTACGTTAACTCCTTTAGCTTCAAATGAAGCATAATTATATTGCAAATCTTCTAAAGATTTAGGTGCAGGCATCTCTTCAACTTCAAGTGTTAAACTTCCCTCTTCCAGTTGTACAGGCAATAAGTAAACATCATCTTTTCCTCCGCCACGTAAAGCATATTCTATTTTACTTGCAGGAATTTCTATATCAAAACATTCTTCTTTACTAGCACCGAAAAATCCTACTATTCCCGATCTAGGAACTTCCTGGCATTGAGTTCTTCTGCTTGCAGGAATTGTTATACTTGAGTTACCATAAACGTAAACAGTTACACTATAAGTTCCCTCACTTATTTTTATTTCAGGAGAGTCAGGAAGTATAGTGCTTATACTCTTTCCATCTCCTCTTGCAAATGAAATCATTGCAGTCCCATCTAACTTCTTCCCTCCAACATTCAAATCTATTTTAACATCGTAAACTCTATCAAGTATTACATCAAAGACTCTATCCTTATTACTTGAAAATGTTTCTCTCTTTTCAGCAAATTTCTCATTTTTAACAATCAATTCTCCATTTAAACAAGAAGGAACTTTGCCTTCAAAAACTCCATCCTGGCTTTCTCCCAAATTGCATCTCTGGTTAAAACATTGATAGCTTAAATTAGCATTAACTCTCTCCAGATTAACATCATAAAGGTTTATTGTAACATCCTGAGTATTGAATTCACAAAAATCAAATTCCTCTTCTTCAGTTTCAATTTCAGAGAATATTCTTTCTCTGGCAACATTTTTATCAATTATATTTACAATAGGGAATTGGAATAATTCGTCTCCCTCGTATATTTGAACTAAAACAGGGAAACTCAAATCATAAACAAAATGATAAGGAGCATAACAGAATCCCATAATTCCAAGTCCCTCTTCAGTTCCAACAGGAGAGGCAATCATTAAGTTTTCATCTATACCTTCTCCATTTATTTCTATTTTTGTAGGCATATTTCTTGAATATATCAAATTAATGTTTTCATCAACATCTTCCCCTATATCGACTAAATAATATTCATCTTTCTTATCATTCAAATTATAATAATTTCCCTTAAATTTTATCGAAGCCATGTTTGCTTCTAACCCTCTCTTTATAGAATCAAGTACTTCTTGAGTTTTCCATATTTTTCCAGAACAGCTTATTTCAACACCATCTACAGGAGCATATAATCTTAAAACATCTATTGCATAGTTTTCAAACACGGCATCCTCTTTCTGTTTTTGATATATTTTTCTTGCCAACTCATAAAATTTACCTAGTTTGCTATTAACCTCAACATTATGTTCGCTTTTACTAGCCATGCTTCCTTCTTTACTTACTATCAAATCTGAATCAACTTTAACATTTATTCTATTAAGAGATACCTCAACATCAACTTCGGCAGGTTTGCTCTCTATTTCAAAACCCTGTACGTAATATGAACTAAAATCACAATCTACTAAATTTTCCTTAATGTAATCTGCAATTTCACTTTCCATTGTTGTTTTACTAGGGATTTGCTCTTTTACTAGTCCATTTGCAGAAACATAATTCCAGTAGGGCACTGGAAATCCTAAGAAGTTAAACTGAGAAGAAAAAGGAGCATATTCACTTCCAGGCAGATATTCAGGAGTATTAATATATCCTCCTTGAGTTCCTATAATTCCTAAAGCCACCATAGTTTCATCTTGTATACACGTTTCATAATAATCGAACACAGGTTTTAATTCACTAGGTATATTTTCTATCCCTAGTTGTCCTCTCACAGAGAAATATAACACTATTGAAACCACAATCACTATAGTCACTATAATAAACATAGTCATTTGCCCTCTTTTTTGATTAATTATATTCACTTTCGCCTCTCTCCTCTATTCTTAACTTTATCCTTAATTAATTCAAAAATTTCAGTATTGATATCTTCGTCAATACATTCTTTGAATTTCTTCCATAAATCTTCATCCTCTATCAAAAGTAAATATTTTTTCATCTCTTCACCAACAATAACAAATATAGTATAAAAACCTTTCTTATTAACTAAATAACTTACTAAGTAACTTAGTATTTTAATCAACCACTCTTTCAGCCTCTTTTATTAAATCTTCAGGAATTTGAAGACCTAATTCATTGGCAGTATTCAAATTTATAAAAATATTTTCTTTAGGCAGTTCACTAGGAATTGAAGAAGGTTTAGCCCCTTTTAATATCCTCCCAGCTTTCTTTCCAGCAGATTTACCCATTTCATAAGTATCAGCAACAACTCCCATCAATGCTCCTTTTAAAACTCCATCTCTGTTGCATGTGAAAACAGGTATTTTATATTTCTTTCCAAACTCGATCACTATATCTTCCCCGCCAGACTGTATTAATGTATCACATGAAGAATATAAGGCATCAACTGAATCAATATTTTCCTCCAATTGTTTTCTCATGTTCCTAAGATCATACGCCTCTATATCTAATATCTCTATACCTTTGCTATTAAACAAGGTCTTAAATTCCCTATATTGGATTATAGAATTAGTTTCACCTCTTCTATGCACAAACGCAATTCTTTTAGCATCAGGATATATTTTCTCAAACAATTCATATTGTTTAGCAGAGCTTATGTATTTACTAGTTCCAACATGATGGTTTCCAGAACTTTCAAAAGATTTAATTAAACCTGCCTCAACAGGATAAAGAACTATGGAAAAAACCATCGGAATTTCATTGGGCACAATGTTATGTGCAGCAAGAGTTCCAGTGGTAGTTAGAGTATAAATTAAATCAGCTTCATTTTTAACAAAAGAATCGACAATTTTGAACTGTTTTTCCATATTTCCTTCTGGATTTTCTTCAATATATCTTATATTTTCTCCATCTATATATCCCTCTTCAGCCAAACCATCTTTAAAACCTTGAATATTTTCATTATATTCTGAACCATTGATGAAAGGAGATATCCCAATCAGGATCTCTTCATTTTTTCCATTATTCGCCATCAGATATATTAAGATAATAACAGCAAAAATAATCATTATAAAAAATATTAAAATTACAAATCTCCAAAACTTTGATTTAGACTTTTCGGATGGATTATTTTTCTTCAAAGAAGTTTTTTTAAACTTCTCAAATATAAAAATATCAAAGTTAATAAGGCCAATGCCAAAGTGATAGGAATAATAAAATCAAGAAATATAAATATTTTCTTCTCTCTTTCAGCAATCCTCACCTGCACTTTAACACTATCTTCTCTATACCTATTGCTGAATTTATTCCAAGGATGAATTCTTTGCTTTGTTTTGAGATCATAATAATGGGCAATAGTATTGTCTTCATATTTTATTAGCCTTCCTGTTATAGGCTCTATCCATATCTCTAAATGAATATCCAATTCTATTCCTCTTTCTTTTCCAACTAACGGTAAATGAATTAAATTTTCAGTCTGATCAGAGTTATAGTCCGCACTATATCTATAAGTCTTCAATCCATAGAGGTATTCCTGATTTTGAAAGATCATCCTAGCCGGAGAATCATAATTAACATGCCAATAGATAAAACTGTCTTCCTTGTTCAATCTTTTTGGAGCAAATAAATATCCTTCTCTATTCTTATCACCATAACCATCAATATGTCTGCCAGTAGCTCTGTCTATTCCATATAGTCTTTCTATATAGAAAATCTTATCGCCTGTAATTTGTCTAACCTCAAAAACATTCTTTATAATAAGGACATCTTCCTCATTCAAAATAGTTTCATAATAAAATTTGCTCTTGGAAATTTGAGACCCAATAAAATTTCCCTCTTCTACATTATAAAAATTGTCCAAAGAAAATATCTCTGCCTTATAATAAAAATCAGAGGGCATTTTCTCAAAATAGGATTTAATAAATGTAAAATTTAAAATCAGCAGAATAAACAGCAAACAAAATACCGTTATTATCATGCCCCTATAGATTTTTTTATTTTTGAACATTTTCTTATCTCTCCCCATTTTTATAATTTCTATAATATTTAATGTTTTTTATTTTCTTGGTTATATTTGACAATCTAATCATTATATAAATCGCGGCCAAAATTAAAATTATTAATAATGATACTATTAAAATTAAGATAAATTTATTAAAATTAACTCTCTCAACTAAATTTTTATCTTTTTTAATTATTAAAAACTGCTTGCTGGCACTGGCGGAATTATCTCCATAGCGGACTTTTATATACAGATTATATACTCCTGCATCAATTTCACCAGGGATATCAAAAAGTTTTATGTAGTTTATCTGGCCTTCAACAGCCAAACTCTCCGAAGCAGAATATACAGTTTTCCCATTAGAATCAATTATTCTATAAAAAACTTCTACATCGACTTTGCCAACACTTTCAACTTCAAATAGTCTGATATTCGCTACAATATCCTCTTCATTAGTTATAGCTAAAAATTCATCCGGCACTTTCACTTCTACATCAAATAAAGCACCATTAGACTCAATTTCCAAAGCGACTAAAACTTCTTTTTCTTCATTATCCCCCTTGATTATTATTTTTCCAGTA
Organism: Candidatus Woesearchaeota archaeon; assembly: GCA_964360985.1. Taxonomy (GTDB): domain Archaea; phylum Nanobdellota; class Nanobdellia; order Pacearchaeales; family GW2011-AR1; genus JAUSIK01. Next base: position 3,573 of record CAYHYK010000011.1, on the reverse strand, counting down.
TAAATATCAGGTTCTAAATCTTCATTAGCAAAAAAGTCAATTATAATTTCTCTTGATTCGCCAGCTTCAAGGTCAAACTTCTTTTCTCGAATAACAAAAAAGATCTCAGAAGGTAATGACATAGAAAAACTTATTCTTTTATTCAAATTATTTTTTATTGTTATTTTTTCGCTCTCAGTTTCCCCATTCTTCAAGGCCAAACTTATTCTTTCTCTATCAATCGAGAAAGATTTATTTAACACTTTTTCATAATATATCCCGCTGCCCCCACTACCACTAGATCCTCCACTAGTTGAAGGAGAAGAACTAACCTCGGTATATTCTTCAGCATAGTAAGCAGTAAAATGAGCCACATTAAATATTAAGTTTCCCCCAGAATAACTCTGTTCAGTACATATTGTTGAAGGACAATCAGAACCGTCAATTTTTATTACAGGATCAGTTAAAGAAAGATTATACAAAGTCAAAGTTGCAGATTCATTGAAATTACTCAAAAATCTAGAATCTATCTCTATCCTGTTTGAGGAAATATTTAGATATTTATCTATATTAAGAAAAAAATCACTGGCATTAGAATCAACAGAAAAGTTTATAGCTTCTTTGAAAAATATTCTCCCATGATCAGTATTTTCAAAAATAACTTCCGATAAATTTTGCAGATCTTCAAATGAATAAATGTTAAAATTACTCGAATTTCCTTTTTTAGATCCGCTGAAGTTCCCAAAAGAAATATTAAAGAAGCCATTATTAATACTAAATGAAACATTTTTAGAAACTACAGTCCCATTGCTATTATTGGCAAATAAGTAAAGAGTATGTCCTCCACTAGAACTATTAAAGTAGATAAATGTTGTTACAGTATTATTAGCAGAATGATCTAAATTATACCATACGGTTCTTGCATTTGTAGCAGTAAAATTTAACAACATAGAAATATTATTAAAATAAGTATGATTCTTAGGGTTATGAAGAGTAATCTCCGGAACAGGACTAAGTACGGTAATATTTAATCCAACAGATTGAGTAGCACTTCCAGTTATAGCCTCTCCAGTAATTGTCTCACCTGTTATTTTAGCCGAAGAACTTCCAATAATAAATAAAACTAATACCAAGACAAAACAACTAACAAACCTCTTCATATACAGACTAACATATATCTATATTTAAATTTCACCAATCACTTTCTTTTTTTCTTTCTCAAAACTAAAAAGAATATAATCGCCAATATTATAATCACAATAACTGCACTCAAAACTACTATATTCATATTAGGCTTAGCAGAATCATATGTAGGTATAACCCGAGTACCTTCCTCATTTTCAGGAGCAAGTTCTGGAACTTTAGCATTTACATCCTTGCCCAATATAACCTTAAATCTCTGTTCAATCCTACTTCCAAAACTAAATCCTCCAGGCGCACCTTCAGTTGTAAAAGCAACAACAACATCATAACTATTCCCCAACGGATAATCTGAAGGAATAGTTATCATAGTATTTACTTCCACCCTGCCTCCAGCAGGAACATTATAATTCTTAGAACCCACAATATCCATTATGTCATCTCCTTGAATTATATCCACTACCACTTCCACATCACTAGTTGCTCCACCTCCATTCTGTAAGGTAAAGCCCAATCCATATTCCTCTCCAGGCATCATATAAATCAGTTTACTTCCGCCTTCGCCTTCTTGCAAAGGAGGAACCGAAACAGCAAATGCTAAAGCAAAACTACTAATCAAAATCATACTTAACAATATATTCAATCCTAAAATTATCTTTTTCATTTCCAACTCTCCAATCTATCCTGTAGATATAAATTTTTCCTAATCAATCCCAAAGATGTCAATATCTGTACTGTCCAAGAACCCTGGCTTCTTGTAGAATAAGCTTGTTGTGTCAATTCAGATCCAGCATATCTCAAACAGAAATATAATTGCTCCTGTCCCTCTATTCCATTATTAATAGTATAATTACTTGCATTCATAACAGCAAGAGTAACATTAACAAAAGAACCTCCAGAAACAGTATAATTCATCAATGTAGAAGTGGCAGCAGCACACTCTGCACTAGACCCTGAACTATTTCCAACGGAGAAATTACCCGAATACAATGCCAGGCTTGAAGTAGCCTCTCCAACTAGATTTGTTGCATTCACAGAAATACTAGTCTGCGCAATATCTTTATTTCCCGTATTATTCAACAGCAATGGATCGTTGCTAGCAGTATTATTGGATGACCCAGCAGTAATAGTGGAGAATGTCAAGTTTCCTGGAGATTGTACAAAACCAGTAGTCTCAGAAACCTGGAAAGTCTTTGTATCATTCGTAGCCTTATTAGCATTATTATCTAATATAGTAGCATTAACAGTCCAAGTCCCAGATCCATCCCACCACCACATCATTACCTGACATGTATAATTAGCACTAGTTCCAGAAGATTCATATTGATCACATGTCCAATTATATCTTGTTGTCTCTCCAGACTTTGTCAAATTAATCGTCGCGGTAGCTGAATTTATATTCCCCACTCCATCAATATCAATAACAGAAAAATTAATTGTAAAATTGGTATTAGACGGACCTTCATTCAATGCCATTCCTATCGCCGAATTATTAAATATACTTGTAATATTAGGCGGACTTCCTCCTCCAGCACCAACAGTAATATTAATATCCACAGGTTTAGTTGCCTCTCCAGTTATGGTTTTCTTAATCCAATCAAACAATCCCGCAGAAGCAAAAGAACTAACAGTCAAGACTAAAAGCAAACTAACAATCCCAAAAATAAAAATTTTCCTCACCATATCTCTTCTTTTTTGTGCAAGTATAATGTAATTTCTATTTTTAAACTTTATTGTTTGATTTTATAACGGCTCGGGAGTATATAGTACGTACATTTCTTTGATCCCTATCCAATATCTTTCCAATTTCACTATACTTCATCCCTTTATTTTTCAAATAAACAATTATAGATTCTAAGACGGTAAATTCTTTATTATTTTCAAATATAGATAATGGAACTAATAAGTCATTCTTCTTTACTTCTATAGCTTCATTTTGCTTTTTCTTAGCTTTATTATAAGCATTCCATATTGTCCTCTCATCCCTATCCAATATCTTTCCAATTTCACTATATTTCATTCCAAAATTCTCTTTCAGATATTTAGTAACAATCTCCAATCCACCGACTTTACTGGAGAATATGCTCAACGGCACACTAACTTCTTTCTTAGCATCTATTAATTCAGATATCTGTTCATTATTTATTCTATATTTCTTTCTTATTTCATCAGTCAAACTCTTTATTATTTCCGCCTTTTCTTTAGAATAATTATTCACCGTTTCACTGTAGATTAAGTTAAGAGAAACAACCAAGTTATCTTTCTCAATCTCTTTTCTTCTTCTTCCAAATGCACTAGGGACGAAAACTGCTAAAAGTATTCTAATAGTCCATGATCCTCTTGATCTAGTAGAATAAGCTTGTTGTGTCAATTCAGATCCAGCATATCTCAAACATAAGTATAATTGCTCCTGTCCCTCTATTCCATTATTAATAGTATAATTACTTGCATTCA